>CALLOA010000092.1 GCA_938005265.1 uncultured Granulosicoccaceae bacterium
CCACTTTCCCCGGCCCGCCGCGCAAATCTGTAACCTGAAAAAATCATCAGGGATGAACCAATCACCAGCAACGATTGTGATTGCTCCAGCAGCGTGTAAACCCGTTCAACCTTGTCGCGCGGCACGTTTTCACCAAAAAAAACCACATCTGGTTTCATAATGCCATCGCAATCTTCGCAAGCAGGCGGTCGCAGCCATTCGAAGTTTTTATTTCCTTCCAGATCGCTATCGCCGTCTGGTGCAGAGCTACCTGCGAGGGATTCCAGCTGTGGGTTACGCATTTTCATTTCTTGCTGATAGTTACTGCGTTCCGTTGTTCGACCACATTCCGTACATTTCACATGATGAATCGTACCGTGCAGGTCAACAACATCCGGGTGACCACACTGCGTGTGCAGGCCATCGACATTTTGCGTGACCAGACCGCTTAACAGACCGAGCTGTTGAAGTTCCAGAATCAGTTGGTGATTGGCATTGGGGCGCGCACGGTTAAAGTCTTTCCAGCCGACGTAACTGCGAGCCCAATAACGTTGACGGGCCGCAAGGTTACCGAGGAATGCCTGGGCTGTTATTGGTTGCTGACGTGTCCACTCACCATGGTCATCGCGGTAAGTGCCGAGGCCGGAATCACAGCTAACGCCCGCACCTGTTAATACCAGGCAGGGTTTGTTCTGTAGAAGCAGATTGGCGAGTGTTTGCGCATGTAAGGCGACCGTGGACATGTTTTCAATCAGTGTGTGACTACGGCCAGCTGTATCTGGTTTCCATACAGGCCGATTTCTTAGCAGGCCGATTTTTATATTGGCAAATTTATATTGGCAAATCGCGTTGCGTCTTGCTCAGCCGGCGTAGCCATATGACTGCGGCGACTATGCCCAGTAGCAAGGGAACAGCGACCAGATTCACAGTACGCCAGCCGAACAAGTGATGCAAGGCCCCGGCACTCAGTGCTGTCACGGCGACAGTAGAAAATACACAAAAGTCATTGGCTGCCTGTGTTTTAGCTTTCTCTGCTTCGTTATAGGTGTCTGTCAGTAAAGTCGTGCCCCCGACAAACAGGAAATTCCAACCCACACCCAGGAGAATCAATGCCAGCATAAAATGCCAGACGGTTTCACCCAGGAAATTGATGATGATACAAAAAAAGTTAAGTGCGATACCACAGCTGAATATGCGAATCAGTCCAAATCGATCGATCAGTCGGCCGGTAAAAAATGAGGGTGCAAACATTGAAACAACGTGCCATTGAATAACCAGAGCCACAGCACCCAGAGTCATGGTGTGGGTTTTCATTGCCAGTGGTGTTGATGTCATTATCAGGTTCATGGTGCCGTAACCGAACATCTGACAGCTCGCGGCAATAATGAATACCGGTTGCGTGATGATTTCGGCGACTCGTCTGACATCGCCCGGTCGTGTCACTTGTTTCTTAACAGCGGGTGGCAGCCGCGCAACAATCACCGTCGCGATGCAAAGCAGATAGTTGACAATCAATACGACAAATGGACCGGCAAAGCTATTGGCGCTGAACATGCCGGAACTCCAGTTCGCCAAATTAGGGCCAATAAATGCTGCAATCACGCCACCCGCCATAACCATGGATATCGCACGGCTTTTCATATCGGGTTTAACCAGTTCGGCTGCGGTAAAGCGGTAGTAGTGACTGGTCGCGGCAAATGCGCCAAAGCAGATAGTTGCCAGGCAGTAACCGTAAAAACTCTGGTTGAACAACGACCACAATGCTGTAATGGCACCGGCTATACCGATCAGGCAGCCAAGCACGAAACCTGCAGTGCGGCCGTAGCGCCCCATAAACAACGAAGCGGGAATTGTCGTTGCCATAACGGTGAGGAACTGCAAGGCAATCGGCAGGGTGGCGAGGCGTTTGTCAGCTGCGAGTTCAAACCCGATCAGTACAGAGATGGTAATCAGCAGGGACTGATTGATGTACAGATAGGCGTTGCAGGCTGACAACAGGAATATTGTACGGGGAAGTTTGTTCTTGGTGCTCAATGTCGCGTTGATTTCATGGCGATAGAAATGGCAGCCTAGCACGCGACAAAGGCCTGAAGTGTTTATAATTTCACAGCCAGCCAAACAGTGAAATCATGCTGGCAACCTTTTTCCCGATTACTGGAGAGTCAGAATGGCAGAGAAATCAGGCAATGTAATTGCCGCGGGCGACACTATCCCGGATGTTCAGGTTCACACCATGGGTGAGAATGGCCCTGAGGAAATATCGACTCTGGCGTTTTGCCGTAGTAGAAAAATCGTACTGTTTGCAGTCCCCGGTGCATTTACACCCACCTGCTCCGAAGCGCATCTACCCGGTTTTGTCGCAAACGCAGATAAAATATTGGCCAAGGGTGTAGATAGTATCGCTTGCATATCCGTTAACGATGTTTTTGTCATGGATGCATGGGGCAAACAGGCTAATGCGGCTTCGATTGTGATGCTGGCAGATGGTTTGTGCAGTTTTGCCAATGCTGTGGGAATGACACTGGATTTTACGGCTCGTGGCTTTGGTATTCGCTCGGATCGGTATGCCATGATCATTGACGATACCCGCATTAGCTGGGTAGCCCGGGAGCAACCCAAAACGCTGGAAGTTTCCAGCGCCGAAGCAGTATTGGCGGCTCTCGAATAAGTCGTTAATCCGAAGCCTGTATTGGCCTGCTGCAAGACAGGCCTCGCAGGGTTCCGGCAAGGTGTCACCAAAACTGCTACCAACTGTTAAATTTGTTTTAAATATCAATAAAATAGTGCTGACTAATCAGGGTTTTGCCTGATTACAGTTAAGCTTGTGACCATGGGTATATAAACGCCATTGGCGAATGGCGAGCGCTGTGGTGGAAGTTCTTTTATAGGGGGAGGGGCGACATGCATACAGAAATTGATGCCGCAAGGAGTCCGTGCAGAGGCTTGTCCGGTTTTTCACTGACAGGATTTCCAGGGGCTTTTTCTCAAGGTGGTTTTTCCTTACTCCTGAAATCAGTGCTGCTGTTATCGATAGTGGTATTTCTTGGGGCCTGTGCAACTCTTGATCGCCACGACTGTGAAGGTGGTGATTGGCAGGAGATCGGTTACCGGGATGGAGCGCTGGGGCGTGGTGGTGAATTTTTGGCCTTGCACCGGAAAGCCTGTCTCAAACACGGTGTCACTGTAGTTGAGCCGGTCTACGCGCGTGGCTATAGCGCCGGTCTGGCCGATTTTTGCCAGACGGAAACTGCTTATCGTCTAGGTCGCAATGAAGAGACCTATGGTTATATTTGCCCGGCTGATTTAGAAACAAAATTTGTTACCGCTTATGTTGAAGGGCTGAATGAAACTCTGGCAGAGTTGCAGCTTCAGGAGAACTTTCTTGAAAGTCGTCTTTGGCATGCGACGGTAAGAAACCGTACCTTTGAAGGCTCATATGAAGTTGAAGGGAATGCGGTGCCGGGCGGTGTTGATTCAGGTGGTAGAACCGTAGTTTTAATCGAGCCCAGGATCCTTGGTTCTTTGCGAAACCAGCTCGATAACTATCGTGATCGCCGCGCTCGCATACGCAGTGCTCTTGCAAGAGCAGACATTTTTTTCAAGTCGGTATTAGCTGAACCGGCAGGTTCTTGACCCGCTGTAGATATTTCGCAGTACTTCGTTTTTCGCGGTGCAACGTCGGGTTTTGATGATGAAGGTAAATAATCCGGGAGTAGATTCTTGATTTCAACCAGTTCAGTCATGCCGTATTGTCAAGGTGAGAAAATCGGCCAAGGTGAGAAGATCGAGCAAAACGGGCGAAGTGATTTTCACCACCACGGATTGTTGCTTGCCTGGCTGGTTTGCATAATGTTGTTGCTTTCAGGGTGTTCTACGCTCAAGCAGGTGAAGCCGCAAGCGCCTGAAGTGAGTATCGCAAGTGTCAGGCCACTGAATTTCAGTTTAAGCGGGCAGAAACTGAATTTCAGTTTGCGAGTCAAAAACCCTAACTCTTTTGACCTGCCGGTACAGTCATTGGATTTTGTGGCATTGCTTGCTGGTAAAAAGATCGCTGAAGGTGTGAATCAAACTTCTGTGACTATTCCAGCCAATGACGAAGCCATCATGGATGTCGTGGTGGTAGCAGGCCTTGGGCATTTAATTGAAAAATTCAAATCTGCAGCAGCCAGCCTTGGAGGGGGAGATGCGGTGGATTTAGGTTATGGCATTACAGGTTCGGTGAAACTTTCAAACTGGCCGGCCAAAATACCTTTTGATGTAGTCGGTGATCTTGTGGAGGATGCCGGGTTGGCAACAAAGCCGCTGGATAATTAATTTTAGTTTTAGAAATCTCCACTTAACGCTTGCAGAATACTTAGGGCGGCAAGCCCTGCTGTTTCAGTACGCATGATTCTTGGACCCAGTGTTACGGCTTCATACCCGCCTGCCCTGGCAGTTTCGCATTCACTATCACTTAAGCCACGCTCCGGGCCAATGATTATTGATGCGGCCTCAAGCCCCGGCTTTGAAGCAATACTGGTTTTGAATTTTTGATCGGCATCGGGTAGCAAAAGCCAGCCTGCGGCTTTTTCACCAACCTTAATAATGCCTGGCGAATCTTTGGCCATTGCTATTGCCGTTGCCAGATTTTCTGATAGCTGAAGTAATGGAATTTGCGCTCGTCCGCTTTGTTCAGCGGCACTCTGGATTACGGCCTGCCAGTGAGCTGCTTTTTTTTGTTGTCGTTCAAAGGGGACTCTCTGGTTCACCAGGTCAGTACGAAAAGCGAAGATCCTGTTCACACCCAGTTCAGTTGCCTTTTGCAGCGTGAAATCCATGCGGTCGTTGCGTGAAATACCCTGGATCAGGCAAGTCTGCAAAGGTGATTCGCTAGAATTAGCCAAGGCTTGAGTGATGCGTATCTTGCACGATCTGTTTTTATCGGCAGATTCGATGGTGCCTAAATAGTTCTTACCGTCACCATTAAAGACACAAACAGATTGGCCAATGCGAGCTCGAAGTACAGTTAACAAATGGTGGCTGGCTGTTTTGTCGAGTGTCACATCGCATTCAGGTTGCAGCGCCGTGTCGCAGTAAATACGCGTAATTGCCATGGCAATGCTGTTCGCTAGCGTTTTTGCCGGCGTCTTGCCAACAAGCCCTTGCGTTGCCCCGGATCCAGTTTTGAGGCGGCACTTTTCTCACTACGTTTCTGTAACTGCTCGATGCAGTGATTGAGTTCCAGCGTTGCAGTTTCTGTGTCCGGAGTTGAACCGTCAGGCATGTAATCCAGGGTCGCCAGTTTATTCAGGATTTCATAATTTTTAGTGTCGTCGCGAAACTGCTCTAAAAGAGCACCTGTTGAAAGCGAGGGCTGCTGGCGGCAGTGATCCAGTAACATCAGCAACAAGGGCGCACCCTCCATAGTTTGGTCGAGCAGTAATCTTTCCTGTTCAAGGTGCTCAGCTGCTGCCGGACAATTCAATAAAAGCACCATGCTGCGTCGCATTAACGACATTCCCTGTCCGCCACCCTTTAGTGGTGGTCCTGCTGTATTGCTTACTGCTACCCGTTGCGGGCTGTTACCCGCTTTCTTGCCTGCTTGTTCTCTCGCCGTTGTGGCCAGCTCTTTAAGTGGCATACCGACTAATTTTTCGAGCCGTTGAATGCTTAGATCCCGATACACGCCGTCGGGCATTGTGCCCAGTAGCGGCTTGATCTGTTCAACCAGTCTGGCCTTGCCACCGACTTCATTTAAATCCAGGTCTTCACTCTGGTGTTCAAACAGGTAATCAATGATTGCGACCTTGTTTGCAAGTGCGGCAGTAAACCCTTCTTCGCCGAGGCGGCTCACCAGGCTGTCCGGGTCTTCGCCATCCGGCAGAAAGAGAAAGTGGGCATCACGACCGTCGCGCAAACAGGGTAGGGCGGCCTGCGCTGCCCGCCATGCCGCAGCACGGCCTGCACGATCGCCGTCAAAGCAAAATACAATTCCAGGAGACGTGCGGTACAGGGTTTCGCAATGTTGCCGATTGGGAGCCGTGCCCAGAGTCGCCACTGCATTCATGACACCGTGTTGTGCCAAAGCGACGACATCCATATACCCTTCCACGACCAAAGCATATCCCAGATCCTGTATTTTCCGCCGTGCTTCAAACAAGCCATAGAGCTCCTGACCTTTGTGAAACAAAACTGTTTCCGGTGAGTTCAGGTATTTCGGTTCCTGCTGGTCGAGTACACGACCACCGAAACCAATCGTACGACCACGTCGATCCCGTATGGGGAACATAATGCGAGCGCGAAAACGTGCATAGACGTTGCCGCGATCATTGCTGGCAAGCATGCCGGTTTTTTTCAGTTTGTCGCTATCTGCGGGGAAGGCACCATTCAGATTGTCATAACCGTCGCTTGCCCAGCCCAGTTTGTAGAGCTTGGCGGTTTCACCGGAGAGCCCGCGATTTTTCAAGTACTCGATAGCTGGCTTTGCATGTCTGAGATTGTCGATATAGTGTGCAGCGACCTTCTCCATCAGCTCGTAGAGGGGTTTGTGTTCTGCTTGCGGGCTGAAGGAATTTTTCCCGGTTGTTTGTTCCCTTGGCACCTCAACACCGATGGATTCCGCCAGCGATTCAATGGCATCCACGAATGACATGCCGTCATACTCCATCAGAAAGCTGATGGCAGACCCGTGAGCGCTACAACCAAAGCAGTGATAGAACTGCTTGTTCTGGCTGACAGAAAATGAAGGGGTTTTTTCGTTGTGAAACGGGCAGCAGGCGGTAAAGTTGCTGCCGCCTGAGCGCTTTAGCTTGACGCGCGAACCAACCACATCAACCACATCGACGCGCGCCAGCAGATCATCGATAAAATGTTTTGGTATTCTTCCTGCCACTTAATCTCATATTGGCCAATTTGCCACTGCCTTACCCAAGCCTGACCTGCTTACTTGAGTGATTGCCTGAATAAAACGGTGGCTGGTTCGGCCTCTCTGCCGCCATCCGGTTTGTCAGGCAGCATCTTCCAGCGATGCGATCAGCTCCGACAGTTCGCTGGCTTTTGGTTTTACCATCCAGAAGCGCGATGCCAGACTGTAATACTCTTCAATCAGCGTGCGCCCCCATTCACTGCCAGTGTGATCAATGTAGTCTTCAATCAGGCTCTGCAAGTAGTTGCGATAGCGCTCCATTGATTCCGAATGCAGGCGATGAATGTCGATCAGCTCATGATTGTAGCGATCAACAAAAACATTGTCCGGATCAAATACATAAGCCAGGCCGCCTGTCATACCGGCGCCAAAGTTCACCCCGGTCTGCCCCAGCACGACAACGCAACCGCCTGTCATATATTCACAAGCATGATCCCCGGTACCTTCGACAATGGCAATAGCTCCCGAATTTCGCACAGCGAAACGTTCACCAGCTGTGCCAGCTGCGTAAAAAGTACCGCCAGTTGCTCCATACAGGCAAGTATTGCCGACTATGGGGGTCTGACGATGATCATAATTACTGTTCGATGGTGGCCTGATGATAATCTTGCCACCTGCCATGCCCTTGCCGGCGTAGTCATTGGCATCACCTTCAAGAAACAAATTCAGTCCACCTGCATTCCAAACGCCTAGTGATTGACCCGCCGTGCCACTCAATGAAATATTCAGTGGCGCGTCAGTCATACCGGTATCACCGTGAATACGGGCAATTTCGCCTGACAATCGTGCACCAATGGAACGATTGACATTGGAAACGGTATATTCATAGGAGCCACCTGACTTCTTTTCAATGGCTTCACGGCAGTCATCCACCATCTTCTCGGCCAGCAAACCCTGATCAAATGGAATGTTACTGTCCGTTGTGCAATAGCGTGGCACGTCGTCACTGAGTCCGCCCTGGGACAGAACCCTGGATAGATCAATTCTGCTTTGGCGAGGTGTGGTGCCTTCGATCTGCTCAAGGTATTCGGTATGACCGATCAGGTCTGCCAGTTTGCGTACACCGATCGATGCCATATGCCGCCTGACATCCTCGGCAATGAATCGTATGTAGTTCATGACTTTGTCTACATCGCCGTTGAAGTGACGCATTCGCAGCACTTTGTGCTGAGTAGCAACACCTGTCGCACAGTTATTGAGATGACAGATGCGCAGGTATTTACAGCCCATGGCTATCATGGGTCCGGTGCCAAAACCGAAACTCTCAGCCCCTAATGCTGCTGCCTTGATGACATCAAGGCCGGTTTTCAGACCACCGTCCGCCTGCACTCGTACCTTGTCACGCAGATTGTTTGCGCGTAATACCTGGTGGGTTTCCGACATCCCCAGTTCCCAGGGTGAACCAGCGTATTTGACACTGGTCAGCGGGCTTGCTCCCGTACCACCGTCGTAACCTGAAATAGTGATGAGGTCTGCATAGGCTTTGGCAACGCCGGCGGCTATTGTGCCAACACCTGCTTCAGCCACCAGCTTTACCGATATCAACGCAGCCGGGTTCACCTGCTTGAGATCGAAAATCAGCTGCGCAAGATCTTCAATGGAATAGATATCATGATGCGGTGGTGGTGAAATCAAAGCGACACCCGGGCGACTGTGTCTGAGGCGCGCGATCATGTCGTTGACCTTATGACCGGGTAACTGGCCACCTTCACCGGGTTTCGCTCCTTGCGCAACTTTTATCTGCAGCACTTCTGCATTAACGAGGTAGTAGGGCGTAACACCGAAGCGACCGGAAGCGACCTGCTTGATTTTGGATGTTTTGAGTGTGCCGTAGCGGCTCTGGTCTTCGCCACCTTCGCCGGAATTTGAACGCCCGCCCAGGCGGTTCATTGCTTCGGCAAGTGTTTCATGTGCTTCGGGGGACAGCGCGCCCAGTGACATACCGGCGGTATCAAATCGTGGAATGATGTCTTCAATCGGCTCGACTTCGTCCAGCGGTACCGGGTTGCTGGTTTTTAATTTCAGCAAGTCACGTAAAAATGCTGGTCGGCGCTGGTCTACGCTATTGGCGTATATCTGGTAGTCGGCGTATTCCCCTGAATTAACCGCATTTTGCAGCTCTTGGACCACATCGGGGTTGTAGCTGTGGTACTCACCGCCGTGAATGTACTTCAACAGACCGCCCTGAGAGATGTCCGTTGTCGGGTTCCAGGCGCTCTCAGCCAGCAACGACTGGTCTTGCTGCAGATCGTCAAAATTGATGCCCTGGATACGACTGGTGGTGCCAGTAAAACATTGCTCTACCACTTCGTCGTGTAATCCGACGATCTCGTAAAGCTGGGCACCGCGATAGCTGGTAATTGTCGAAATTCCCATCTTTGACAGAATTTTTAGCAAGCCCTTGTTAATACCCCGGCGGTAGTCCTGATGCAGCTGCTCCGCATTGTCGGCATCAAGCTCACCACTGGCAACCATGCCATCAATGGATTCATGGGCCAGATAGGGGTAAACACAGGTAGCACCATAACCCACCAGAACAGCCATATGGTGAGGGTCGCGTGCCGTACCGGTTTCAATGATCAGATTGGCATCGGAACGGCACCCTGCCTTGATCAGCCCATGGTGGGTCGCACCGGTGGCCAGTAGCGCATGCACCGGGATCTTGTCTGGCTCCAGATTGCGATCTGAAAGCACGATAATGACTTTACGGTTTTGTACGGCTTCAATCGCTGCCGCGGCAATGTCGCTTACTGCTTGCTGCAGGGATTTTTCATCAGGGTTGTAGTTCAGGTCGATAACCTGGTGGGCATAACCGGGTTCATCGTCCATCGCAAGCAGCGTGAGAAATTTCTCGCGTGACAAAACCGGCGAACGAACCAGCAGTCGTGTGGCGTGGTGAATGGTCTCAAGAAATAGATTCTTTTCCCGTCCCAGACAGGTTTCCAGCGACATGACGATCGATTCACGTATGGGGTCGATGGGGGGGTTGGTTACCTGGGCAAATTGCTGCCGGAAGCTATCGTAGAGCGAGCGCACGTGCTCCGACATGGCTGGGAAGGGCGTGTCATCACCCATTGAACCCACTGCTTCCTGCCCACCTTCAGCCAGAACACGAATGATCTGATCGCACTCCTCGAAGGTGACATTAAACATCTTCTGGTAAGTGGTCAGTTGCTGTTTGCTGAATTTTTCTTCGTTGCGCGGCAGGTTGCGCAGGCCTGATCGAAGTTGTCGGCTGTTTTTAATTATCCACTTGGCATAGGGCTGTCTGTGTTTCAGGCGGTCGTTGATATCATCGGGTTTCATAAGCCTGCCCGATTGTGTGTCGACTGCGAGAATTTCACCCGGGCCCAAACGCCCTTTTTCAACGACCTCAGCGTTGTCATAATCCCAGACACCGATCTCCGAGGCGAGAGTGATCAAGCGATCACGGGTAATTACATAACGTGCTGGCCGTAATCCATTGCGGTCTAGCGCACAGCAGGCGTAGCGACCGTCAGTCAGAACGACACCCGCTGGTCCATCCCAGGGTTCCATATGCATGGAATTGAATTCGAGAAATGCACGCAGGTCGGAATCGAGTTCCCAGGTGTTTTGCCACGCTGGTGGCATCAACATGCGCAAAGCACGAAAGATATCCATGCCACCTGCCAGCAGAACTTCCAGCATGTTGTCCAGTGACAGCGAATCAGACCCGGTCATCGATATTAGCGGTCGCAGGTCTGCCAACTCAGGTAAAACGTCTGAACGCAATTTATAGGCGCGCGCGGTGGCCCAGTTACGATTGCCCTGTATGGTGTTGATCTCGCCGTTGTGTGCAAGGTAGCGAAAGGGTTGTGACAGATACCAGTCCGGTAATGTGTTGGTTGAGAAGCGCTGGTGAAAAACAGCTATGGAAGACTCCAGCATTTCGTCTTCCAGGTCTTCATAGAACGTCGACAGATAGCCGGGCATCACCAGCCCTTTAAACAGTATGACTTCGTTTGACAATGAGCAGACGTAGAAGCGGCTGCCCAGATCAGCCAATGCGATTTCGGCAAGCCGCCGGGCGACAAACAGATGCCGGTTGAATTCGGCCGCATCCATGTCGGTTGAAGCGCTGACAAACAATTGCTCGATCTGCGGTAGGCTGGAGCGAGCCTGTTCACCGCAAGCATCGGGATTGACCGGTACTACGCGCCAGCCGTTAAAACGCAAACCGCGATCTTCGAGTTGACGTTGCAATTCTTCTCTGGCGCGCTTGGCTTTGTCCTCATTACGCGGTAAAAAAACGATGCCGGTGGCAAATTCTGCGCCGAGCTTTAACCCGACCTGAGCTGCACAGTTGCGTAAAAAGCGCTCAGGTTTGCGAAGCAATAGACCGCAGCCATCACCGGATTTACCGTCGGCAGCAATTGCACCGCGGTGGGTCATTCGGCCAAGAGCGGTTATTGCTGTCTGGATTAGTTCGTGGCTTTCACGTCCATCCATCTGCGCTATGAGCCCGAAGCCGCAGTTATCTTTTTCAAATTCGGGACGGTACAACCCGCTCTTGGCGAGATTTTCTAAATTGTTCATGGGTAATTTAGGAGCACGTGGGCTGATCTTTTGTCAGTAGCAGCGTTCGAGATGACTTGCGCGAACAACCCCTGCGCATTGTACGGTTCAGGGGATAGCACTGATCAGCATGCGAAACGAATTATTATACCGCAGATTACCGTATGGATACGGATGAAGTGTCGGGCAATCAATAACTATGATGCCGAAAAACAACATAGTATCAATAGGATAGGGTTATAATCTGCTTCAAAAAACAGGCTTGCTATTCTTGCCTAACGTTCTGAATTATGGCGAAAATAGGCGCTAAAACGCGCCGCAAGGCTATTTTGTCAACGACTCCTGGATACTGCCAATTTTACGTATCCACGGCTGGTTTTTTACAGCATTGCTATTCATACCGGCAATGGCTTCTCTGGCTTCTCCAACCCCATCGTACAAACCTTGCACCAGCGCGTACCAGGTGACTTCACCACGCTTGAAGCTGTAAATCGATGTAGGGCCTTCAAGCCCGGCATTGCGCAGAAACCGGTCGATGTCTTTCTTATCGGTTGATGCACTCAGCTGAATGGTCCATAGATCAGCATTCTGCAGTAGTACCCAGTTTGGTGATTCCAGGCTGTTAACGCTGGCAGACTCTGTCTGGTTTGCGCTGTTCACGTCTGCCGCTTCACTCGAGCTCGCAGCTGTCTGAGTGGTTTCCTCGGCAGCGTCACTTTCCGATGTGGTGGTCGTGTCAGTCGCAGGCTCTTCGGCAGTTGTTTGAGTGGTATCCCTTGGCGTTTCCGGGGCGGCTAGCGGAACCTCGGCGTCGCTGTCTTCGTTTGCGCCCCTTGCTTCATTGGTTCCAGTTGGCGTGGCAGATTCGCTTGCCTGATTCGGCAACTCGGCTGCCGTTAGATTGCCGCTTTCAGTTTGCCGGGCAGTAGCGTCGCTGTTGTCTGTGGTATTACTGGCGGCGGTGTTTTCTGCCCTGCTGTCGTCTGTGTTAACAGCTGGATTGTTGTTGGTGTCAGCGGCGACATTTTCAGCCGGTTTATCTTCTGCAACTGCTTCTGCGCTATTCGTTTCACTAGACGTACCCAGTGCTACGGACAGCTCATTGGCTGCGGCTTTTAACTCGGCACTTGCACTTTCTTCTCTCGAGCTTGTGGTGTTTGCGGTACTGTCCGCGCCTGTTTGTTGAGCGGTTGTATTACCGGCACCATTTGCCGCAGGGGTTGTGGTAGATGAGACCGGTTCCAGCGCTACAGCCGGCTCGCTGTTGCTGTCATTGCCTGACGTGGCAGACACGGAATTCGTCACCGTTGGGCTGGCGCTGGATGACTCAGATCCTGAGCTATTGCTGTTGCCGGTAATCGGGCGTGTTTCTACCGTTGTGAATTCGCTGTTGCCATTTTGCTGCGTTGCGGTGCTGTTTGCCGCATTGCTGTCAGTATTCGTGCTGGTGAGGTTGTCCTGTATTACTGTTTTATAGACACCGGCACCGATCAGACCAATACCCAGTAAAGCGAGCAGTGCTTTACCTGCTTTCCTGCTTTTTCCAGCCTGGAGCTTCGCAAAAAAACCTTTCTTGTCAGGGGCTGACGTATCGCTGTCAGTAAAAGGCGAGAATATCTGATTGAGTGTTTCGGCAGCCAGGAAATTGATTCGCCCCGGATAGCCACTGGCATCATTGGCAATGCTTGAGACCTGCTTTTCAGACAAAGGAAACTCATCGAAATGTCCTGCCTGATTGAGTCTCAATTGAATATAAGGGGCAGCACGGCTTGCCAGTAAGGGTTCTACTTGCATGGCCGAGTAGGGCAGCTTCAAACCCTGCGGCAGTAATTGCGGGAGCCGGCTTTCGAATTCAGGTGTTGCTGACATGATGACCCTTAGCAGAGGTTCATCACTATTAAAATATTGTATGGTCGCCAGTAGTAAATGCAGCTCCTTTGGTGGCACCAGATCAGAATCGTCAAGCAGTAACACGACTGTCGTGTTGCGTTCATGATTTGCCTGTAAGGCCAAAAGCATTTCTTTGGCGCTGTCTTCATAGTTTGATGGCGGGGTCAGTTTCCACACGTGCAGAATGCCGCTGAACAGGTTGTGGGTTGTATATTTTTCACCACCTTTGACAGAAAAGAATTGCAGTCGGGCGCCGCTATTTCGTGTTAGCTGTTTTAGCAGGGTAGTCTTGCCAGATCCTTCCTCACCAGTCAGCAGGAGTACGGTGTCACCCTTGATAATTGCCTGTTTTATGTCATTGATTTGCGAAAAGGTCACTTCATCGGCAAATAGCTCCCCTTCGGCCGACGTTCCCATAAAAGGTTGCGAACGCAATTGCAGTTGCTGCATGGTGTAGTCAGAAAGTGAACCTTCCTTTTTACCAGCCAATTGCTCTGTGCCGGAGTAGGGTACCCCGGGCACGTCATTAGCAATGGCGTCGGGTATATAACCGTGACCAGACACATTTTCCCGGCTTGTATTTTCCGGTGTATAAGCGGCCTCCGGCATGCCGCTTTCCTGGTGGGCTAATTGTTCGGTTTGCTCGGTTTGCTCGATTTGCGGCTCGCCATCAGCCAGAGTTGCCTGCCCGGTTTCTGGTGTCGATAGTGTCTCACCCTGACCAGCACTGAGCGTATCGCGGTCTGTTGTCGGCGGTTCATGCTGCATAGCGCTTATACTGTAACGATAAAATTTCGCCTAACTATACCATCGCCCATGAGATTGGCTAAACATCTGCTGCACTACAGTACAGTTTTGGCCGTCAATGGCATGAAGATGCCCGTTCTGGCTCGGCCGCTTCAGCGCTATTTTTAGCGGGTCTGTCAGACTGATAATTGCCCGATACCGGAGTGTCGGTGCTCAGGCGGTATGGTCAGGCAGGCATTGTTTGATTGTCGCACTCAGGTGATTGTCGTCGTAATCAGTACTGACGATGGCATCACCGATCGCCTTGAGTAACACCAGCCTTATGCGTCCTTCCCTGACTTTCTTGTCCCTCGACATCAGTTCCAGAAAAGTATCGGTTGTCATTTCGGGCGGAGGTTCCACGGGCAGATTTGCGGAGCGAATAATGGCAAGGCCGCGCGCCACTTCTGTGTTGTCCAGCCAACCGAGCCTGGCTGACATGGTTAATGCCATCGACATACCGGCAGCAACAGCTTCGCCATGTAACCAATTGCCATAGCCTTGCGATGTTTCTATCGCGTGACCAAAGGTATGGCCAAAATTAAGATAAGCGCGGACGCCGTGTTCATATTCATCAGCGGCTACGATTTCGGCTTTTATCTCGCAGGAGCGTTTTATGGCATGCGTCAATTCTGGCTTGCTACGTGCCAGTAACGAACTCATGTTTTCCTCCAGCCATTGCAGGAAATCAGCATCCCTGATGAAGCCGTATTTGATGATTTCCGCCAACCCGGCGCTTAGTTCACGATCTGGCAAAGTTTGTAGTGCGTCTGAATCGATGACTACAGCAGTTGGTTGGTGAAACGCACCAATCATGTTTTTACCCAGAGCATGGTTTACTCCGGTTTTACCACCTACAGATGAGTCGACTTGTGCCAGCAGTGTGGTCGGCACCTGAACAAATGCCACACCTCTTTGATAGGATGCTGCGGCAAATCCAGCCATGTCACCGACAACGCCGCCACCTAGTGCCAGAACACAACAATCGCGGCCAAAGCGGCCGTTCATCAAAGTATCGAAAATCCGGTTCATGACTTCCATGGTCTTGTGTTGCTCTCCGTCTGGCAGGACTACCTGCTCGACCAGGCGATTACCCAGCGCTGTTTTCAGTGTATCCAGATACAGCGGAGCTACTGTTTCATTGCTGACCACCAGGATGTGTCGGTAGGGGAGTTTGTCAGAAAATAGAGAAGCATCTGCAAGCAGGCCGCTGCCAATCAAAATAGGGTAGCTGCGCTCTTGCAGGTCAATGTTGACGGTGTGGTCGATGTTACTCATGGATTTTTACGATTAACGGATTTTTTTTTCGTTGAACGTGCAGAGTCCTTCTTTTTGCGGGCTGTTTTTTCAGCAGCAACAGAGTTGCTGGCAGGTTCTTTTTTTACTGTTATTTTATCAGCCCTTTTATCTTCCCTTGTTGCAGCGTGACTTTCCTTTTGACGTTGGGTCCTGGCAGGCTTGGCCGGGTTTGAATCAGTTGCTGTACGCCTGCCGTTTTGTGTAGCGGCCCGGCCTGCAGCTTTTCCACTGCTGCTTGTTGTCCGTGTAGTTGCCGTGGCTTCAACAATTTTCTCGCGAACAAGATGACGTGTGATCTTGGCTACAACATTTTGCATGCGGCTACTGTTGGTGCTCACAACATGGTGTGCTGTTGATTCGTAGAGACTGTGTCTTTCGTCCATCAAACTTTTCAGTTTCGCCTCAACATCGCCTACCTGCAGCAAGGGCCGGTTTCGGTTTAATGCAACCCGTCGTAGTTGTTCCTCCAGATCCACAGCCAATAAAATTACATAGCCGGTTTCGCGTAGCAATTTGCGGTTAGCGGGTTTCAGGATAGCGCCGCCACCGGTTGCGATGACAACGTTCTCAAGTTTGGCAAGTTCAGCCAGGATATTCCGTTCTCGCTTGCGGAATCCGGCCTCTCCTTCAAATTCGAATATAGTAGGAATGTCGACACCGCAGCGGGCCTCGATTTCCCGATCACTGTCGTAGAAGTCGAACTGGTGTTTGCGCGCCAGCGATTTGCCGACTGTCGATTTGCCGGAGCCCATAGGGCCGATGAGGTATATACGTGCCATAGCGGGTTGGTTGCCTTTCAGGCCGTATCATAACCGCATTTATTGGCCTTATAAGCAATCAGACCAAAAAAAAGCCCGACAATGCCGGGCTTTTATAGTGGTGATGTAATCCACTTTTGATTTTTGCAGCGAACTCTGTCAGATTGGCCCTGTGTCAGGGGCTGGCAGAGCTGCTGCGGTCAGCCTAGTAGCTGATGGAGGCGTTCTCCCTGACAATTTTAGGAGTGACGAAAACCAGCAGTTCTGATTTGTCATCTGTACTTACCGTTCTCTGGAACATTCTGCCTATCAGTGGCAGGTTGCCGAAGAAGGGCACCATGTCCTTGTTATCAAGGATAGTCTGCTCATAAACGCCACCCAGTACAACAGTTTCGCCATTGTCGAC
The DNA here is from genome assembly GCA_938005265.1 of uncultured Granulosicoccaceae bacterium. Taxonomy (GTDB): domain Bacteria; phylum Pseudomonadota; class Gammaproteobacteria; order Granulosicoccales; family Granulosicoccaceae; genus CALFCE01. The sequence goes on from CALLOA010000092.1 coordinate 16,559, forward strand.
GAGAACCTGTGTGCTGACTTCGCGTGTATCGATACTCGGTACTTGCAGGTTGCCGGCACCAAAGATCTCGCCAACTGTATCCTTGTTGACTTGCAGGTCCATAACGATGCGATCGTCTGGAGTGATCTGCGGAGTTACGGTCAGGCCAAGAACAGCCTTACGAAATGATACGCTGGTAGCACCGCTGGAAGACGCTTCGAGATAGGGGATTTCAACACCCTGTTCGATGTAGGCTTCATGCTGGTTAGCTGTAACAATTCTCGGGCTGGAAATTACCTCTCCTTGTCCTTCAGCCTGCATCGCTGAAAGTTCCAGCTCAAGCAGGGTGCCAAAGGGGAGTTTCGCCAACGCCAGTGACAATGAGCCGGCCGGGTTGGTGGTTGGCAGATTTACGTTGAAACGTTCCTGGCCGATTGGTTCCTGGTCAATCAGGTTGTCGATTCCGAGCTGGTTACCTGATGTTACAAAGCCCTCACCGTCACTGCCGATTGTATTTCGATTCAGACCCCAACGAACACCCAGATCGCGGTTGAAATCATCGGATGCAATCACTATCCGTGATTCGATCAAGACCTGGCGGATAGGAACATCCAGCCGGTGTACGAGAGCACGGATATCAGCCAGCCTGTCTGCTGTATCATTGATCAGCAGGGTATTAGTACGTTCATCTACTGATACGCTACCACGCTCGGACAGAATGCTACCTTCTGAAGTCTTAAGAAGGTCTGATAATTCCTTCGCTTTCGCATAGTTGGCTTGGAAAAACTCAGTTCTCAGTGGTGCCAACTCAGTCTTTTGCTTCATGCCTTCAAGTTCAATGCGCTCGCGATTGGCAATTTCTTCAGCCGGTGCGATCATTATCACATTACCTGCCTGGCGTTTACCCAGCGCCTTGGTTTGCAGAATGATGTCCAGTGCCTGATCCCATGGCGTATTCTTCAGTCGCAGTGTCAATTTACCTTGAACGGTGTCACTGACAACAATGTTGAGATCAGTAAAGTCAGCGAGTAGTTGCAGCACTGAGCGAACTTCTATGTCCTGGAAGTTCAGTGACAATTTCTCACCAACGTAACCAAATTTCTTCTTGCGTTCGTCTTCCAACTCTTCTTTAGTCATCGGCTTAAGTTCGATGGTGAACATATTGTCGGACTGATAGGCAAGATGTTCGAAGAAATCGGTCGCAGGTTGCACAGTAATTCGTGTACCACGATTGTTGGAACGTGAATCGATAGTACTGATCGGTGTGCCGAAGTCAGTAACGTCAAGTCGTTTCTGCAAATCGTCAGGTAACCGTGTGCCGGGGAAGTCGACTACAACACGTCCACCTTCCTCGCGCATATCCGGGCTGACGCCGGCAGAGGACAGGGTGAATATAACCCGTCCTTCACCCATCGGGCCGCGACGAAAATCTACTGATTCAATGGCATGACCTGAAACAGGTTGGGCCGCTACGATGCTGCTGCCATCGTTGGCTGTAGCTGCTTGAAGAACCGGGCTATCTTCCTGGGCAAATTGATCAGGGAAACTCTGGCCATCGACGTCTGCATCGAAAGTGACAAGAAGCTGGTTGCCGGCAATCGTTGTCTGATGAGGAATCATCGAAGCGAGATTGACAACAATTCTGGTTCTACCACCTGCCTCAACAGTCGTCACGTTCTGAATCAGGCCGGCGCCGATTTCTACAGTGCGGTCAGAAAGTAAATTTGAAGTGTCGGGCAGGTCTATTGCTATTCTGGCCGGGTTGTCTACTGTGAACGAGCGCGGTTCTGGTACTTGTTCTGACAGTGTGAACGCCAGCTGCTGCTTGTTTCCAGGCAGAGTGACGTGGCTGATGTCTATCAGCGAATTACTGGCAGCGAATACATTCTGCGCCAGACTCATAAGACCTGCGGCAACAAATATTGCGGCGGTTTTGAACACTTTTGACAACCTTGTGCCCTCTTTAATTGTTTTTGCTCTTGAAATCACCAGAATGTCTCCGTCGTTAGTCTTCTGTCATTGCCAGCTGTGCTTCGCGGTTTACCCAACCGCTTAGCCCGTCAGGGACAAGTTCTGTAATGTCTATCCTGTTCTCAGTTACAGCAGTGATCTTTCCATGATTCTGCCCAGCGAAATTACCTGGCTGTACGCGGTGGATTGTTCCATCCGGGTCGCGGACCAGAGCCCAGGTTTGTGACCTTTGTTGCAATAAACCGACCATTTTCAATGCGTCGATTGGGTAACCTTCCAGCGGCTCGCGGCGGCGGGTTGCCTCCGGCCGTGGTCCGGAGTAATCCTGTTGCTGGGCAACGGTACCGGAGCTAATGTCAGTTTGTGATCTGAAGGGATCCCTGTAGACGTCCGCCGAGTAGACAAAAGTCTCATAAGGAGGGAACTCTGGTAGTGGATCCACGCGACCATGGTGTTTGGTTTTTGTTTCCGCAATGAATCGATCCAGATCAGACATGTCGCCACCACAGGCTGTCAGTGCCGTCAGGGCACCGGCTGCAAACAAACTTCGTTTGATCGTACGTGGCAGATTAAATTTGTAGTTCTTATAAAGCATTTCGATTTTCCTGCTATGACAGGTTGGCGGGTACTGTTCCGCTTTGTTTCGACTATTCCTCATCGATGTATCGGTAGGTAGTAGCTACCAGATCCATCTTCAATTTGCCTTGCGACGCTTTCTCGGCTGTGTCTGCGCCGCCGCGTGCTCCGCCTTTCAGGCGGCTTATATCAATCTTGTTAAGCGTCACAATTCGGGGCAGTGCGGCCAGGCCGCTAATAAATTGCCCAAATTGATGGTATTGCCCTGTGACACTTATCTTGATCGGGTACTCTGCATAAAACTCACGTGGTACTTCTGAATCCGGTTTGAAATATTCGACATCAAGTCCGGATGCAACGCTTGTTTGAGACAAATCAACCAACAGACTTTCAATGTCAGTTTTGTTGGGCAGTTGCCGCAGCATGACGTTGAAGGTTTTCTCCATTTCCTCGAGTTGCTCGACGTATGCTTCACGGTTCGCGGCTTTCGCCTGCTCAGAGTCGAATGTCGTGCGAAGCTGTGTTTCTTTTGTTTCCAGCTGCGCTCGCTTCTCTATTTGTGGCTTTACCAGGTAATGCCAGGACGCAAAGATCACCGCTGCTGCCAGCAATAGCATCAAAACTATTCGTATAAAAAGCGGGGCGGTACCAATCCGCTTCATATCCTCCTGGTCGAAGTTGCGAACTTCATTTATCGTGTCACTAAATGCCATTGTCTAAATCCTCGGCTGCATTAGGTACTTCTTGCACCAGGTTTAATTTAAAGGTGCTGATGCCATCGTTCTTGTCAGCCTCAATTACTTCCAGTCGCGGATTGGAGAAATAGTCGCTTTCATCCAATCGGCGCATCAATGCGGAAACTCGCGCGTTGGATTCGGCGCGTCCTTCAATGACCATCTGGTTCTGTGCCTGCTGGTTCATAGCTGTCAAATAAACACCGTCAGGCAGTCTCTCTGCAATTTCCTGAAAAGCGTGTACAACCTGAGGCCGCAGGCCTTGTAGTTGTTGAATGATTTCCATCCTCGCGAGCAGGTTGTTTTTAGTTTCTTCGAGCTTCTCGATTTCCTTTAGCTCAAGTTGTAGTTTTGCAATCTCGCCTTCGAGCTTCTGGTTACGCTTGGCCTGAAAGTTAACTTTATCTTCGGCATATTTGAATCCGGCGAATCCCAGACCAGCGGCGATGAGGCCCGCAAATACCATTGCAACTACGAATTCCTTGTTTTTTTCCTGACGATAAGTCTCACGCCAGGGCAGTAGATTCAGTTTGGTCATTAGTCCATACCCCTCATGGCAAGTCCGCAAGCAATCATCATTGCCGGGCCGTCATCAATTAGTCTTTGCTGGGGAATATCAGATGCCACAGCTATATTCGAAAATGGGTCGGCGATAATGGTGGGTGTGCCGATACGTTGTTCAATCAATTCCGCAACACCCGGGATGCCGGTTGAACCACCTGCCAGCACGATCTGGTCTACGTAATCGTTTTTGTCAGCAGAGAAGAAAAATTGCAGGAAGCGGTTTGCCTGTTGCACCATCAAGTCGCGGAATGGTTCAAGTACTTCCGGCTCATAGTTGTCGGGCAGGCCGCCAACACGCTTTACGCGTCCAGCGTCTTCATATGACAATCCGTAGCGACGCATGATTTCTTCAGTCAGCTGCTTGCCACCGAAAGGCTGCTCACGTGTGTAGATCAGTTTGCGATCACGAAGAACACACAAACTGGTCATGCTTGCACCGATATCCAGAACGGCAACGGTTTGACCTTCACCATCCTCAGGTAGTTGGTGACTGATCAGGTTGAAGGACGCTTCCATGGTGTAGGGCTCGATATCCACAACACGTACGTTCATGCCACCGATCTCGGCAGCTGCCGTGCGGTCTTCTACGTTCTCGCTACGTGATGCAGCAAGAAGGACATCAACCATATTGGTTGCATTAGGAGATTCACCGATGACGTGGAAATCAAGATTCACCTCTTCGAGGGAGTATGGAATGTACTGATCCGCCTCGAGCTGAATCTGCGCTTCCATGTCGTGTTCCTTGAGGTCGGCGGGCATCTGTATAACTTTGGTGATGACCATGGCGCTGGGAACAGCGACAGCACAGTTTTTTGTTCGAGTGCCGGATCGTTTGACTGCCCGGCGAATTGCTTCACCGACAGCTTCCACGTCTTGCAGGTTTTTTTCATCCACCGCATTGGCCGGTAAAGGCTCAACGGTATAGCTGACAACTTTCAGCCCCTTTTTCTTGACCGGTTTGAACTCGAGTAACTTCACTGAAGTTGCTGTGATATCGAGTCCTACCAGACCGTTTGATTTGGATAGTGACAGTGCCATGTTGGGTTAAAGCCTCTGGGATTCCGTCAAAAGTACGACCGCTTCTGCTTTTGCGTGGCAAAAACCCCACATTGGCGGGTGTAAGCGGATGTCGCTTTTATCTAGTTTGTAAGTTGCTGAAAGCACTAAAAATCTTAAATTTTCGTTATTTTGTTGCGATTCCGGTGATGCCACTCTGTGGCGCTACCAGCAGTTGTTATAATTATCTAAGTCAAAAGGGATAAACATTGTTCATGCCAGAAAAGAAGTCTGTCATTGGCCGCGTCTGTAAATGGCTGTTTATTGCAGGTCTGTTGGGTGTGCTGGTGGTTGCCGTAGTTGCCGGCTACCTCTATCACGGTGTCAGCAAAGACCTGCCACCGGTAGAAAGCCTCAAGGACGTACAACTGCAAATACCGCTCCGTGTTTACACGCGAGACGGCGAACTAATTGCGGAGTACGGGGAAAAACGCCGGGAACCGTCGGATATTCATGAGGTACCAGCGATTGTCAAAGAAGCCATACTGGCAGCTGAGGACGATCAGTTTTACTCTCACATCGGCGTCAGTTTCAAAGGTCTTGCCCGTGCAGCGATCAATTTGATTAAAACCGGGGAGAAGGGTCAGGGTGGTAGTACTATTACAATGCAGGTTGCGCGCAACTTCTTCCTGTCGAGTGAGAAAACCTATTCGCGCAAGCTAAACGAGATTTTATTGGCGCTCAAAATCGAGCAGACCATCAGTAAGGACGATATTCTCGAGCTTTATATCAACAAGATCTACCTGGGCAACCGTTCCTACGGGTTCGCCGCGGCGTCACGCGTTTACTACGGCAAGCCGATCCAGGACGTTAATATTGCCGAAGCTGCAATGCTTGCCGGCTTGCCAAAAGCTCCCTCCCGTTACAACCCCATTATTAACCCTGAGCGAGCACTGCTGCGGCGTAACTATGTGCTGAGACGGTTAAGGGATCTTGAGTGGATTAGTGAAACTGATTTTGCTACTCATATTGATGCACCGGTAACAGCCAAATTGAATTTCTCCAAGCCCGATGCGGAGGCTCACTACGTCGGAGAGATGGCGCGTGCGCGTATCAAGGCTCTGTACGGCGATCTGTGGTCGACTGCTGGTCTGCATGTCTACACAACTCTGGATGGAGCGGCACAACGAGCCGCTAATTCAGCATTACGCAACAGTCTGTTCGAATACGAAAAAAGGCATGGGTTTACCGGTGCCATTGGTAATCTGACTGCGGATATCGTTGAAGACCCCGAAGCACTGGTAGAAGCTTTGGATGAATTCCCAACCCATGGCGGGCTGGTTCCTGCTGTTACCGTATCGGTTTCAACTGGTTCGGCTACGTTCAGAACTGCTGACGCTCTTGAATTCACTCTTCCGTTTGAAGAGGGTCTGTCCTGGGCCCGCGAGCGTGTTTCCATCGATGAGCGGGGCGAAGAACTCAGTAGCGCTGATCAGGTAGTACGAAGTGGCGATGTGGTTTATCTTTGGGAAGATAACACCGGCAATGTTTCCATGGTTCAGGAGCCGCAAATTGAAGGAGCATTCGTGGCACTGGACTCGAATACCGGCAGCATACGCGCGCTGGTTGGCGGGTTTGATTTTCGCCGTAGCAAGTTTAACCGGGTAACGCAGGCCAAACGTCAACCGGGTTCAACGTTCAAGCCCTTCATTTATTCGGCGGCATTGGAAAAAGGTGATACGGCTGCGACCATCTACAATGATGCGCCAGTTGTGTTTCATGATGATGCGTTGGAGGGTGAGTGGCGCCCGTCAAATTATAGTGGACGATTTTTTGGCCCCACCCGATTACGTGAAGCACTGGTTAAGTCACGTAATCTGGTTTCGATCAGGGTCTTGCGGGAAATCGGTATTGAATACGCGATAGAGCATTCGCAGCGATTTGGTTTTACAGAAGCAGCGATGCCACCCGATCTGTCACTGGCGCTGGGAAGCGCCAGTGTTTCACCATTGGAACTCGCTGCGGCTTTTGGGACTTTCGCCAATGTGGGTTACCGCGTCACTCCCTACTTTATTGAACGAATAGAAGACGCTAAGGGCAATATCGTCTATGAAGCACCGCAAGTGCAATTGTGTGATACCTGTGACCTGAGTGTCGCCAACCCTTTGCAGCAGGAGATTGATTCCTTGCTGGGTAAGGGCGTGAGTAGCAATACGTCGGGGTCTGAGGTTGCCGATTCCCAAGATGGGAAAGACGGGATCAAGGAAGTTGATTTAAGCAATATGCAGCACCCCGTCAGCTATGGTTCTGTTGAGGCTGCAAGAGTATTGGAGCAGCGAAATGCCTACATTATGCGGAGCATGTTGCAGGAAGTGACACGGCGCGGAACTGGTCGCAAGGCAGCTGATCTTGGGCGCAGTGATATAGGAGGTAAAACCGGTACGACCAACAATCAGCTGGACGCATGGTTTGTCGGTTTCGGAGGTGATCTGGTTGCAACAGCCTGGGTTGGTTCGGATGGCCTGACACCACTGGGGCGAGGCGAGGCAGGTGGCAAGGTAGCTTTGCCCATGTGGATATCCTTTATGGAGCAGGTTCTGCCTTCCACTCCAACGGTAACTGTTGAAGAACCTGAAGGTATACGCACTGTGCGGGTAGACAATAAAACCGGTGAAGCTGTAAACGCTGGTGTGGACGGGTCGCTGATGGAAATTTTTCGTAGTGAAAATGCGCCCGTTGCTGAAAGAACACAGACCCTTAACGTGAGTACTCAATCCGGCAGCACCACAAACAATGCCAGTGGCGTTGTTGCGAAACCGAAAACGCGGTCTGAAAAAAAGAAGACCAAAGAGAAAGTAGAGACTTTGTTCTAGCCCGTTGTTCAGGCTGGTTCCGATTCCAGTCAGTTCTGACGCCCCCATGCCATCCCATGAGTGAGTACCACTGTGTTTAGTGGTACCCACTTATTGGGGCAAATTACAAAATTACATCCAATCGTGTAGTTGATAGTGTGGTCGTGTTTGAGTGACCGTTTGTGTCCTGGATTTTGCAATCCTATTTGATGACACCGCCTATCAACACACGACTACCCAGCAAAGAGGCTAGTGGCGACAAAATGCGCAGTACTACCTGATCAAGCTTGCTGATGATCGGGAAATTATCTGGTATGACCCGTGTAACAAACGCATTGAAGTACTTCTTTTCTTCAATCCTGCTCATCAGTGAAACCAGTTGCTCGACTTCCTTTTCCGTCAGTCGTTCTTCGTCTTCAGTGATGTACGGCTTGTCGTGGCCGTAAACTAAAGAGATCATTTTCGGGTATAGCCACTTGTCAATGAATTTTGAATTACGAATCCGGCGCAAGATTGAGTGACTGTAAACTTCATTAAAGCACAGAATGCCACCCGGTTTGGATACACGCAAAATCTCATCAAAAGTTTGTTGGATTTCCACATGATGGAGAATATCGCGTGCTACAACAATGTCGAAGTGGTTATTCGGGTAGTCGAGTTCCTCTGCGACCATTTCTTTGAACTCGATATCGAGATTTTCTTTTTCCGACAACTGTCTGGCAATTTCAATCGATTCCGGTGACAGATCGAAAGCCTTGACTCTTGCTCCGGCCTTGGCAAGGTTCATCGCGTCTCCACCGAAGCCACAACCGATAACCAGAACGTTTTTGTTTGTCAGGTCTTTATCGAGCAGGTAGGTAAACATAGCCCAATACTGGTTCCACCAACGCCTTGGGCCTTGGCTTACAACGTCAAAGTTGAATGGTTCGTTTAAAAGTTTTCCCTTTTGTGACTCTGCATACTCGCGGTGGTAGTCCAGCTCGCGTTGCTGACGATCAGTCAAAAGTTCGCCGGGTTTTTGGTCTGTACTCATTACTGTTCTCAATATGTTACGGCGCCATCTTAGCAGGATTAGTATATAGCCATGCCCGTTGCGAGGATGTTTAATGAGGTTAAATCCCGGCAATGTGAATTGATTGTTACATTTGTAATGTATGGATGCTACCTGGTGGAACAGGTGATTCGATTGCCAAACTGCTGCTGAGAATTGCTGTAAGTGGCTGCAAGTATTTGCCAGGGGGTTAGCGCTGACGAAGCACGTGTCGCTGTACCCTGATTGTGTATTATGAGATGGTTGGGATATCAAAAAAACCTAAAAATCAAGGTGTAACACAGTGGCTTCACACGGGTATGAAGACGGCAGGCTGGACCTGCCCTTTGTTGGTATCTGCACTTTTGGCAAATATCCTTATGTTTCCGACTGGGATGCTATCGACGCAGATGTTGCGGTTCTTGGAGCGCCGTTTGATTTTGGCTGCCAATGGCGGTCCGGTGCTCGTATGGGGCCGCGAGGCATTCGTGAGGCGTCTACATTATTTTCGTTTGGTCATGCTGGCGCTTATGACCATGAAGATGATGTTGTTTACCTGCCTGCAGAATCAACTCGCATAGTTGATATTGGTGACGCTGACATAGTCCACACGGACACCATGAAAAGTCACGCCAATATCGAATTTGCCGTGCGCAAGATTCTTGCAGCTGGGGCGGTTCCTGTGGTTATGGGAGGCGACCATTCTGTGAACATTCCCTGTGTTAATGCATTCTCTGGCGAAAAGCCGTTTCATCTGGTCCAGATTGATGCGCATCTGGATTTTGTTGATGAGCGTCATGGTGTGCGTTACGGTCATGGTAACCCGATGCGCCGCGCTGCTGAAAAGGAATACGTGAGTGGCTTAAGTCAGATTGGCATTCGTAATGTATCGTCAACTTCGAGAGAGGGCTATGAAGATGCGCGTCGCATGGGGTCTGATATCCAGTCGGTCAGACAGTTCAGGAAAATGGGAGTTGAGGCGATGTTAAACCGGATTCCTGAAAACACACGCTATTATGTGACGATTGATATCGACGCGTTTGATCCTTCCATTGCCGCAGGCACCGGTACGCCGAGCCATGGCGGGTTTTACTACTATGAAGTGCTGGAGTTGCTGGATGGACTCTGCAAACGCGGGTCGATTGTTGGATTGGATCTGGTCGAAGTGGCACCAGACTATGACCCGACCACGTCCACCAGCACGCTCGCCGCGCAGATATTGATGAATACCATCGGGCGAATACTGCATCATCGATAACAAGCTGTCAGTCGATACTTTATGACAGTTTTTAGTCAGTTAGAAATTAGTCAGTTAGAAAAAAGCTCAAGATTCATTAGAGAGCCAGCAGATGAAAAAGCGATTAGGCGAATACAAAGCGTTGACCTTCGATGTTTATGGCACGTTGATCGATTGGGAAAGCGGAATGGTCGCAGCATTAAAACCGCTGACCGATCGTGTTGGCTTTAGCCTGACTCGCGATGAAATACTGCAAGCGCATGCCTATTACGAATCAACCTCGCAACGCCAGACGCCAGCCAAAAAATATTATGATTTGCTTGCTGTTGTTTACCGGCGTCTGGCTGAGGAATGGGGTGTGGATGTCAGCTGGGAGGAATGCCAGGCCTATGGTCTTTCTGTGCGTCAGTGGCCTGCGTTCGAAGATAGTGCTGAGTCACTGAATTACCTTAAACAGCATTACAAGTTGATTGTGCTGAGCAATACCGATAATTCAAGTTTCTCTGGTTCCAATGCGCGACTGGGTGTAAATTTTGATGCTGTCTACACGGCAGAAGATATTGGTAGTTACAAACCAGATGAGCGGAATTTTGATTATATGCTGGAGAATTTGGAGCGCATCGGAATTCGAAAGAATGAAATTCTACACACAGCTGAAAGCATGTTTCATGATCATGCTCCGGCCAACAAACATGAACTGGATAATTGCTGGATCTATCGTCGCCACGAAAAACAGGGTTTTGGCGCTACGATGAATCCGGGTGAAATGCCACACTATGACTTTCAGTTCAATAGCATGAAGGACATGGTCAAGGCTCATCAACTGGAGTGTGGCAAGTCAACTGCCAGCTAAGTGTTTTTGTCTGATCAGCAGTCGCTAGCGTGAGTCAACGCCAGTAAATTTTTATTTGTTGGATCAGTGTCTACTTGGGTTAGATGCCAGAATTTTTCTTTAACTGTTTTTAGCCACTCTTTAGCCGCATTTTTTACTATTCGCCGGTACTACTTAGGGCCCTGACAGATTCAATCATGACGGCCAGATTATCCGGATTTACAAACTGGTGAATACCGTGCCCCAGATTAAATACATGACCCGGGCCCGTGCCATAGCTGTCGATGACTTTTTTTACTTCCGCCTGTATGGATTCAGGCGAACCATAAAGAACAGAAGGATCCAGGTTGCCCTGCAGTGCCACTTTGCCGCCAGTTAGTTTGCGCGCGACTGATAGCTCGGTAGTCCAGTCAACGCCCAAGGCATCACATCCGGTATCAGCCATTTTATCCAGCCATTGACCACCGTTTTTAGTGAACAGAACCACGGGTATTTTTACACCTTCATGTGTGCGAGCCAACGCGTCAACAACCTGTTGCATATAATGCAACGAAAATTCCAGATAGCGTTCGCGTGACAGAACACCGCCCCAAGTGTCGAAGATCATCAGTGCTTGTGCACCGGCTTCTATTTGTGCGTTAAGGTAGTCAGCCACCGAGACAGCAATTTTTTCAAGCAATCGGTGCATCAATACAGGCTCGCTAAACATCAAGCCCTTCACTTTTGAAAAATCTTTGCTGCCGGCACCTTCGACCATATAGGTGGCGAGCGTCCAGGGGCTACCTGAGAAGCCGATCAGTGGTACCTGGCCATCTATCTCCCGCCTTGTGACGCTGATTGCGTTCATTACATACTGCAATTCATTATTCGGATCAGGGCGCGGTAAAGCTTCTATGTCTGCAGCGGTTCTGACCGGCTTGTCAAAACGCGGGCCTTCTCCGGCCTCGAACCGCAGACCCAGGCCCATGGCATCGGGTATGGTCAGTATGTCGGAAAAAATGATCGCAGCATCCAGCGGAAATCTGCGCAGTGGTTGCATGGTGACTTCGCAAGCGAGGTCTGCTGTTCTGCACAGAGTCATGAAGTCGCCTGCCTGCTCCCGCACCTTGCGATATTCCGGCAGGTAACGGCCAGCCTGGCGCATCACCCAGACCGGCGTTCGCGGTACGGGTTGCCTGTTCAGCGCGCGCAGGAATAAATCGTTTTGCAGGTTTGACAATCTTATACCCCTATGTAGCGAACAATTGCATCTGCGGCATTGCGACCTTCAAAGACCGCTGTCACTACCAGATCAGAGCCTCTGACCATATCGCCGCCTGAAAATACTTTGGGATTAGTCGTTTGGTGGCTTAGTTCAGCTTCAGCCGGCGCAATTACGCGGCCTCGTTCATCAGTCTGGATATCAAATTCAGAAAACCAATCGGCCGGGTTGGGGCGGAAACCGAAAGCGATCAGCACCGCATCGGCTGGCAGTATTTCCTCGGATCCCGCTACAATTTCAGGCATACGCCGACCGCGAACATCGGGCTCGCCCAACTGTGTGGTGGCGAGTTTCACACCAGTGACAGCGCCATTGCTATCACCAACGATTTCAACTGGCTGCCGGTTCCACAGGAATTTAACGCCTTCATCCTTGGCGTTGCGAACTTCGCGTCTCGAACCCGGCATGTTTTCTTCATCGCGTCGATAGGCGCAGGTTACCGATTCAGCCCCCTGTCGAACGGCGGTGCGGTTGCAGTCCATCGCAGTATCGCCACCGCCCAGCACTACGACTCGCTTGCCTTCGAGATTAATGAAATTTGAGGGTTCATTATCCCAGTCATATTGACGGTTAACGTTTGAGATCAGGTAAGGTAAAGAATCGTATACCCCTTGCAGGCCTTCACCCGCGAAACCACCCTTCATGTAGGTGTAAGTGCCCATGCCGAGGAAAACCGCCTCGTATTCATCGAGCAAATGCTGGAACGGAATGTCGGTGCCGATTGTCGTGTTCAGTTCAAAACGAATGCCCATTTCTTCCATTACTTCACGACGTTTGAAAACGACTTCCTTTTCCAGTTTGAATGGCGGAATACCGTAAGTCAGCAAGCCGCCAATCTCCTTATAGCTGTCAAAAACCACGGGTTCCACACCTTGGCGCACCAGCACGTCAGCGCATCCCAGGCCCGCCGGGCCGGCACCCACAATCGCGACTTTCTTTCCTGTCGGCTTGACTTGCGACATATCAGGGCGCCAGCCCTGCTTGAACGCTTCGTCGGTTATGTATTTTTCTATGGAACCGATTGTGACGGCACCAAAGCCATCGTTTAGTGTGCAAGCCCCTTCACAGAGCCTGTCTTGCGGGCATACGCGACCGCACATCTCCGGTAGGGAATTGGTGCGATGTGACATCTCGGCAGCTTCCAGCAGATTACCTTCGGCAATGAGTTGCAACCAGTTGGGAATGTAGTTGTGTACCGGGCATTTCCATTCGCAATAGGGATTGCCGCAGTGCAGGCAGCGGGCTGACTGAATCGCTGCCTGTTCCGGATCAAACTGCCCGTAAATCTCGCGATAATCTTGAATGCGAACTTCAGCTTCGGTTTTAGACGGGTCCTGTCTGGCAGCATCGAGAAACTGGAAGTGATTCTTCATGAGTCCTGAATTAGTTGCTGTTGAATCAGTTATTTTTTTACTGAAGTGAATAAAAAAAGTGGGGTATTGAAAGTTGAGAGCATTCAGTTGTAATTGCTCAACTCAGGCTCAACTCAGAATCGCCTTGATTTGACTGCTGACCTCGGACATATCGGCGCGACCTTGCAGCTGGCCTTTGAGTTTGCCCATAACCTTGCCCATGTCCTTCATGGAGCTGGCGCCGACTTCATCGATGGTTTTCCTGATCAGTGACTCTATCTCCTCGGCCGGCATCGCTTCGGGCATGTATTCTTTGAGAATGACGAGTTCGGCTTCTTCTTTGGCCTGCAAATCATCACGGCCAGCTTCCTGGTATTGAGCGATAGACTCCTTGCGCTGTTTAACCATTTTTTCCAGCACGCTGAGCAGTCCTTCCTCGTCGAGATCAGTTCGATCATCCACCTCGCGCTGCTTTATCGCCGCTGAAACCAGTCGCAAAGTGCCCAGGCGCTCCTTGTCCTTGGCCTTCATGGCGGTTTTTATGTCATCCAGGATTTTGTCTTTTGTGCTGCTCATGGCTGTGAATCCGTTTTCCCGATTTAACCTGCTAACTCTAACATTTTTACGCCCTATTGCTGTCGTTTGAGCACTTTTTAGTGCTGCATTTTGAGCTGGTCGACCGAACAAACAATGAGATGTTGCCAGCTCGCCTCTGTAAACAAGTTTGGGCAAGCCAGTTTGGCAGGTCTTGCGTGGGGTGCTTTTTTGTCGACGATGTTGCGTCTATGAACAGGGTATACCGGGGATGCCCGGTAGAGGAGGAAAGAAACCAACTTTAAAGCGATTGGTTGGTCAGCAGAATACCAGGGGATAATTGCAGCGCCATTGAGGCCCTGCATCTTCCGAACCTACCAATTTTCCGACCCTGCAAAACAGGCCGCTATTTCAAACCGAAAGTTAAGATGGCAGGCCAAAAGGCGTTATACGCACGCATTTTGAGCTTACCACTAACAAAAAAATTTAATAATGCAGTGCACTTCTGCACTAAAGCCTGATGGCTTAGTACATGCGTACGCGACGTGCATTTTCTTTGGCCAGCTTTTTCTGGTGGCGCTTTACAGCAGCAGCAGCTTTTCGCTTTCGCTCAGAGGTGGGTTTTTCGTAAAATTCACGACGCCTTGTTTCAGTTAGCACACCCGCTTTCTCGCAGGCGCGTTTGAAACGGCGCAGTGCCATTTCAAAGGGCTCGTTTTCTTTCACACGCACTGATGGCATATGAGCTATCCGTCTGGTTCGGGTTGCTCGTACGGTTACGAGGCATACCAATTTTAATAAATGACCCTGGACCCAGTCATTGACTGAGCTAGCGGGCCGCCATGTAAATTGTTCTTTTGCTTAGAGAGCTTTGCCGAAGCTTTTGCCCGCTTTTGCCTATACGGCCGGCGCGGCGGCCAGCATTTGCTAGCAGCTTTTGCTAGATAACTCTTGCCAACTTAAACTAGCAGACAACCTGTTTATGGAAACAGTAAAAGAGTAAAATCACCAAGCAAGCCGGTAAGTATACAACGAATTTTCTCCACAACAAAGAAATAGCTGCAGCCTCTCGTCATCATGGCCGCAAAACTAAGCCGCAAAACTAAGCGCTTGGCAGCTGATTCAAGATAAAGCCACTAAAGCAAACTATCATATGCAAATCCTGGGCATAGAATCTTCCTGTGACGAAACCGGCATCGCCTTGTATGACACCCGGAAAGGTTTGCTGGGGCATGTTCTTCATAGTCAGATTGATTTACATGCAGCCTATGGTGGTGTCGTCCCGGAGCTGGCTTCACGTGATCATATTCGCCGTTTATGCCCATTAATCAATGATTTATTGAAAAAGTCGGGCTGTTCTCTGACGTCCCTGGATGGTGTAGCTTTTACCACAGGGCCGGGGCTGGCCGGTGCGCTTCTGACGGGTGCCATGGCTGCCCGCTCCTTGGCATGGGCGCTGGATATCCCTGCACTCGGTGTACATCATATGGAGGGGCACTTGTTGTCCCCGATGCTGGACGCGGATGCTCCTGAGCCGCCTTTTGTCTGCTTGCTGGTATCCGGTGGTCATTCGCAGCTGGTCCGTGTTGATGCGGTCGGAAAATACAGCTTTCTCGGAGACACTCTGGATGATGCGGCCGGCGAAGCGTTCGATAAGACTGCAAAGATGCTTGGCTTGCCATACCCCGGTGGCCCGCACCTGGCGAAGCTGGCCGAATCGGGTAATCCGGAGTCTTTTGCGTTCCCCCGGCCAATGACTGACCGGGCCGGCCTCGACTTCAGTTTTAGCGGATTGAAGACAGCCGCGATTACTGCTTACCGAAAAGCCGGGGAAGGTTTTGCCTTGGCTGGTCAGGAGCAACAATTACATGCTGACATCGCTGCTTCTTTTCAGGCAGCAATTGTTGAAACCCTGCAGATAAAGTGTTTGCGAGCATTGCAGCAGGAAAACTTGTCACGGCTGGTTGTGTGCGGAGGGGTCAGTGCCAATCGTCACTTGCGTGAGTGCTTTTCTGCCAACATTGGTAGTCAATCCATCGCTGGTGAAGCAGTATCCATCAGCTACCCGTCGCTGGAATTTTGTACCGATAACGGCGCTATGATTGCTTTGGCCGGTGCTCTGCGGCTTCAGGCAGGTGAATCTGCGGCGTTGGACGTCAGCGTCCGTTCAAGATGGCCACTGTCAGAACTTGCCGAACCCGGGCAAATAAAAGCTTGAGAAACGCGCAGCCAGAGTGTCGGTTTATTAACCTTTATCGGCTTGCGCATTCTTGCGTTGGCCGAGGCGCGGTTCTTCGCCACTCATCAACCGCTTTATATTGTCCCGATGGCGCCAGAACAGCAGTACCGACATGATAGCGAGTACTATTGCGGTAGTTGTCCTTCCGGACAGTATAAATAGCAGTGGTACGGCGGCGAATGTAACCAAGGCTGCCAGCGAAGATATGCGAAATACTAGACACGTGGCAAGCCAGATGGCTATTGCAAGCAAGCCTGTCACCCAATGGGTGCCGAGTAGCGTACCAAGACCTGTGGCCACACCTTTGCCACCGCGAAAACCAAAAAAGACGGGGAATATGTGGCCAACAACCGAAGCCACGCCGATTGCTGCAACCCAAGCCAGCGGCAGAGAGGCGAACTGGGCAATCACTGTCGGTAGTAAGCCCTTTAGCATGTCGCCGACTAATGTCATGGCTGCAGCTTTTTTACCGCCAAGGCGAAGGACATTGGTAGCTCCGGGGTTGCCAGAGCCTGTCGTACGCGGATCGGGCAGTCCAAACAGCCGGCATACAAGCACGGCGCTGGACAAAGAGCCCAATAAATAGGCTAGTAAAAGCAGTAGCAATGCGACAATCACGAATGTCTCCAGATGCCAGTCGGAAAATGAGCGTTTGCTGGCCTGGCGCCAGCGCATCAACTGCGCGTAACAGTGAAGCAGAATCCATCGGGATTCAAGGAAATATCGTTTCAGGTCTGACTTGCCATTGCGGTTTTGGATTGCATCATGGCTGATGAGTTTGCAGTTGAGAGTCTGCGCCTTGCCAGGCGTGCGTTTGGCAGGGCCGCTGGCGCAAGGCCGGAGGATTCTGATGCCGATATGATTCCGCGAATTTTGTCGGAGCGTCTTATGGAGAGACTGTCCAGTCTGGCAATCGAGCCCGCCGTTGTGCTGGATGTGGGGAGTGCTTTGCCGCACAGGCAGCAGCAATTGATGCAATTATATCCTGCAGCCGTGAGCTTGCGTGCCGTATGGCATGAGCTGCAGTGCGATCAGGCCGGTCACGCAGAGTCGGCTGAACCAGAAAACAATCGGCTCAGCGGAAGTAAAACAGCTTCTTCGGTAGTTGGTTTAGCCGGCCAGGTGGCCGCAAGAGCAGTTGCAAGCGTGGTGGCAAAGTCGGCGACGGTGTTGCCGGGGAAATTCCACGGCCTGTTGCCAGCATCAAGAGCCTATGGTGAATTTGCCACAGACCCCTGTGCCTTGCCGCTGCGGGATGCCAGTGTTGATTTGGTGGTTGCCTGCCAGGTGTTGCCTTGGTGTCCGCTGCCGGGCTCGCTTTTTGCCGAAATACATCGTGTTCTAACCCCGGGTGGTGCTTTTTTCTGGAGTAGTGTCGGGCCGGATACATTGCAGGAGTACAGACAGTTATGGGCGGCAATTGATAGCTACCCGCATGTCTTCGGACTTTATGACATGCATGATCTTGGTGATGAAATGCTCAGAAGTGGATTTGACTCACCGGTACTGGATCGTGAAAACCTGACGATCAACTACCAGTCCGTAGACCATGTCGTTGCAGATATGCGCGCAGCAGGAGCTTTCGGGCTAGCGGCTGGCCGGCGTCGTGGTTTAATGGCTTCGTCAATTGCCAAGCGGTTAGGCCGCGTTAAGGGTGGTGCAATTGATGTCACTATAGAGCATGTGCAAGGGCATGGCTGGAAATCAACCGGGCAAATCAAACGCGAAATTTCGGGGAATAATGAAGAGATCAGGATTCCTGTATCGGCAATTGGGCGCGGCTCATCACGTTAAGCTTGAATGGTAGGGCAGTGATTCATGGCGAGAGTGACTTGTTTAGGGCTATTTCTCGTAGAAAAAGAGACTCTAATGTCGGTTTGTGTTGAGCGCATTGTGGTGGACAAGCTATCATTCACACTCAGGGGATAAATGTTTGATTCGCAAGTTTGAAACTCCAGTGGGATCATCACGGCAAGGGTTTGCGGACCAGGCCGTAGAATCCACTGCGCTGGTTTCCGACGGGCTTGATTCAGGCAGCGAAGAAAAAGTTAACGTAACCGTTTCAGGTGAGCAAACTTCCGAGCTGGCCTCTGCGATCAGTGAAACACAGGATACTGTGACCACGCTGGTCGTCAGCCCGAATCTGTCCATGAGTTGGCGTGCCAACCTGATGCTGGTTGCAGCGATTGCATTTGTCTGTGTGGGATCAGCTCTCGTTTGGGCCTACTTTGGACTTTGGATGGTGCTGCCCTTTGCAGGGCTGGAAGTGTTGTTTGTAACGGCTTGTCTCTATGTGACTGTCAGGAAATTGTCAGTCAAAGAGGTGATAACGGTGGGTTCGGAAGAGATCCGGCTGGAGTGGGGATTGTATGAGCCACAGCGTTCCGTGACATTGCCGCGCCACTGGAGCACGCTTGACTATCAGTGTGATGACAACCCTTTCGAAGTGGGAAGCCTCACTGTTGGCGCCCATGGCAAGCATTACCCTTTGGGGCTGAGCCTCGGAAGGGATGAGAAACGTATTTTATATCGCGAGCTGCATCAGTTGCTGTAGGCTTACGGCCCGCGATGCAGAGCAAACTCGATCGATAGGAAAATCTGGTGTTCACGAAGTCCGGCACTCAAGTAAAGTGCCGGCCGGTAACAAAAGTGGCGACAGGTTTTAAAACTGTCAGTGCGTGGCTGGAAACGGAATCAGCCCTTAGTGCAGATCGATTTTGCTTGAAACTGTTTAAATATTTTTGGAGAAAGATGCATGAAAACCGACACCCCAAGGTCGGATCGACTAGCTACGCTTGAAGATTCCAGTGGCTTGAACGCCGCTGTGAATGGGTCAGGCTCGCTTAATGGTTGCCAGCTGTCGCGCTCCAGATTGCCGCGTTTCTTTAGCAAAAGCGTCAGCAAAAGCGGATACAGGTTATTTGCTTCCACACTGATTGCGCTGTTGCTGGTACCGGCAGCATATGCCGGTTATGGCGATGCGCTCAATATGCCAGTGGGGGTCACCTCGGTAAGTCGCGAAGTATATGGCCTGCACATGTTGATCTTTAAGGTGTGTGTGGTCATTGGTGTGGCGGTATTCGGTGTGATGATTTATTCAATGGTCATGCACCGGAAATCCAAGGGGGCAAAACCAGCCACTTTTCATGAGAGCACGACTGTTGAAATAATCTGGACTGTCACTCCTTTTATCATTCTGCTTTTCATGGCTTGGCCGGCTGCCAAAGTCCTGATCAAAATGGAAGACTTCTCGGGTTCAGAGATGACGGTGAAAATAACCGCTTATCAGTGGCGCTGGCACTACGACTACATCGATGAAGGCGTGGAGTATTACAGCCAGCTGGATGCCGAGCATAATGTGGCGCGGCAAAAGGGTGCCGGTATCGAGCTGGAGCGATTTGATAATTACATCAAAGAGGTTGATAACCCGCTGGTCCTGCCAGTGGGCAAGAAAATTCGCTTTCTCCATACCGCGGCTGATGTGATTCACGCCTGGTGGGTGCCGGCTCTGGCGGTTAAAAAGGACTCCATTCCCGGATTTATTAACGAGAATTGGGCCTTGATAGAAGAACCGGGAACCTACCGTGGCAAGTGCGCTGAATTGTGCGGTCGTGACCATGGCTTTATGCCCATTGTAGTCAAGGCTGTACCGCAAGAAGAATATGATGCATTTATTCAGGGTAAGCTCTCGGAAGGCCAGACTGCCGACTTTGACACGACGCGCCAGTGGGGCAAGTCGGAGCTAATGGCTCGTGGCGAGGAAGTTTATGGTCGCAACTGTATTGGCTGTCACCAGGCTGAAGGCCAGGGCATTGCCGGCATGTTCCCGGCGATCGCCGGTAGTGATGTCGCAACGGGTGATATCGTACGCCACCTGCAGACTGTGATGAATGGTGTCGAGGGTACGCCGATGCAATCCTACAGCGATGTTTTGTCTGACATCGATCTCGCTTCAGTGATCACTTTCCAGCGAAACGCATTGGGCAATGAAATGGGCGACGTGCTGCAACCTTACTATGTGGATCGCATACGCAAGGGATTAGACCTGGGCAGCGCGGTCGCTGCAACTGAACCTGACGTACCTGATTTCGGTATTGGCAACCAGACAGATTCAAATTTTCTTGGCGGCGCAGCCGCTACAGGAGCAACGCAATGAGTGGCTACGGCGCACATGCAGATCATGACGAGCATGATCACCACGGTCCTGCACCTGGACTGAAACGCTGGCTTTACACAACGAACCACAAGGATATAGGCACCTTATATCTGTGGTTCTCACTAAGCATGTTCTTCATCGGCGGAGCGATGGCGCTGATAATACGTGCAGAGTTGTTTTCACCGGGTATACAGATCGTTGACCCGATGTTTTTCAACTCGATGACCACGATGCATGCGATAGTGATGATCTTCGGACTGGTCATGCCGGCCTTTGTAGGGCTTGCCAACTGGATGATTCCGATGATGATCGGTGCACCGGATATGGCTTTACCCAGGCTCAATAACTGGAGCTTCTGGATAATGCCATTCGCGTTCACCATTTTGCTTTCCACATTGTTTATGGATAGCGGTGGGCCTGCTGGTGGGTGGACGCTATATCCGCCATTGACCCTGCAAATGGGTGATAGCTTCGCCTTTGTTATTTTCGCCATTCACTTCATGGGTATTTCCTCAGTGATGGGTTCGATTAACATCGTTGCTACGATCTTCAACATGCGTGCACCCGGCATGACGTTGATGAAAATGCCGTTGTTCGTATGGACCTGGCTTATCACAGCATTCCTGTTGATTGCCACCATTCCGGTATTTGCCGGTGCGGTCACCATGTTGTTGACTGACCGTTACTTTGGCACCAGTTTTTTCAGTGCTGCGGGCGGCGGCGACCCGGTCATGTTCCAGCACATTTTCTGGTTCTTCGGGCACCCGGAAGTCTACATCCTGATTTTGCCGGCATTCGGCATAATTTCGTCGATCATTCCGACGTTTGCACGTAAACCTCTGTTCGGTTACGACTCAATGGTTTATGCCACAGCGTCTATCGCGTTCCTGTCATTCATTGTCTGGGCACACCACATGTTTACTACCGGTATGCCTCTGGCGGCTGAACTGTTCTTTATGTTCTCCACCATGATGATATCGGTGCCCACGGGGGTGAAGGTTTTTAACTGGGTGGCAACCATGTGGAAAGGGTCGATGACGTTTGAAACACCGATGCTGTTTGCCATCGGGTTTGTCATCATGTTCACGATCGGTGGGTTGTCCGGTTTGATGCTGGCAATCACACCGGCAGATATTCAGTATCACGACACGTATTTCGTGGTTGCGCACTTCCACTATGTTCTGGTTCCTGGCGCTGTGTACTCACTTCTTGCAGCAACCTACTACTGGATTCCCAAGTGGACCGGAAACATGTACGACGAAAAGCTCGGCAAAATACATTTCTGGACTTCAACCGTGTTCGTAAATGTCCTGTTCTTCCCGATGCATTTTGTCGGGCTGGCTGGCATGCCGCGGCGTATTCCAGATTACAGCCTGCAATTCGCTGACTGGAATGCGATCGCATCCATTGGCGCGTTCGGCTTTGGTTTCTCGCAACTGATATTCCTGTGGGTTGTCATCAAATGTATTCGGGGTGGTAAAAAAGCCACGGACGAAGTCTGGGAAGGGTCAGTCGGTCTGGAGTGGACAGTACCGTCGCCCGCGCCTTACCACACATTTGAAGAGGCACCGCCGGTTGCTGTAATCAACAAGAATCACTTCTAGAGATTAACGTGGCAACCTTTGAAATGTCAGAACCCGAAGCGCCTGGCAAAAACGCGGCCAGCAACGTGGCTGAAAGTAATGTGCAGGCCGGCAATGGTCGATCCGGTAAATACCGGATCGCCATAGTATTGGGTGTCATTGCCGTCAGTTTCTATGTGTTGAGCATTGTTTCAATCATGTTTTCACGTGGTGTAGGAGGGTAGTATGTCCAGCGAAACTACCACCAGTGTCAAGAGCAACGGCGCTGACTTGCGCAAAAGGCACCTTATGGTGTCTGCACGCATGTTAATGCTGGCTGTTGGTATGTTTGGCTTTGGCTATCTGATGGTGCCGCTTTACGAGGTGATTTGCGAAGTTACCGGCCTCAACGGCAAAACGGGCAGAATCTCGGTTGCCGAGAGCGAGGCGCGGTTAAACGAAAGTTTGCAAGGTGCGGATGGCAAGTTCCTTGCCGACAGAGAGATCACAGTCGAATTTGTTGGAATTGTCAGCGCTGGCGGCAATTGGAAGTTCACCCCCAATGACCGTGAGATGAAAGTAAAGCCGGGGCAGCAATACCTGACATCCTACTATGCGGAAAATCTTTCCAGCATTCCGGTTGTCGGGCAAGCTTCGCCCAGTGTCAGTCCTTCGGCTGCGGCGCGTTATTTCAATAAAACAGAATGCTTTTGCTTTACACGACAGGAATTTGAAGCCAAAGGCAGTCGGGATATGCCGGTAACTTTTGTTATCGACCCCGACGTGCCGATCAATGTTGATCGCGTAACCCTGTCTTACACCTTTTTCAAAAGTGCCGACCAGACCTTGTCATCAGTGGACGCTTTGAATCCGCAGATATCGGCTTCGGTTGCCGCTATAACTACATATTAAGAATTTTGGAGACCCAGCCACGATGAGCGCAGCGTCAGGCTATTACATTCCACATGAGGCCAAATGGCCCATAGTGGGTTCGGTAGGTTTATTCCTGTTTTTCATGGGCTTTGGGCGTTTGCTCAATGGCCAGGCCTTGGGTACGACCACATTGTTGATCGGTCTGGCCATCATCGTTGTGATGATGTTCGGCTGGTTCAGCCTGGTGGTGAAGGAAAGCGAATCCGGCATATACAACAGCCAGGTCGATGTCTCGTTCCGCATGTCGATGATGTGGTTCATCTTTTCTGAAGTCATGTTCTTCGGCGCATTCTTCGGCGCACTTTTTTATGCACGCCAGTTTTCAGGTCCATGGTTGAGTGGCGACGGTGGCGGTGGTGCAGCAATGACCAACGCTGTATTGTGGAATGGATTTGATTACACTTGGCCCAACAATGGCCCGGACAAGATCGGTGCGGGCTTTGCCAGTAACCAGAGCTTCAGTGCGATGGGCTGGTTCGGATTACCCCTGATCAACACCTTGCTGCTACTCACCAGTGGTGTCACCTGTACCATTGCTCACCACGCGATCAAAGACGGCAACCACAAGAAGATGGTTCGATGGCTGGCAGCCACAGTAGCTCTGGGTACGGTGTTCGTATTCTGTCAGGCCTTTGAGTACTACGAAGCCTATGCACATCTGAACCTGAAGATGACGACAGGAATATACGGTTCGACGTTCTTTATGCTGACCGGTTTCCACGGTTTTCATGTAACCATGGGGGCGGTCATGCTGTTCTTTGTGATGCTCAGAGGTATGAAGAAACACTTTACCGCGGAAAACCATTTCGCCTTTGAAGCTGCTGCCTGGTATTGGCATTTTGTTGATGTCGTCTGGTTGGGTCTGTTTATATTTGTATACCTGATCTGACAACCTCGCTTCAACATAGAAGTGGTTACAAGAGGCGCCCCAGGGGCGCCTCTTTTGTTATCAGTCCGTACTTTATGAATGGCTCTGTTTAGTTAATCTGCATCTGGCAGGATTGGGTGGTAACCGGTATGAAAAGTATCTGTGTGTTTTGTGGTTCCAGTCACGGCGCCCAACCCGCTTACACGGTTGCGGCGCGTGCCCTGGCCAGCACGATGGTGAAAAACGATATTGAGCTGGTCTACGGCGGTGGTAACGTTGGCCTCATGGGAGTGATTGGAGATACGGTGATGCAATCAGGGGGCAAAGTCACCGGCGTAATTCCAAAGCCTCTCATGGAAAAGGAGGTTGGCCACGAAGGATTGACGAATCTGCATGTTGTTGCGGATATGCATGAACGCAAGGCGTTAATGGCATCCCTGAGTGAGGGATTTATTGCTCTACCGGGAGGCTGGGGAACGTTAGAGGAGTTATTTGAAGTGATGACCTGGCTACAGCTGGGTTTTCACGAAAAGCCCTGCGCGGTTTACAACGTGAACAACTACTTTGATTCATTGCTGGCCTTTCTTGGCAACGCAACCGAACAAGGATTTGTAAAGCGTTTGCATCACGACATGTTGATCCATGGCGATGAACCTGAAGCTCTATTGCAACGTATGTCTGACTTTACGCCACCTGACACCAAAAAATGGATTGGTTTTGGTGAGTAGTCGCATTGGTGAGTAGAGGCTTTGGCGAGTAGTTGATATTGACCCGGCCCCTTCAGCCTCAGCCGCCCATTGGGTTGGGGTTCATTTCGATAAGGCCGGTTGCAGCTGCAATCAGAATAATCACAATGGCGAGAACAGACAGTCCGATGCGCAAGGTCAGGGCGTTTACTGTGCGTCGTGTCTCACCCTTGTCTTTCACCAGAAAAAACAGGCCGGAAAAGAGGCTTGCAATCACGAACAGCAGTAGAATGATTACTATCAGTTTAACAAGAAGCATAGTGGTCCGTTCAAGGCGAGGGCAGAGTGATCGCAGCTTGGTATTCTAACGCTTTTGACGTAAGCCCGATACACGAGGAACCCGGCTGCCAGAAAAGGCTTGGTGCCGATCTGTTTTTTCGGTTGCTGTGGCCCGCCATGCTTCAGAGCAGCGCCAATGATTCGATTGGGTAACCGACTATTCAGTCCGCCATGGTGGGCTACCGCTCTGTTTGTGCTCGTCGGTGCCGTCATGCTGTTGCTGGGTCGTTGGCAGCTGCAGCGGGCAGCAGAAAAGATCAGCCTTGCCACGGCCGCCCAGCAGGCACTATCCGCAGCACCGGCAGATATGCTGGAAGTATTATCCGGGTCTGCCGGGCAAGCTCCCGCTGTGGTGAATGCAGGCCAGAGGTCGAGCGGTAATGACACGGTTGCCAGGCATTCAAGAGCTGCTTCTGCAGACTACCGGCAAGTCACAGCAAGCGGAACCTTGTTGGTCGGGCAGCAGTTCTTGTGGGATAACCGGGTTCACAAAGGCAGTGCCGGTTTTGAGATCATAATACCCTTGAAGCTTGCTGGCACTGACCGTATTGTGCTGCTTAACCGTGGTTGGGTTCCTGTCGGAAATTCAAGGGATGACTTACCCGATACCGACTTCGCAGCTGGAGTAGCGGGCGCAATGCAAAATGCTGAGAACGGCCCGGCCGCACCGGTGATTGCCATTTCTGTTGAAGGCCTTTTGACTGAACCGTCCCGAGGTTTTGCCAGCGGGCCGGCACTGGCAGCACAGGGGCCTGATGGAGGCGATGAATCTGCCTGGCCAAAACTGTTGCAGTACTTTGATTATCAGGCGATTTCCGATGCTCTGCAGGCACCGGTGGTGGCCGGAGTGATTCAACATATTGACGAAGATTCTATTTCTTATGGCTTGGCCGAGCTGGATGGTTTCCTGAAAACTGATAACTGGCAAGCGGTCGCCAATGGGCCGGAAAAACATTACGGTTATGCCTTTCAATGGTTCGGGATGTTTTTAGCGCTACTCGCAATTTACTTTATTACCAATAGTCGCAAAATCGGTCGCAAGATCAAATCCTGATGTCCTTGCAACTGCTGAGTCGACCAGATACTGACTGTTATGAATTCAACCAATACTGAAACCAGTGAAGCCAAAAACCTGTCTCACGAGGAATTGAAAAAACGTGGTCGGGTAAAACTGATCGCAGTGTTTGCCGCTTTCGGTATCCCGTTGCTGCTGGCTACTATCTGGCTTCACTATGTCAGGACCACTGGCGGCACCCTGGGTATTTCATCGCGCGGTGAACTGATCCACCCCGCTTATCCGCTGGAGCGTGTTGCACTGAGCGAGTTGCAAGAGGGCAGTAGTGATACCAACGACGATACCAACGACGATACCAGCAACGTATTCGACAAAGAGTCGCTGCGTGGCATCTGGACCATGTTCTATGCACCTCAGGGCCAGTGTGGTGAAACTTGTGAGAAGAATATCTACCATATGCGTCAGGTGCGCCTGGCACTCTCGCATCGTATGGACCGGGTACAGAGGGTCTTGCTGATCAGTGAGCCCGGGCAGGTATCACAGGAACTGATCGGTGAGCATCCCGGTCTGCGTGTACTCGCCGGGACCAGTGAGCAGTACGAAGCAATGCTTTCAGAAATTACCACAGCCCTTGAAGCGGCAGAAGGTGATTTCGAGAATGAAGATGCGATTTACCTGATCGACCCTTTCGCTAACCTCATGATGCGATTCCCGGCAAATTTGCCTCCCAAGTCAATGCTTAAAGATATCAAGCATCTGCTCAAGGTCTCTAGAATAGGGTAAGGTCAAATGCCAGCTGACAGACAATTCAAAATAGCCACACGCAAAAGCCCGCTTGCGCTGTGGCAGGCGGAAGAGGTGCAACGTCGTCTGGCCGAAAATAACGTTGCTTCAACGCTGGTCAAAATGAGCACGCAGGGGGATGAGAGGCTGGATACCGCTTTATCCAAAATCGGTGGCAAGGGGCTTTTCATCAAGGAGCTGCAGCGCGGCATGATGGAAGGCGCTGCTGACCTGGCTGTTCACTCCATGAAGGACGTACCAGCGGAGTTTCCGGAAGGCTTGCACTTGAGCGTGGTTCTGGAACGTGAAGATCCGACAGATGCGCTGGTATCCAACCAATACAATTCACTGGATGACCTGCCTGAAGGTGCGGTCATTGGAACCTGCAGTTTGCGACGCCAGTGCCAATTGTTACACCGGCGGCCTGATCTGCGGACTGTCGATTTGCGTGGTAACGTCAACACACGCTTGCGTAAGCTTGATGATGGTGAGTTCGATGCCATTGTGCTGGCTAGTGCCGGTTTGATCAGGCTGGGCATGAGAGACCGGATTGCTGCAAGCTTCCCGCCTGAGCTGATGTTGCCCGCCTGTGGTCAGGGTATCGTGGGAGTTGAATGCAAAGTCGATGATGACGCTACCAATGCCGTGCTTGCCCCCCTGCACGACAGGGACGCAGCGGATCGGGTTGCCTGTGAACGTAGCCTCAATGCGCGTTTAGGCGGCAGCTGCTCGACTCCGATCGCCGCATACTCTGAGCTGGTGGGTGATGAATTGCATCTGCAGGCTCTGGTCGGCATGCCAGATGGCAGCAAGGTATTGCAGGCGTCCGGTATAGCTGCACGTACCGAGGCTGCCACACTGGGCATAACGGTGGCTGAACAATTGTTAGATGCTGGTGCTGATGAAATAGTCAGCTACTTCAATTGATGCTAGCCTGAGAGGTTAGCTCAACCGCTTTTACAACACATTCCATCATTTCCCGACTCAAGGTGTAAAATAGGCCTGATGAAAGCAAACCCCGCCAATCAGCTCTCCCGCGGCACTGCCATGCGGGCCTTTGCCAATTGGCGCGCCTACCTGGAGATTACCAAACCCAAGGTGGTTCTGTTACTGGTGTTCACAGCACTTGTCGGCATGGTGTTGGCGGTACCCGGTTTGGTGCCACTGCAGGAAACCATTTTTGGCCTTCTGGGGATAGGGCTGGCTGCATCGTCTGCTGCTGCAATCAACCATGTGATCGACCAGCGTACAGATGCGATCATGAAGCGCACAGAGAACCGGCCCATTCCACAGGGGCAACTCACCACACG
>CALLOA010000093.1 GCA_938005265.1 uncultured Granulosicoccaceae bacterium
TGCAACCTTCGTTACTTCAGCGACTGTCAGCGAAGATATCATTTACAACATCACTAAAGCTGTATTTGATAATTTCAAGCGCTTCAAGAAATTGCACCCGGCTTTTGCCAATCTGACAGAGGAAGAGATGATCAGCAACAATATCTCGGCTCCGCTGCATCCTGGTGCTGAAAAGTACTACAAAGAAAAAGGCTGGATGTAGTAAAGGCCTTAAGACGCAAGCCTTATAGAACAACTGTAACTGTATTGCGCAGTTGTTGGGTTGCCAGTGGACATGAAGTCCACTGGCAGCACATTAACACCTTAATTCAACCGATATTTTTATTCAGCAAAAGCACGGAATTTTTTTTAAAACGCGAGTCGAGCAGCTACACAAGTAAAACGTCATCCCTTTTCCGCATTACTGGAAGCTCGCCGCTAAACAGGAAGCACCGAGTATGAGCGAAGTCGCGCAAAGCCCTGATCGGGGCTCAGGAAATTCGCAGCCAGCCTCGAACGAAGATCTAGAGGCGCTGGTTGCATCCACGGACACCGGTGGTCGTAATCCCACTAATGCCAGTGTTGCCAAGATGATCACGATGGTGGCCTTGGCCTGGTCGTTGTTTCAACTGTGGATAGCCTCACCATTGCCGTTTGCTTTCGGATTCGGCGTATTCAATGATACGGAATCGCGCTCCATTCATCTGGCGTTTGCCATCTTCCTGACCTTCATGGCTTACCCGGCGTTTAAAAAATCGCCACGCGATTATGTGCCGGCCGTTGACTGGGTGTTTGCTATCGTGGGTGCATTTTGTGCGGCCTACCTGTTCCTGTTTTACAACTCACTGTCGAATCGCCCGGGTAATCCGAATACGATTGATATTGTTGTCGCGACGGTTGGTATCGTTTTGTTGTTGCTTGCCACATGGCGTGCCCTGGGCCCGCCACTGATGATCGTTGCGATGATATTTCTTTTTTATTGCTTCGGTGGTCAATCCATGCCCGGTATTCTTGCATGGAAAGGAGCTTCTTTCGGTGCAATAGCGGACAACCAATGGTTGTCGACTGACGGCGTATTCGGCATCGCGCTCGGCGTTTCGAGTGGGTTTGTATTTCTGTTTGTACTGTTTGGTGCGCTGCTGGATAAAGCAGGCGCTGGTAATTACTTTATCAAGGTTGCGTTTTCATTGCTCGGTCACTATAGCGGTGGCCCTGCTAAAGCGGCTGTTGTGTCATCGGCGATGACAGGGCTGATTTCAGGCTCATCGATTGCCAACGTAGTAACTACGGGAACCTTTACCATCCCTATGATGAAGCGGGTAGGGTTCTCTTCAGAAAAAGCCGGTGCGGTCGAGGTAGGCTCATCGGTGAACGGCCAGATCATGCCACCGGTGATGGGCGCGGCCGCATTTTTAATGGTTGAGTATGTTGGCATCAGTTATTTTGAAGTCGTCAAGCACGCGATCATACCTGCCTCTATCTCTTATATAGCACTTGTCTACATTGTGCATCTGGAAGCGCAGAAACTGAATATGCAAGGGTTGCCGCGTCGCACCGAACCGCGGCCATTACTGGTTGCGTTGATGCGTTTTGCCTTGGGTGTTGTGTTGGTTTGTTTACTGGCGTTTGGTGTTTACTACTTACTAGGCTGGATAAAACCTCTTGCGGGTGCAAATTCCGGCTGGGTAATCGCTGCAATGCTTGTGGTTGTCTATGTCGGCTTGGCTATCGTTTGTTCCCGCCAACCCAATCTGGAAATAGATGACCCGAATTCGCCTGTGGTTGAATTGCCGGACCCCAGGCCCACCATACTTTCGGGTTTGCACTACATTTTGCCAGTTATCGTTTTGATCTGGTGTTTGATGGTTGAACGACTCAGTCCCGGGCTGTCTGCGTTCTGGGCTACGTGCCTGATGATTTTTATATTGCTGACACAACGTCCTTTGTTTGCGGTTTTTCGTGGTCAGTTCAATCTTGGCACCACAATGGCACAAGGCTTTAATGAGTTAATCGATGGCCTGGTGACTGGCGCCCGGAATATGATCGGTATTGGTATTGCCACAGCAACCGCCGGCATCATCGTCGGAGCTGTTTCACTGACCGGTGTGGGTCTGGTGCTAGCGGATCTCGTCGAAATTATTTCCATGGGTAATCTGCTGTTGATGCTGTTGTTCACAGCCATCCTCAGCCTGATCCTCGGAATGGGATTGCCGACAACAGCAAACTATATCGTTGTGTCATCATTGCTGGCTCCGGTCATAGTCACACTGGGGCAGCAGTCCGGGCTATTGGTGCCCCTGATCGCTGTTCATTTGTTTGTGTTCTATTTCGGGATTATGGCGGATGTAACACCGCCGGTAGGTCTGGCATCGTTTGCAGCAGCTGCAATCTCCGGCGGTGACCCGATCAGGACTGGCTTTGTTGCCTTTTTCTACAGCTTGCGTACCGCCATGTTGCCTTTTCTTTTCATCTTCAATACCGATTTACTATTGATTGATGTCAACATTGTGCAGGGTATATTTGTATTTATAATTGCAACCATAGCCATGCTGTTATTCGCAGCAGCCACGCAGGGATGGATGTTGACACGTAACCGTTTGTGGGAAGGGTTTGCATTGCTGCTGATTGCTTTTACCCTGTTTCGTCCGGGTTTCTTCATGGACAAAATTTCACCACCATACGCTGAAACTGCCCCTGCCGATATCGTACAGACCTTTGCTGATGCGGAGCCGGGCGCTACGCTGCGAATGCGCTTGCTAGGCGAGGATGATGTCGGGCGCGAGCGTTCCTTTGTTGCCCCCCTGACTGTTGGTGAAGGTGAAACCGGTGAGGAGAGAATTGAAAGTTCAGGGCTGGAATTGTTGTTTGATGATGACAAGGTAATCATCGATGGCGTAGGCTTTGATAGCCCGGCCGAAGCTGCCGGTATGGACTTTGATCAGGTGATTCAAAGTGTATCTGTAGAAAAGAGTTCTTTACCTAAAGAGCTCATGTACATTCCGGCATTATTGCTGCTGGGTCTGATCTGGAAGTTGCAGTCAGGTCGGCGTGAGCAAAATACGGTTAATCAGAACACTAGCGTAACTGCTACCACCATAGACGATGGTGCACTTGCGGAGAACCCAGGCAATGTATGAGCGCATTCTAGTACCCATTGATATGTCCAGCCCTGAAACCGGAGCCAGGAGTTGCCCTGTGGCACAAAGCATGGCGAAACTTTCGGGTGGCCAGGTCAACCTGATGTCAGTACTGCCGGGTTTTAACTTCCCGTTGGTTGCTTCATATTTTCCTGAAGATCAGCAGGACAGAATGAAACAAAATGTGCTGGTTGACATGAGGAAGATCGCATCAAAGTATTTCGACAATGATCCTCAACTGACGATTCGCACTGGCAAGCGCAGCCATGAGATTCTGAAATTGGCCGAAGAGTGGGAAGCTGATGTTATTGTATTTGGCTGCCGCCCCAAAGATGCTTTGGGTGGGGAACTGATGCTGGGCTCATGTGGCATAACCGTGGCTGAGCGGGCCAAATGTAATGTTTTTGTAGCGCGTTAATGTTGTGATTCGCGTTGTGATTTGTTAGTCACAGTGCCTCGCGTTCTTGGAGGCAGTTTTTGGGGCAATCGCGAGCGCCTCATCAGGCTCCGGTTATTTTGCCTTGGGAACCTCAGGCACACCATTATCAATCACCTGTTGTAAATTCTTTACTGTCGAATCTGTCATAAGCGGCTCAATGCCCAGTTCCTGCAGTTGGCTGGCTGATGCATGCATCTCGTGAAAGCGCCTTACAGCGTGCACCCCGGTACCTTCTACCAGGCGTTGCATCATGGATTTGTCCATGGCTGTAAATTCATCAACGAGATTGTTCCAAAGCCAATCAGCGCAGCCGGCCCGGTGTGCTGCTTGCAGGGATTCAATTAGCAGGGCCGCAGTCCCTTTGATCACAACACTTCTGAGTAATTTGCGTTCGGCCGCATCGCCCGGTTGCTTGCTGACAACTTCGATAGGCATTCCCAATGGTGCCAATATGGATCGCAAGTCTGCTGCACCGTTGCCGGAAAACATGGCTGGCGTACGAATCCCATTGCCAGGCACCATCGCCATCAGGGCGACATCGCAGAAACGTACACCATGGCCATCAGCGAGGCTTGCAAGTTCGCGTTTTAGCCCTGCGCTGGCGCTGGCAAAGTCTGCATAGATGGCATCAGCGGGAATAGCTGGCAAGGCTTGTTGCAGCGCTGTTTTTGCGTCAACCGACCCGGTCATGGATAACACAAGATTACTGCTGCTAACTGCCTCTGAGGGGGTGTCAACACGCCTGATACCATCAGGAGTCGCCACATTTGCAGGGTCGTAGCCAAGAATTTCAGGTACATCTGGCAGCTGCTTGGTAGCTGCCGCAATATCACCGCCGATAGTGCCACCGGCTTCGCCAAGCCCGAATATCGCTATTTTCATTGTCTGGTTCCCGGCTTCCTGAGATTGTCGGATTCAGATCATACTCGGCTGCCAGTGATTAGGATAGAATCAGGTAATCTGTCCCGCAACTAAACTACTCACGAATCCCATGTCTTCAAAGGTTGGCTTGTACCGACTCGATTTAATGAGCAGCAGTGAGCGCTCGCAATTGTTAAAACGTGCCGAAGATGATTTGTCGGATTTTCTTGGCAAGGTTGATCCGATTATTGAAGCAGTACGATTGGAAGGTGACGCCGCTCTTGCCAGATTTGCTCGCGAGTTTGACAAGGCGCCGCTGGATGCCGATTCCATTGCTGTGACTGGATCTGAAATCGACCGGGCTTTCGATGAGCTGGATGGTGAAATGGTCGATGTGCTGGAATATGCGGCCGATAATATTCGGCGATTCCATCAGGAGCAGATGCCAGGCGAACTCTGGATGAAAGAAATCAGGCCCGGCGTACTGGTAGGTGAGCGTTTCACGCCTATAGATTCAGTTGCCTGTTACTCTCCCAGGGGCAAAGGCTCCTTTCCCTCGGTAACACTAATGACGTCGATTCCGGCAGTAGTTGCAGGTGTGCCCGAAGCGGTAATCGTGACGCCGGCAGGTCCTGATGGCAGGGTTGATCCGGCGACGTTGGTGGCAGCCCGTCTTGCCGGTATAGAACAGGTCTACAAGGCCGGTGGCGCGCAGGCAGTTGCAGCGGTGGCTTTTGGCACTGCAACGATTCCAGCCTGCCGTAAGATTGTCGGGCCCGGTAGTCCATGGTTTGTTGCAGGCAGGCAGCGTTTGCAACACCTGATTGATACCGGCTTGCCTGCCGGTCCGAGTGAGGTCATCGTGATGGCAGACGAAACAACTCATGCTTCGCTGGCAGCGCTCGACGTCATCATTGAATCAGAGCATGGTGCTGACAGTTCGGCGTTTCTGGTGACCTGGTCAGAAGAGCTTGCACTTCGGGCGCAACAGAAAATTCCCGAGTACTGGGGTCATATGAGTGCAAGGCAGGTGGAGCATTCAAGTGCTGTACTGGGTGGTCCCAGAGGTGGCGTTATCCTCACAACTGATGCGCAGTCGGCTTATGACTTCATCAATGACTATGCGCCGGAACATTTGCAAATCCTGTCAAAAAATCCTTATGAGCACCTGAGTCATATACGCAATGCGGCTGAAATTCTACTCGGTGAGCACGCTGCAGGTTCAATAGCCAATTACATGATGGGACCTAACTGTGTGTTGCCTACGTCGGGTGCTGCACACACCCATTCACCACTAGGTGTTCATGATTTCCTTAAGAGTTGCTCGATCGGGCATGTCACGCGCTCAGGTTATGACGAGATGGCACCGAAAACCCATCGCTTTGCCAGCTATGAAGGTTTTGATGCACATGCCAATGCAGTTTCAGAACTGCGCGATGCTGCATTCAAAGAAAATTGAGCAGGTAAACATGGCTACATTCAGAAATTTTGAGCTACCGGGCCGCTCGGCAGTCTATACAGCCAACGCAATGGCGGCTACCTCTCAGCCACTGGCAACACTGGCGGCACTGGATATTCTCAGAGAAGGTGGCAATGCGCTGGATGCGGCGATTGCTGCTTGTGCCGTGCAATGTGTTGTTGAACCGCAGTCGACAGGTATCGGTGGCGATTGCTTTTGTCTGTACGCGCCACATAACAAGGAGGAGGTTATTGCTTACAACGGTTCCGGGCGTGCACCAGCTGGCTTAAGCATCGATTACCTGGCAAGCAAAAACCAGACACTGGAAAGACAATCGCCGCATTCGGTGATTGTGCCGGGTGCAGTAGATGCCTGGGATACGCTCAATCGTGATCATGGTCGCATGCCCTTGTCCTCACTACTGCAGCCTGCGATCCGTTATGCGCGAGATGGATTTCCGATTGCGCCGCGAGTTGCCCGTGATATGTCGCTGCAAACAGATATTTTTACAGATAACGCCAATTGGATGAAAATTTTCCGCCCCGATGGAAAAATACTCGAAAGTGGCGACATGCTGTTCCAGCCACAGCTGGCGAAGAGCCTGGATCTAATAGCCCAGCATGGCAGTGATGCATTCTATCGAGGCGAGATAGCCGCCGATATGGTTAAAACATTGCAGTCGCTCGGAGGTGTTCATACGCTGAATGACTTTGCCGATGCACGAGGTGAGTACGTAACTCCGATCAGTACAGAATTTCGTGGCCATACTGTGTATGAGTGCCCACCGAACGGGCAGGGCCTGATCGCGTTACTGTTGCTTAATATGATGAGTCAGCTCGAGGTTGACGCTGATGTGCTGTCGGCGGAGCGCATGCATCTGGAAATGGAAGCCTGTCGACTTGCCTATCAGGTGCGTAGCAGTTACGTGGCTGACCCGTCGTTTAGTCAGGTACCGGTTGAGCAGATTCTATCGGTCGACTATGCAAAACAGTTGTGTGCGAGTATCGATCGTAAACGAGCCGGGGTTTATGCGCGCGACCACGTGGCAATTCGCAAGGGAGCTGAGCATCAGGATACTGTCACGCTTTCAGTGGTTGATGACGAGGGCAATGCCTGCAGTTTTATCAACACACTTTTTTGGCCCTTTGGCAGCGGTATCACAACCGGCAATACCGGCGTCGTGTTGACAAATCGTGGCGAAGGTTTTGTACTGGATCCTGATTCGCCCAATTGTCTGGAACCCAACAAGCGCCCCTTGCACACCATCATTCCCGGTATGGTTAAACAGGGTGGCAGAAATGTTATGCCATTTGGTGTGATGGGCGGTGAATATCAGGCAATGGGCCATATGCAATTCCTGACACGCATGTTTGACTATGGCTGTGATGTGCAACAGGCTCAGGACTTGCCGCGATATATGGTTTCACCGTTTACCGGTGAAGTGGAAGTTGAGTCGGGTATCGATGCCGCAACGCGTGCAACCCTGGGCGCGATGGGGCACAACATTGTCAGCGCCGATAATCCGATTGGAGGATCCCAGGCGATATATATGCAGTATGCTCAGACAGCTGCTTCACCGGTTCTGAGTGGTGGTTCCGATCCGCGTAAAGATGGGATCGCTGCAGGTTATTGATCAACGGGGGTGTGTAAAACGCTCTTGAACATTACTGTAGCCGCAAAAAGTATCGTGCCTAACCACGGCAAAAGCATGAGCTGCTGATCGAGATGTCCGCGTACGCTTTGGCCTCTTGCAGTGCCAATTGAATCCCTTCTATTCTTCCGCCAAGTCCAAGTCGCTCATAACATTCCCTTAGTCCCTGCAGTGCCCAGATATTGTTCGGGTTTTGCTGGCAACGCGATAACAATCCGTCAAGTCCAAGATCGGTTTGGTAAACCTGCAGGGCTTCTTCTAACTGATTTTGTTCAAGTAACAGTGCACCCAATGCGTGACGCGGTGGGTGCATCCATGCTCTCGGTTCGCAATAAGAAAGTTTGTCACAGGCATCAACCGCTCTACGTAAGTAGCCAAGCCCTTCTTCTGTATTTCCAAGATGGTAGTAGTGTTCGCCAGCCAGCATCAACCAGGCAACAGATAGAATATTACCAGCCGGATTGTTATTAATAATGTACCAGTCAGGAATTCGTGTTGCGAGTCGCTGGAAATTTTCTGATTCAAGTTCAGCAAGGTGATGTTCGGCAGAGTTAGCCAGTGCGACCCCGAGTGTATAACTTTGCATGGCTTGAACAAATGGCAATGATTGCATTGCATCCGCTTTTTTGTTGTCAGTACTTTTGTTGTCGGTACAATGGGCAAACTCTTGCTGAATCTTCTGCCATAAGCCGAACCTGATAAACATATGTAAACGGTTAGCAAAAAAACCTTCAACTGATACTTTCAGTAAAGGTGCGCTGTTTTCACAATAGAATTCTGTTGCCAGGGATTGCAAACGGTTTGCCGCGTCGATTGCATCTGCCTGCCGCCCCGCCATCATGGCGGCGTACAGCATCATATGTACATTGTGAAGGCGGGAAATCTGGTAGAACTCCCCATCTTCAGAACTAATTTGCAAGTCAGTGTCAGCAGCGATTCGATTGATATTAATGGTATGACGGTACTTGCCTTGCAGCACATCGATATGACTTGCCATGTGTGGCAGGTGTGGGGGAAGCTGGGAGTAAGTGTCATGTGTTGGTGTGGGCTGATTTTGTAGCTGTGCAGACATGACCAGTTGCCTCAATTTTTCGGCTGAGCCAGCTGCCGCCTCCGGAGTGGGTGACATCTCAAGTGCGTGTATATGCAAATGCAGTAAGCCCGGGTGGGCGTGAGCCGGGTGGTCGTCATTCAGTAGCGGTTCTAACAGTGCCAGGGCTTCATGGACCCTTGAGCCGGAAGCTTGTGACCGGCTGTCTGTATCCCAAAGTTGCCATGGGGTACAGTTCAATAGTGCTTCACAAGCCAGCGTCGTTATATCTGCATGTTCGGCATAGCGTGCAACTAAGGCTTGCATATGATCGGCATACTCCTGCTGGTAGGTTAGAAACACTTCGTCGCTGACCGGTACGGGAGTGCGAAACAGAAGGCTCAACGCATCAACAAGATCACAGCAGGATTGCACGTGGGCAATAGGTGGATTGGCATCGTTACTGATCGCCCGGCTATGTTGTTGTGCTTTTTTGAGGCAAGAATAGCCAAGCTTTGCGACTGTTTTTTTTTGATTATCTGTAAACCATGACCAGGGCCTGTTATAGAACGGTGCTGATGCGTAGGCCAGGCCCCAGAGCGCGAATGGGTTAGTATTGTCTTGCGCCAGCAGTCCTCGGAAATGCCTTTGGGCTTCTTCGTGGTGAAATCCGTAGCACCATAACAGGCCGTTGGCGAACCTTGCCTGCAAATCCTCGTCGTGACTGGCTTGCAGACCGATCTGACGGGTAAGCGTGGCAGGTACAAAAGTGAGTGTCTGTGGGAATGGATTGCTCAATGTGTTGAGTGCATTCAGGCTGCTGTAAATGATTGCGACAGGGTAGTTTATTCGGATAGTTTATTCGGATAGTTTATAGCAAGGCTATTGAGCATTGTGAACCATATGTGTACCAATAAAAGCACTGGCAGTGCTAGCGGCGACAGCTCAGCGTACAAGGATCAGTGCTCGCACGCCAATAGTGATTTTGAATTAGTTAATCAAAAAATAGAAAATAATTAGTAGACTAAAAGCAATAACAAAGATCTGTATAAGTCGAAACTGGCCGGTAATACATGCTGGTACAAATCTGATAAAAACGAACTGTAAGAGTAGCCATGCCCACACATAAGAGAATACGCTGTTTCAATACACGTGACACATATCCAAACCAGACACTGGATAATGATCTTTGCCAGGCAGTAGTTGCAGGCAATACTGTGTATGTGCGCGGCCAGGTAGGAACTGATTTCGACGGAAATCTGGTTGGTTTGGGAGACGCTGCAGCTCAGGCCGAACAGGCGATGAAAAATGTTGATCAACTGTTGAAAGAGGCGGGTAGTGAACTTTCCCATATTGTCAAAACGACCACCTACATCACTGATCCTAGACATCGAGAGGCTGTCTACACGGTAGTGGGTAAATGGTTAAAAGGAGTTTTCCCGATTTCTACCGGTATTGTGGTTGCCGGGCTTGGGCAGGCTGACTGGCTTATGGAAATAGACGTGATCGCAGTTATTCCGGAAGAGTAAGCAGGCTTACGGATTGATTTTGGCCCGTGTATGAGGGCTTCACATTGCATCACTTAGAGTCACTGACTAAAGACCAATGATATGAATCGGGATAGCCGTTACGATATTTTATTCCAGCCCCTGAGAATCGGGCCGGTCGTTGCTAAAAATCGTTTCTATCAGGTGCCGCATTGTAATGGTGGAGGTTACCGGGACCCGTCTGCTGCTGCGGCCATGCGACGCGTCAAAGCTGAAGGCGGTTGGGGAGTTATTTTTACCGAGCAAGTGGAATTGCACCACAGCTCGGAAATAACGCCATACATAGAATTACGTTTATGGGATGACGATGATATACCGATGCTTGCCAGAATGGCTGATGCCATGCATGAGTATGATGCCCTGGCCGGTATTGAACTCGCATACCCCGGAGTAAATGGTCCAAATCTTTACACTCGTGAAGTGCCGATGGCGCCTACAGCCTTGCCAATTCGCACGTTCACCAATGATCCGGTCGCTGCCCGTGAAATGAACAAGTCCGATATCAAGGATCTGCTTGATTGGCACCGGCTTGCTTTCAGGCGAGCAAAGACCGCCGGTTTCGATCTTGTCTGTCTTTATGGAGCTCATGGATTCGGTGTCATTCAGCATTTTCTTTCACGAGTCACCAATCATCGTACTGATGAGTATGGCGGTAGTTTAGAGAATCGCTCCAGACTGATGCGCCAATTGATTGAAGTTGCCAAAGATGAAATTGGTGATACTTGTGGAATTACTTTACGTCTGTCTCTGGATGAAGCAGTAGCAGATCTGGGTTTCAGTAACAATGAATTGCGAGACCTGATCGCCATGCATGCTGAATTACCTGATCTTTGGGATCTCGCGCATGGTAGTTGGGAAGACTGTTCAGCTACATCGCGTTTCAAAGAAGAAGCCAATCAACAGAGCCTGGTGCAGGGTATCAAGTTGCTGACTTCGAAACCTGTGGTTGGAGTCGGGCGGTTTACATCGCCTGATGTTATGGCTAAACAGATCAAATCTGGCGTGCTCGATTTTATCGGTTGTGCCAGGCCGTCGATAGCCGATCCGTTTTTGCCGAACAAAATTGATCAGGGAAGGGTGGAAGATATCCGCGAATGTATTGGCTGCAATATCTGTGTTGCAGGAGATATGACAGGTGGCATTTCGCATTGCACACAGAATCCGACATTTATGGAAGAGTGGCGACGTGGCTGGCACCCGGAAAAATTCGTGACCAAAGCAAGTGATGATCGTGTGCTGATTGTTGGTGGAGGTCCGGCAGGGCTTGAAGCGACACGTGTGCTGGGTGAGCGTGGGTATGAAGTTGTTCTTGCCGAGGCCGGTACCGAGTTGGGTGGACGGGTTGCCCGCGAATGCCGCTTGCCCGGGTTATCGGCCTGGGGCCGCGTACGCGACTACCGGCAGTACCAGATCAGCCAGATGGCTAACGTCAGTACCTATCTTGAAAGCAGGTTGGATGCAGAACAGGTATTGGAATTCGGGTTCCAGCATGTGGCAATTGCTACCGGTTCTCATTGGCGTCGCGATGGTGTTGCACGTCATCATGTATTGCCCTTGACCATGCCTGATAGCATGCCGGTTTTTACACCGGATGATTTAATGGATGGTGATTTTCCGACTGGCCGGGTCGTGGTATTCGACGATGATCACTTTTACATGGGGTCGGTTGTTGCAGAGGCATTGGTGGCAAAAGGATGCGAAGTGGAATTGATTACGCCGTCAGCCTATGTTGCGGAATGGACGCTTAATACACTTGAACAGGCATTGGTTCATCAGCGTCTGATTGAAAACAACGTCAGCATAGAATTAAACCGCGCCGTATCTTCAGTTAGCGAAGGCTTGGTAGTCTCCTCCTGTGTTTATTCCAATACAAACAAAGAGCATCATTGTGATGCGCTAGTACTGGTCACAGCAAGATCATCTGATGATCAATTGTTCAATGATATACGCGGTCACGAGTCTGACTGGTCAGACGCCGGGATTAAATCAGTAGAACTTGTTGGTGACGCGAAAGCACCCGCTCCAATAGCCTGGGCTGTGTTTGCCGGGCATCGATATGCGCGTGAGCTTGGGGTCACAGTAAGTGATAAAACCGCTTTACCATTCAAGCGTGAACTCGCCACCCTGGGTGCGTTCCCGTCTCCTTAAAGGCGCCGATTTCAAAAGGGCGCTGATTTCATAAGGTGCCGTTTCCCCAAAGGTGCCTGTGAATACCATTCAGCACGAGTCATTCAAACAAAAACGGCAGACTGAAAGTCTGCCGTTTGTTTTGTTGCTTGTTACATAACTGCAGTTTGTTCGTTATGTGTTTGTTCGTTATGTAAGACTGAGCTGGAAAACATGATTAGACTACATCCAATAAAAGATCAGGAGTGTCGTGTATAGGTGCGGGTCTTGAATGGGCTTTTACGCTACCTCGAAGTTTTCTTGAATAGTCATCGAGTTGCCTTTGCATGGCTTTGAATGCGTCTCGTACTGCAATGTAGGGGTCTTCATGTTCCTGCTTGTCGTGTTTTTCGCGGCTAACAACAAGTTCTTTGTCTGGAACTGCAAGGTTTATTCTGATGTGGAAGAGTTTGCCTTGATGTTTGTGTTGGTGGGTTTCCTCTACGACTATGTTGCAATGGGTTATATGATCAAAGTACTTTTCCAGCTTCCTTACTTTTTCTTTTATATTCTGCTCCAGCGCATCTGAGCGGGGCATATCCCTGAAAACAATCTCTGTAGGTACCTGCATGCATTAACTCCTGAGGTTTGGACTGCACTTAAAGTCTAGCTGCAATCGCATAATAAAAACAGTGATAATTTATTTCATTTTCATGACGTAGTTTTGTGCAGAAAATCGAAGTAAGTTGTTGATTCCTGATCATGTGTTTAAGACAGCATCACACTCCTAACGGGTTTAATAATGTCATCATGGCAAGTTGTGAAAAATACTGCTACAGTCGAAGAAAGCGTTCATTGTTTATTAATCGTCACTCATGGTCTGACATTCGATAAACCAATAAATTCTAGTTGTCTGTTAAATATTAGATTTCTGACAGACTTTTGCCGCGTCAAAGATCTTATTACTGCGTCAAAGATCTAATATGGCAGTAATGAATACTTTTCAAGTGGCTCTTGCGGTTTCCTGCAACAGGGTTTCCTGCAACGGGGTTTCCTGCAACATGGTTTCCTGCAACAGATATCCCGCATGAGCGCTTACTACATCCCGAAACCAGTGCTGCAAACAACCATTAAAACATCATGTCATTGGCAACTTAATACCGTTCTTCTTGTGCAAAACGTTTCAATATTGACAATACAGATGTCAGTCATTGAGGTCTCGCATTTGCTAGTAAGGATACGTTATCCCTGGAAATTTAATGACAAGAGCATCTGAATGACAGCTGTAGATACTCAAAATTCGCGCCGTGTTTTCCTGAAGCATACTTTGATTGCCAGTTGCGGCGTCTATACACTCGCCAGTAATACAAAAGTATATGCAAGTTGGTCAGATAATTTGTTTGATCAGCAAAATCTTGCAGAGTTGCTTGATGGGTTAGCGGAAGGGGGCGCTGCTGAATTGTCAGAACAGATTCAGTTGACTGTCCCGGCACTGGTCGAAAATCCGGCAATAGTACCGGTAAGCGTTTTTGCTGATATCGATGATGTTGAATCTATAGCAATACTGGTTGAATCGAACGTCAATCCGCTGGCTGGCCGGTATCAGTTCGGTGAACGGGTTGCAGCGAAAATTTCGACGCGGGTTCGACTTGAGCAGGATAGTACGATTACGGCCTTGGTCAAGGCAGGTGGTAAACACTATCTAAACAGTGCAGATGTTGCACTGAAATCATTCTTCTGCAAACCGATCAAACAATAGTCGTATATCGGCAGCACGTGTTTACAAAGTTGCCTGCGCCTTGGGCAGCGTGCCTATGCGGTAGCTTGCGTTCGCAACTACTACTTGCCTTTCTCGTTTTTCTCAATAGGGCCGCCATTGTCTCGCCAGGCGTTAAAGCCTCCCTGAATATGGCATGCTCCTTCGAATCCCATTTTGTTGATTGTGTCGACGGTTAATGCTGATCGCCAATCAACCGCACAGTGAAAAAGAAATTTTGAATTTTCAGCAAACTTCTCGTTGTAGTAGGGGCTTTCGGGGTCAACCCAGAATTCGACCATGCCACGAGGGCAGTGGAAACTTCCCGGAATAAAACCTTCACGCTGCCGTTCCCTGATATCTCTGATATCAACGATCAGGACACCTTCCTTGTCCATTTGTGCCATGGCTTCTTTGACAGTGATCTCTTCAATGGAAGCTTTCGCTTCCTCGACCATGGTGGCCACATTTTTAGTCAGTTTGTCAGGCATAATCAGACTCCGGTAAGTGCAGGCAAATTGGCGCTTGCCTGATGAATATTGCTTCTTATTCAGAACGCTTTATAGTACCAGTCCATGAGTAATGATTCTTTATCAAATGGGAAAAATAGTCAGGCTGCGTACCCGGCCACACAGATCGATACGATCAAGGGAATACTATTTGACAAGGATGGTACCTTGATTGATTTCAATCAAACCTGGTTGCCGCTGTACCGGCATGCGGCCGAACTGCTGGCGTCTCGCGCCGGAAAGCCGGGGCACGGTGAGAAGTTGATGGCCGCAGGTGGATATGTCGCGGCTGACGAAAGCTGGTTGCCCGATAGTGTGTTGGCGTCAGGAAGTAATGATCAGATTTTGAGTTTCTGGTTGGATGAGCTGGGTAGTCCCCAATTGGCAAATGATTCGGGCTTGTGCAAAGAGTACACTGATATTTTTCAGCTAAAGGCAAATGGCTATCGATCTGTGATTGCGGATCTGGACGGCTTTCTTGCACACCTTCAAGCGCATGGATTAACGCTGGGTGTTGCCACAATGGATGATGAAGCCAATGCGATAAGCACGCTGGAGGGCATGGCTTGCCGGCAGCGCTTTGATTTTGTTTGTGGAGCGGACAGCGGCTTTGGTGTGAAGCCCGAGCCCGGAATGATAGGAGCGTTTGCGCAATCTACTGGTCTTGCCACAAATGCGATAATGATGGTTGGCGATAGCCCG
Organism: uncultured Granulosicoccaceae bacterium; assembly: GCA_938005265.1. Classification (GTDB taxonomy): domain Bacteria; phylum Pseudomonadota; class Gammaproteobacteria; order Granulosicoccales; family Granulosicoccaceae; genus CALFCE01. The sequence continues at coordinate 15,177 of CALLOA010000093.1, forward strand.
AGGGATCTTCGCATGGGCCGCAATGCCGGCGCAGGCATGACCGTAGGCGTCTTGACAGGTGCCACGCGTGCCGAGCACCTGATGCCGTTGGCGGACCGGGTTTATGATGATATTTCGGGTATTCTAGAAATGTTTGATTGCCAGTCTGATTGATTTAGAGCCAGCATTTTTTCACACACTTTAGTTATTTGTCTGCAACCTTTTCGAAACGTACAACTCCTTGGGTGGGTTAATGGCGCCGATACTTGAAGGTACCACACTGGATGCTGATGGCCGTGTTCTGTCGACGCAGTGGAGCGATCAACATGTTTCCAGATTTCATTCAGTCTGGTTACGTGATAATGCGCCGGATCCGTATACGCGTTCACCTGACAATGGCCAGCGACTAATAACGCTGCAGGATATTCCTCGCGAAACTCGCATTGCAAAGGTTGAAAAAACGCCTGAGCATTTGTTGCTGGAATTTGAGCCTGGTAACAAGTTTGTCAAATTCCCGCTAGACTGGCTCTATGCTAACCGCTACGACAGGGTTGATGTAAAGACGAAAGACTGTGGTACCTTGCCTGACGGTTTGCACGCCTTTGATAGTGCGCTCACCTTGGATAAGGTCTCATTCCAGCATGCGGATGTTTTCAATGATTTGGATTGCTGCAAACAATGGCTAGAGACCATTGCCTGTTATGGTTTTGCCCGTCTACAAGGTGGGCCGGTAGAATCCGGAAGCTTATTCAAGCTAATTGAATTGTTTGGATTCGTCAGGGAAACTAATTATGGTCGGCACTTTGAAGTTCGCAGTGAGGTAAATCCAAGTAATTTGGCTTACACATCGTTAGGCCTGCAAGCCCATACCGATAATCCATATCGCGACCCCGTGCCGGGATTGCAACTATTGTATTGCCTTGATAACTCGGCTGAGGGAGGTGAAAGCCAAGTGGTGGATGGCTTTAATGCTGCGCTGTTGGTGCAGCAGACAGACAGTGAAGCATTCCGTTTGTTATCTGAGTATGCCGTGCGGTTTGAATACCGTGACAAGTCGGGTACCTGTTTGACAGCCACGGCACCCATGATCGAACTGGCGAGTAATGGTGAACTTCGAACCATACGGTTTAACAATCGATCGGCTGCTGCGTTCACCGATATCGCATTTGATGATATGGAGAGCTACTATGCGGCTTATCGATTGTTTGGCGATATTATCAACGACTCTAAAAACCATATTGAGTTTTCCATGCAGCCGGGCGACTCGTTTATCGTTGATAACACACGGGTTCTGCATGCGCGCAACGCATTCAGGATGCGCCAGGGCGAGGGCAGTCGCTGGTTGCAAGGTTGTTACGCTGACCGTGACAGCCTTTTCTCTAAAATTGCAGAACTAACGCGGTAGAATCGGTTCACTCCTGGTTGAGGTAAAAGATGAAAAATAATCCTGCTACTGGCAACCGAAAAGACCTGGGCCGGCACAACATTGTGGCGTTTCTGCAAGGCATTTTCGATCGTCGTGGTGATGATGAATATCTGGGTGAGCCGGTAACCATGTCAGCTCACATGCTGCAATGTGCGCAGTTTGCTGAAAAAAATGGTGACAAGCCTGAAGTTGTGGTTGCGGCTTTATTACACGATATCGGTCATTTCACTAGCGAATTCGGTAGCTTTTCGATGAGCGATACGGAAGATCGCTATCACGAAGAGGCCGGGGCAAAGCTGTTGCAGCCGTTTTTTCCGGATTTGGTGATCGACTGCATCCGGTTTCATGTTCCAGCCAAACGCTACCTTTGTTGTGTTGACCCGGGCTACTACGATGCATTGTCAGTGGCATCGGTGCATTCGCTGAAGCTGCAGGGCGGGCCAATGTCGCGTGATGAAGCAGAGCAGTTTGAAAGCAATGCTAACGTTGACGCCATAGTGAAAGTACGTCGATATGATGATAGAGCCAAAATTCCGGACCACCCGACGGCAGATTTTCATCATTATGCACCCTTGGTGCAACAAGTAGCAGATAGCGTCGGTCGCTAGGGAAGGTAACTAATGGCCATGGAATTAAATGCGGAGTGCCGGGCCATGTTAGCCGGTGATATGGGGCGAGCGAGGCAGTGGGCATTGGAGCATCAGTTACAAGTTGGAGACATGTTCGATGCCAGCGATATGGTCCCTGTAAGCCATGCGCACATGATGGCAGACCCTGAGTCACTGGGTGAAGCGGGCGTTGAGTTGTTCGAACGTTTTGCGCAGCTGCCGGTTCCGGAGCGTGTGCTGGCTATACCGTTAATCACAGATCCGCGCGGTGTTGATCTGACGTGTTATGAACCTCTCGGGCAGTCTGAAGCAATGGCGCAGCTCGAGCGCCGCTTTATTGCAGCTTGCGAATCACTGGGCGTATTGATGACTAACACCTGCATCAACTACCAGACCATCATGCCGCCGTTATTGGGTGAGCACGTGGCCTTTGGCGATACAGGAGTGGTTATTTACTCCAATAGCGTTTGTGGCGCCCGTTCGAATTTTGAAGGTGGTCCCTCTGCGCTGGCCGC
>CALLOA010000094.1 GCA_938005265.1 uncultured Granulosicoccaceae bacterium
ATATTTACTTCTGTGCCAGCAGCCAGTGCGGCCGAGTCGGATTTTACACAACCGATCGATGTTTCAGCTGATCGCTCGGAATACAACCAGAGAACCGGTAAACAGGTGCTCAGCGGCAACGTGGAGATCCGCCAAGGATCCATGCTTATTACAGCCGACACCATCAATGTCATACTGAAAGACGACAAACTCAGCGTCATTGAAGGGCAAGGCTCGCCCATTAACTTCCAACAACTGAACGAGCTGGGCGAACTGGTTACTGGTTCCTGTGATGCAATAAACTATGACGCTGTTAATGGCATTTTGACCATGACAGGCAATGCCGAACTGAAACAACCAAAACAACAACTGAAAAGCGACAGCATAGTTTTCAACTCAATAAATCAAAGTGTCGTGGCACAGGGTGGCGAATCCGGCAGGGTTTCGATCACGATTCAGCCACCGGACCGCAACTAGACAGGTTAAAAAGTACATTGCCTGGCCCCAAGCCTGAGCCCGACCCACCTGAATTTTCATCACCTGCAAGAAACCGTGTATCTTAAAGCGCGGTACCCTGTCACTTGAGAGCCGTGAACGAAACCAAAACACAAACCTTGCGAACTGACGGATTGCACAAGGCCTACAAGAAACGGCCGGTGCTTGAAGGGGTCAGTATCAACGTCAAGCGTGGTGAAGTCGTAGGATTGCTCGGCCCGAATGGCGCTGGTAAAACAACCTGCTTTTACATGGTGGTCGGTCTTGTTAAACCGGACAGTGGACGCATTCTGCTCGATGATAGCGAGATCACCGAGTACCCCATGCATGCCAGAGCAAGGATGGGGGTCGGTTACCTGCCGCAGGAAGCATCGGTATTCAGGCAGTTATCTGTCGAGCGTAATATTCTCGCCATTCTTGAAACCAGAAAAGACCTGGACCGAACGCAACGCACAGACCGGCTTGAAGCTCTGCTGGAAGAGCTGCAAATCGGCCATATTCGCCGCAGTCTTGGTATCAGCCTCTCCGGCGGAGAAAGACGCCGTGTGGAAATTGCCCGTGCGCTGGCAGCCGAACCCGGATTCATGTTGCTGGACGAACCATTCGCCGGAGTCGACCCGATTTCCATCATCGAGATACAGCGAATTGTTACGCACTTGAAGGAGCGTAATATTGGCGTACTGATCACCGACCACAATGTCCGCGAAACCCTGGGTATATGCGATCGCGCCTACATCCTCGGCCACGGCAATGTAATCGCTGAGGGAAAACCGGAGTCGGTGCTGGATAATGAACAGGTACGCAAGGTTTATCTGGGCGACGATTTCAAGATCTGAACATCAGCTTATAGCCCGCAAGCGGTGAGAGCGCTGCATCCGTCGCAACAGGCCGAGGTGACAAAAAACTGCTGCAGGTTCAAAAATCCGGCGCTTTTTTCTTTAATTTCAGCTAGTTATTTCAACTAATCCAACCTATATATCTTTCCGCGGGGCAGGCGATTTTATCCACAGGAGAAAATTTCCTGCAATAAAAGGTATAGTTGGCACAATTCTTGTGCCACTTTAACGGTCGATAACAAAATCAATAGAAACGTGCCATGAAACAGACGCTGAACATAAAGATGGGGCAAACGCTGGCGATGACGCCGCAGTTGCAACAGGCCATCAAACTACTGCAACTTTCGACCCTGGAATTGCAAACCGAGATCCAGTCAGCTTTGGAAAACAATCCAATGCTGGAAATGCAGGAAGAAGAAGCCGGCGAAAGTCGCAAGACCGAGATCTCCAGCGACCAGAGTGTAGAAAGCAAGGATCAGGTGCGACTGGATGAACGCGAGCAGGCACGTGCTGAAGCTGGCAAGGAAACCGAAGTCAGCGACATAGACGTCGAGCAGGCCAGTATGGAGATGAGTGCAGAGGCGACAGAGGTCATGCCGGAAGAACTGCCAGTCGACAGTGCCTGGGAAGATATCTACGAAACCGCAACGGCTACCAGCGCCTATAGCGGCGGGGAATCCGATAATCGCGACTTCACCGAATTCCACAACTCGGCAATCTCCAGCATTCAGGACCACCTGATGGAGCAGATTCGCTTGAGCCCGCTGTCGGAAAGGGATCAGTTCATCGCTGAAACACTGATAGACGCGATTGATGATCGTGGCTACCTGACTGAAGAGATGGACACCCTGCTAGGTGGACTGAATCGCGACATTGATGAAGAACATGCTGATTCGCGTGTCGAGGACGATGAAGTCGAAGCAGTCCTGAAGATGATTCAGCACCTTGAACCGCCCGGTTGTGGTGCACGAAATGCCAGCGAATGCATGCAGATTCAACTTTCACAGCTGCCGAGCTCTGAAGTTAACGAAAATGCCAAACGTCTGGTCGCCAATCACCTTGACCTGCTGGCATTACATGACTTTCCAAAACTGCGCCGCCTGTTGAAAGTCAATGACGATCACCTGCGTGAAGTCATCGCGCTGATTCGCGCACTTAATCCGCGTCCAGGGCGCCAGCTGGTTCAGGATCACGACCAATACATCATTCCTGATGTGTTTGTACAGAAGGTGAAAGGCGTCTGGCGGGTAGAACTGAATCCGGACATTGCACCAAAATTGGGAATCAATGCCCTATATGCGAAGGAAGTCAAACGTGCTGATAAAAGCGATGACAACACATTCCTGCGCAACCATCTGCAAGAAGCCCGTTGGTTTATCAAAAGTCTGCAAAGTCGCAACGAGACACTGCTGAAAGTAGCCACTGCCATCGTTGAACGTCAGCGCGGTTTTCTTGAGTATGGCGAAGAAGCGATGAAACCGCTGGTGCTTCGCGACATAGCCGAACAGCTGGATTTGCATGAATCAACTATTTCGCGCGTCACTACACAGAAATTCATTCATACGCCGCGTGGCATTTTTGAATTCAAGTACTTTTTCTCCAGCCATGTGTCAACAGCCAATGGCGGTGAGTGCTCGGCCACAGCAATTCGTGCCCGTATTCGCAAATTCATCAAGGCAGAAGACGCCACCAAACCACTTAGCGACAGCAAAATTGCCAGTCGTTTGGTCGCAGAGGGTATCCAGGTGGCACGCCGTACGGTTGCCAAGTATCGCGAATCAATGAGCATACCACCCAGTAACGAGCGCAAACGCCTGCACTAACGCTTTTGCTGCAGCCCTGCTCTCACAGCTGGACACTGCAGTGACAAAGCCAAGTACATCCTGCGCACCGCAGGATGTACGGTTTACGTTTTATCGATAGGCGGCTACCCGGCCCTGATGTTTCTACTCCCTACTGCGTGCCTTTACGGTATCATTCGTCCAGAACCCAAACCCCAAACCCAGTTCAGCCCGGGCGGCAGCTGGGGTCACTCCAAATATCTAATCCCGGCTTTATAAATGGTTGAATTGTCAAACATTATTGACAGCAGCAACATAGCTTGCAGGGTCGATGTAGCAAGCAAGAAAAAGGCTCTGCACCAACTGGCGCTGATATTAAGCAGCGCGGTAAACACCCCCGTTGAAGGCTACAGTGGCGAACATGAAAACGACGCCACCAAAAAGGCTGGTAACGGTAGCAGCAACGAGGCTGAATCAGCTGATAACCCTGATTCAGTTGAGGAGCAGTTCAGTGAAATGGACATTCTCGACGCCCTGATCGGCCGGGAAAGGCTTGGCAGCACTGCCTTAGGGCACGGCATTGCGCTACCACATGGCCGCATTGCCGGCCTTGAACAACCTGTGGCCGCAATGATAACGCTGGCGCATGGAATCGAATTTGACGCACCGGATGAGGAACCTGTTGATATCGTTGTTGCGTTACTGGTGCCCGAAGATTCCGCAGATGAGCACCTGGAAATTCTCAGCCTTATGGCGGAAAAGTTCAGCGATGAAAGCATCACCGGTAAACTGCGAGACTGCCACGCCGACGATGAATTGAAAGCGCATCAACTCATCTGCGACACGGCATAACCTTTTGCCGGTAGCGTTTGAGGTACACGGATAGCAGCAGGCAACCGGGCAGCGTGTTGGCCAGGGGCCAGCCGCTCAAACAAAGTTTGGCATGGTATTCGCGCATCCAGACCACTGACCGGGAACACACCTTACCCGGCCACCAGGAGCTTACTTGCGGCAAGACCTGACAGTCCAGCTGGTGTTCGACACCATGTGTTCCAACCTGGAAGCCAGTTGGTTTACCAAGGGTGTGGGAGCATCACGTGTGCTGTCGCGTGAAACCGGTGCAGACCCGCGTCCCAATCTGATTGGCCCCCTGAATTTCAGCTCCCCGAATCGTGTGCAAATGCTGGGTAAAGCCGAATGTGCTCAGCTGGAGGCAACCATCAACGGTGAAAATGAGCTGGAGCGATTACTGCCGGATACCTGCGATCTGATTGTAATCACGGATAACCGAAAACCACCTGAGACCTTGCAGCAAGTGGCAGCACACCACGACATCGCTATTTTCTGTGTAACAAGCTCCTACAATGATTGTCTTAACCTGCTGCGTTATCGACTGACCCAGTATCTGGCTGAAACAAGAGTGCTTCACGGTGTGTTAATGGACGTACTGGGCACAGGCGTGTTGATCACCGGTGGCAGCGGTGTTGGTAAAAGTGAGCTGGCACTGGAACTCGTCAGCCGTGGTCATATTCTGGTTGCAGACGATGCTCCTGAATTTCGCCGCATTGCTCCCGACACGCTAGAGGGTCGATGCCCGGAATTGCTGCGTGATTTTCTGGAAGTTCGCGGACTCGGCATTCTAAATATCGCGCGCATGTATGGCAATGCACACACCCGAAAACGCAAGATTCTAAAATTCATTATCCGCCTTGAACTCATGCAAGCTGACGAATTGAATGAGCAGATAGACCGCTCAACAGACGAGATCGCAACACGGGATATACTGGGCATCTATATACCCGAGCAGGTAATTCCGGTTGCCCCGGGGCGCAATCTGGCGGTACTGGTGGAAGCTGCAGTGCGCAATCATATATTGGTCAACACCGGCTACAATGCGGCTTCGGATTTTATTGCAAGACAGGCTGATGCATTGCAAAGGGATCAAGCCGCCACGAAAACAAATAACAACGCAACCGCAAAGGACACAACAGTTTTAAAAACCAACAGCGGAACAATCGAACACGGCACATGAGAATTATTATTGTCAGTGGCATGTCGGGCTCTGGTAAAACCGTCGCACTACACACTCTGGAAGATGAGGGTTTTTACTGTGTGGATAATTTGCCGGGTTCTTTGCTGCCCGATCTTATTGCAAAACTCACTAACCCCGATTCGCCACGCTATGACGCAATCGCAGTCGGTGTCGATGCGCGTAGCGATGAAGATTCGATCAAGGATTTTGTCGACGCACTGGAGCGATTATCCAAAGACAAGGATCTCGCGATTGAAATTCTATTTCTTGAAACCAATCGCGAAATGTTGCTGCAGCGCTTTAGCGAAACCAGACGCAAACACCCCTTGAGCGGAAAAGGCACTCCACTGGTCAGCGCCATAAGAAAAGAGGCCGATTTTCTTATGCAGATGAAAGAACATGCCGATCTGGTGATCGATACATCCAACCTCAATTTGCACCAGCTACGTGAAGTCATCCTGTCGCGCATGATTGGCCGCAAATCGGAAAATCTGTCACTGCTGTTCCAGTCTTTTGGCTTCAAGTATGGTTCGCCACAAAGCAGCGACTTTGTTTTCGATGTGCGCTGTTTACCTAATCCGTACTGGGATCCGGCCATTCGCTCATTTACAGGCCTTGACGAGCCTGTGCGTGAATTTCTGCAATCACATCAGCCGGTCGAAGAAATGTTCGAAAGCATCAGCACCTTTGTTGAAAAATGGTTGCCGGTATTTGAAGCTGAAAACCGTGCTTACCTGACAATTTCCATAGGCTGTACCGGTGGCAGGCATCGCTCCGTTTACCTGGCTTCACGTCTGGCCGAGCACTTCTCCAAACTGACTGAAAACGTTTCAACGCGGCACCGCGAATTCAACTAATGCTTGAGCAACAACTCGACATCATCAACAAATTGGGTCTGCATGCACGGGCAGCAGCGAAGCTGGTCAAACTAAGTGCCAGGTTCGAGTCAGATATCGAAATAGAAAAAGACGATAAGCGGGTAAACTGCAAGAGCATTATGGGTGTCATGATGCTGGCCGCCAGTCGTGGCTCACACGTAACATTATATGTCCAAGGCATTGACGAAAACGCAGCAATGCAAGCCGTCTGTGAGCTGATTAACGAGCGTTTCGGTGAAGATGAATAAGCAGAACCACGAAACTGCGGCCCTGACGAGCCACACCACAAGCGCGAAGTTCTCACCATGAGCCTCATGTTCTCAGGCATCGGTGTGTCGCGCGGCATAGTTATAGGCGAGGCCTATATATTGCGCCGCAACCAACCCGAAATCAGTGCGCAAACGCTCAAACGCAGTGAAGTACCACGCGAAGTCAGGCGCTATAAAAAAGCTCTTGCCGAGGCTAAAAACCAGCTGGAGCAAGTACGAAAGTCCATTCCCAAAAACGCCCCCAGCGATGTCTCAGCGTTCATTGAAACGCACTTGCTGATGATTGACGACAGCGTACTGGCGGATGGCCCTCTGGAGATACTGAAATCAAGGGCTTGCAAAGCAGAAGCAGCACTTGAGCATCAACGTCAGGAGCTGCAGAAAATTTTCGACGAGATGGAAGACCCGTACATCGCAACACGCATGGACGATGTGAACCATGTTATCAATCAGATCATGCGCGTGCTGGTTGCACAACCTGACAAAAGCCAATCCGGGACCAGCGAGACTGACTGGAAGGGACTGATCGTCATTGCCGATGACCTGACCCCTGCTGACACGATCGTGATGCAAAACCAGGGAGTTGCAGGATTTGTGACCGAAACGGGCGGGCAGCTATCACATACGGCAATCCTCGCCCGTAGCCTTGGCATACCGGCCATTGTCGGCATTCATAATCTGCGTGACTACATCAAACCCGGTGAGCAACTAATCCTTCACGGCGAAAGCGGCATGGTGCTGGCTGAACCTGAACAGCTCATGATCGACAGTTACCGCAAACAGCAGCGGCTGTTTCGCGAACAGCAACGCGAACTGCGGAAACTGGTTGATACTCCGGCAATTACCGAAGATGGTATCGAACTATCGCTAATGGCCAATATAGAGATTGATGAAGACATCAAGGCCTTGAAGCGCGTTAATGCTGATGGTGTCGGCCTCTATCGCACAGAATTTCTGTACATGAATCGCGATGATCTGCCTGACGAAAATGAACATTTCCAGGTCTATTCCAAAGTTGCCCGTGCGCTTAAAGGCGCCCCACTGACCATTCGGCTGGCCGACCTCGGAGCGGACAAGGAAGCGGGTGCCGAGATCACCGGACCGCTGGCACACAATCCTGCCATGGGTTTGCGAGGGGTTCGATTGGCTTTAAGTGATACCACGCTGATCATTCCACAGATCGCAGCGATATTACGTGTCTCGGCAAAATCACCTGTCAGTATCATGATTCCCATGTTGACCAATCTGCATGAGGTCGAACAATGTCTGGAGCTGATAGAACAGGCAAAAACACAATTGACCGAACGGCGCATCAAGTTCGATAAGGACATTGCTGTTGGAGGCATGATCGAAGTACCGGCAGCCGCTATCGCGGCTGACCAGTTTGCCAGCTCGCTCGACTTCCTATCAATTGGTACCAATGATCTGATCCAGTACACGCTGGCAATTGATCGCATCGACGATCGGGTCAACTACCTCTACGACCCCTTGCACCCTGCGGTACTACAACTGATAAAAATGACCATAGAAGCTGGCAAACGGGCGGATATTCCGGTTGCCATGTGTGGAGAAATGGCTGGTGATCCACGCTATGTACGTTTACTGCTCGGGCTGGGACTGACCGAATTCAGCATGCCTCCAAATTCATTACTGGAAGTCAAACGCGCGCTACTTGGCAGCAATCGCCAACGATTGCAAAAAGCCAGCAATGCTTTGCTGAAATGCTCATCACGTGATTCACAACAACAATTACTCACTAAAATTAACAAAACAGATTCAGCCACCATTCACTAACAAATCAATTCTCAGCAACAGCAACCTTGTCACGCATGACTGAATTACGCAGAGAGGAAACCCAGGACGAGCAACTGGCGCGACTGACCAGTATCGTCGAAAGCGGCTCCTTCAGTAGCGCCAAAGCCTTGCTCGGCGCTTTGCATCCTGCAGAAATTGCCGACTTGCTTGAATCATTGCCGCAACAAGAGCGCATTGTTTTGTGGGATATGGTTGATTCTTCTCTGGAAGGTGACGTACTCCTTGAAACTCACGAAGAGGTGCGCACAACACTGTTGCGACAAATGGACTCTCGGGAAATCGTTGAAGTTTCGCAACACCTCGATCTCGACGATCTGGCTGACTTTATCCAGTCGCTACCGGAGAAGCTGACCCGGGAGGTGCTTGCCGGGATGACGGATCAGCATCGGCGACGTCTCGACCAGGTTTTGTCCTACCCTGAAGATAGTGCGGGTGGCCTGATGAACCTCGATACTGTGACTGTCAGGGAAGATGTGACCCTGGATGTCGTGCTTCGCTATCTACGGCGACGTGACTCATTGCCACGTCACACGGACAGACTGATAGTCGTGGATACGTCAGACCGCTATGTTGGCGACCTGCCGATACGCCGACTGCTAACCAACAAAACGACGGAACGTGTGTCCTCGGTTATGCGACGTGACAGCCAGACAGTGCCAGTCACCATGAGTCAGCGCGATGTAGCTCGCGTATTTGAAGACTATGACCTTATTTCAGCCGCCGTGCTGGATGAAAACGATCGCCTGCTAGGCAGAATAACCGTTGATGATGTAGTTGATGTTATCCGCGAAGAAGCTGAGCAGTCTGTACTTAGCATGGCAGGCCTGAATCAGGAGGATGACATATTCGCATCCGTTATCAACAGTGCGCGTAAACGCGCACTGTGGCTGGGTGTCAACTTGCTTACTGCGGTTCTGGCATCCTGGGTCATATCCAGGTTTCAGCTGACTCTGGACAAGATCGTGGTACTGGCCGTTCTCATGACTATTGTGCCGAGCATGGGGGGAATTGCCGGCAGTCAGACCTTAACCCTGGTGATCCGCGGCCAGGCTCTGGGCCAGGTAAACCCGGCCAACTCACGCGCGTTGCTTTTCAAGGAGCTTGCCGTGGCACTACTCAATGGCTTGTTGTGGGCCAGCGTGGTGTGCGTCTTTACTTATTTTTGGTTTGGGGAGTTGTCTATTGGAGTCATTCTGGGCATGGCGCTGCTGACCAACCTGATTTTTGCAGCATTTGCCGGCCTGATTATCCCCATCAGCTTAAAGAAAATGGGTGTCGACCCCGCCCTCGCAGGCGGCGTTCTGCTGACTACCGTAACCGATGTAGTGGGAATCGCGGTTTTTCTGGGTTTGGCAACGAAAGTTCTGCTCTAAAAAGTAAAGGCCTCGTTTTATGAGGCCCATACCGTTTAGCGTGCAGATTTTGACCAGAAGGAAGCTTTGCTGTGACCACCACACAATCGTGATGGTGATTGCCTGCTAACCAGAGTGTTTTTCTGTTCCTGCACCAATACATACTGTGATTCCCGGCGCACATCCTCAATGAGCTCATGCTTGTCGAGAAAGAATCCCTGAAACAGGAAATCTGTTTGCTCCCAGGGCTTATCGAGTTCAACCACGTACATACCAAGTTTTAGCTCGTTACAGTGTACCCAACGCTCGTGGTTTACATTGATTGCTTTAGTTTTACCGGAAAGTTTGTAGTTCATGCTGTATCTCCGCCAGGTTTGACCTGATCTTGTTTTTTGCGGCTTGTTGTCAGCCCTTGGGAGCAGATTAAGCAGCTATTAAACGATGGGCAACCTCAATCATGCAGAATTGCCAACGATTACCCGCACCCGGGCCGATCGCCTGCTTAATGTGCAGAGCCCGTCACAATCCACAAGTCATCAACAGGTTATTCACCGGTAGATGCAGTAAAACACTGCATGTAGTGGTCTGCATTATAAAAAACCACATTTTATTGTGTTTTTCAATTGACCTGACAGCTACTCAGGCATACCATTATGTGGCTTGGTTCACAGGCGTCACTGCATTGCCGTATTCCTTCGGATTTCTGTGACACACAAAATTCTGTGACACGCAAAAGAGAAAAATTCCGGGACACGCAAAACTGGTGGGACACGCAAAATTGGTGGGACACGCAAAAGAATCGCGTGCAAAAGCAATTTTTGTTGAATCACTTTATTTGTTTATTGAAAACCTTTAACTGCGGCCTCCATCAAGAGTCGCTTTAGCTGGTTACTTTACCCCTGTTATTAACCTTCTGGTTTTAACTACCAGTGTTATTCAGCGCTGGCTGAATCCATGGTTGTTGAGTTATCCACCTGACAAAATAATAAAATTCGTACAAAAGTGCCAAACACAACCATAAAGTGCAAAAAAGCACTACATGTAGTGGATGCACATGCGTCTATGCACTATATACAAATATGAGAAGGTAGAAAAAACGGTGTAATCAGGCTGTTTTTAATACCTCGGGCTCGAATAGAAACAAGCGCCGGCCAAAACGCATAGCGGTAAGCAACTGATTAATAAAATATTAAAAACGAGAATAACTGGAGTCGACGAGAAAAACATGGGAAACCCCAACCTGCAAGCGGTAAAAAACAAGAAATCAGCAGAAAATAAAGGCACTGGCCAGAACAGACAGCAAAAACAGAAAAACCGGCACAAAGGCGACCAGGCCCAAGGAGCAGTGGTAAGCAAGGCAGACACAAAAGACAGTATCGAGATGACAGAGAATACAGACACAATCGAAGCAGCAGTCCTGTTTCCATCCATAGAGGGTGAAACGGATGGTGTTGCTGTTGTGGACGCTGTTGTGGACGCTGTTGTGGATATACCGTTACAAGCCGCATCACTCGATATCTGGGACAAGAAATATCGCCTGAAAACACGCGACGGCGAGAACGTCGACGAGACTATCGACGATACTTACCAGCGGGTAGCAACAGCCCTTGCCAATGTAGAAAAACCCTCTTCCCGTGAATACTGGTTAAGGCAGTTCGTCTGGGCACTTCAACAAGGCGCAATACCGGCAGGCAGGATCACCTCCAACGCAGGCGCTCAACAGCACAAACCGGCAACGTCCACCATCAACTGTACTGTTTCAGGCACTGTTCATGATTCCATGGACGATATTCTTGGAAAAGTGCATGAAGCAGGCCTGACACTCAAGGCAGGTTGCGGCATTGGCTACGATTTTTCAACACTGCGGCCGCATGGTGCCTACGTGTCCGGCGCTGGAGCCCACACATCCGGGCCGCTGTCGTTCATGGATATATTCGATAAAATGTGTTTCACCGTGTCATCAGCCGGTGGCAGGCGAGGCGCACAGATGGGTACATTCGATGTGCGTCACCCGGATGTCCTGGAATTTATCAAAGCCAAGCGCGAAGACGGCCGGTTACGCCAGTTTAATTTATCGCTATTGATCACGGATGATTTTGTGCAAGCCGTGCGCAACGACGCACCCTGGCAGCTGGTATTCCCGATAAGGGCAAAAGAGCTGGATGACAGCGACATTAACCTGAGCCTGAACAATACCGAGGAAGTTATCTGGCTGGAATGGCCGACACGCACAGACTTGATAGCCAATGATGAAGGCCTGGTCGCCTGTCGAATCTATCGCACTCTGCCTGCACGACGTCTGTGGGATCAGATCATGTCCTCAACCTACGACTTTGCCGAACCCGGGTTCATCCTGATTGATAAGGTCAACGAGATGAATAACAACTGGTTTGACGAAAGTATTCGTGCAACCAACCCCTGTGGTGAACAACCACTACCGCCCTACGGCGCCTGCCTGCTCGGTTCAATTAATCTTACCCGCTTTGTGGAGAAGCCCTTTACCCAGGAAGCTCACTTTAACTGGGAGCGCTTCAGGAAAACCGTAGAAATATTCACGCGAATGCTCGACAACGTAGTTGAGGTCAATGGCCTGCCACTGCCACAGCAACAACGCGAGATTTTGCGCAAACGGCGCCATGGCATGGGTTATCTTGGTCTGGGATCAACGCTGGCATTGCTCGGTGTAGCCTATGGCTCGGATGAGTCGCTGGAATTTACTGAAGAAGTTACCCGCGAATTGGCAGTGACGGGTTGGCGTTCAGCATTATCACTCTCGCAGGAGAAGGGTGCAGCACCGATCATGAATGAAGATTTTACGGTGTCCGGTGAAATGCTCAGACAACGTCCGGAGATGAAAACCGACGGCTACAAAGTTGGTGACAAGGTTAAAGGTAAAGTGTTGCACGCACGATACAGCCGCTACATGCAAAAGATCGCTGCAGTCGAGCCGGAACTGGTCGAGCAATTAGCCGAACAGGGAGCCCGCTTTACACATCACAGTTCGATTGCACCAACTGGCACAATTTCATTATCACTGGCCAACAATGCAAGTAATGGTATTGAACCGAGCTTTGCCCACCTTTACTCACGCAATGTGATTCGTGAAGGCAAGAAGAGCAAAGAGAAAATGGACGTTCACTCATTTGAACTTCTGGCCTACAGGACATTGGTGAATGAGAATGCTTCTCCGCAAGCGCAAAGCCCGGAAGACGCCCTGCCCGACTATTTTGTCTCTGCCAATGAAATTACACCACGTCAGCATGTGGCAGTTCAGGCAGCAGCACAACGCTGGATTGATTCATCCATTTCGAAAACAGCCAATGTTCCTACTGACTTCCCTTTTGAGGAATTCAAGGATATCTATATGTATGCCTACGAAGAAGGCTTGAAAGGCTGCACCACATTCCGCTTTAACCCGGAAGCTTTTCAGGGCGTATTGGTACAAGAAGAGGATCTTGAGAATACCGAATACAATTTTACGCTGGAAGACGGCTCTATTGTCAGTTGCAAGGGCAATGAGGAGATCGAATATGACGGCGAAATGCACACCGCCGCCAACCTGTATGACGCACTCAAAGAAGGTTATTACGGAAAGTTCTGATCACTAAGTAACCCAATCGGCAGACCGGCGTCTGCCATTGAGTTGAATCTGACGATTGAGTTGAATCTGAAGATTGGGCTGATTGAGAAACCCGTACAGGAATCTGACGACAGAATTAGGCACTATCACAAATGACTATCAAAATAGACAGAAAAATAGTTGGCTACAAAGTCACCGACACGAATACCCAGGCTGCGGCTACTGAAAACAGCCCGACTTCTGTATCCACAGAAGAAAAGCGTAGTAGCGCCAGCGTAATACAGATGCATGAGACTCTGCAGAGACCTGAAGTACTCATAGGCTCCACCTATAAGATCAAGGTGCCAGAGCATGTGTCACCGCATGCCATGTACATCACGATCAATGATATCGTGCTCAACGAGGGCACGGAGTTCGAATCGCGCCGACCTTTCGAAGTGTTTATCAATACGAAAAACCTTGACCACTTTCAGTGGATTGTCGCCCTGACTGTCATCATGTCGGCCGTCTTCCGTAAAGGAGGTGATATCACGTTTCTGGTTGATGAATTACGATCGGTGTTTGATCCACGAGGTGGCTACTGGGTCAAGGGCGCATACAAGCAATCGATCATCGCTGAAATCGGTGATGTAATCGAACGCCACCTGATCAAGATTGGCATGTTGCAACCCCGTGAGATGGATGAATCACAGAAAGAACTGATCAGACAAAAGCGGGAAGCACTGGAAAAACGCGAAGCACAAACCCAGGCGACACGTGGAACTCTGGACAGTGACAGTGATGATGTGAATGTCAAGAGTGGCGCGGCCACAAATTTTGAAAACGCGCCGGGTACTGCCACGAACACCACAGCTGATGATGGTTTTCCGGCAGACGCCACGTTGTGTAGTAAATGTAGCCACCGTTCATGTATTGTCATGGACGGATGCATGACTTGCCTGAACTGCGGTGATTCAAAGTGCAGTTAACATTGCCTTGTTTAACCTTTGCCTTAACCTTTGTCGCATTGTTAAACCTTTGCGCGCTCCGGCTCCCAAGTGGTTATACTAATGGCCACGCGTAACACCGCAAACAACCGCAACAAATGCGCTAAAGAATCTGCACCATTGTAATAACTGTTCGACAATTAGTTTCAAGTTATGAAATGTGATCAATGCGATAGCTCCATGCGCCTGAGCTCAACGGTTTGCAACAGTTCATGCTGCAGTTTTTCATTCGAATGCAGCTTCTGCGGCCGCCAGCACCTGACCAGCAAACCTATCCCTCCGGGACAACGCACCGCCTCGTACTGGCCAGATAAATCCGGCTACAATCCTGGCAAAAGCATCACTCTCGACAATCAGTCCAGGCAAATACTGGATAACAACGAAGGCGGCCGCAGCTACAGTTCAACAGCCGAACTACCGCTGGATGCTACCGCTGATATGACAGAAAACGAGGCTTTTGTTGTGCTCGACTCAGCAATAACCGATAGCAACAGTCTGGAAAGCGGTGAAGACCTGGCCCGCGCTTTCACCTATAACGACAGACCTGATCATTACCCTTACCAGATCGACGACAACGATTGAGCAGCACACAACCGTGAGCTTCTTGTATACTCCACGGCATGAGTGAACTCAAACTATCCACCGAGCTGGTGGACAAACTTCGTCAAGTGCTTGTTGAACATGATTCAACTGCTCAGGATCCAGGTCTGGCCTCACAATACCTTTGTGCAGTGGTTGGTTTTTTACTGGGCCAACAGGATATGCCGGCAGCACAGAAAAGTCAGCTACAAGAGCAACTATCGGCCTTTATGCTGCACGTCATGAATGACGTTGACTCGCAACGTCAACAAGCAGCACCGGTTGCAAGACCAGCAGCACCGACCGAAGCTTTCGGTATCTGGAAACCCGGCATGTCCTGACCCTCCTTTGGCGACCCTGAGTGCAAATACTCAATCCAGCCAAGGCAACAGGCTAAAGCCAATCAGATATTTGTAATCTCACGCAACTTTTATTCAACTTTTCTATAAAATTTATACACTTGGTTGAATAATCTGCTATCTACTATTAAGTGTTGTAAAATTTTAATCTTCTAGAGGATGCAAATCCTTCGCTTCATCTCTGCCTGAATCCTTATAGTGGACTCTGAACTCCCTGGCATACTGGCTGACAACGGACCTGGCATCGCTAAGATACTTGCCAGCTGGATCAGTTCTCCCTGGCAAATGTACGTAGCAGTCGCTGCTACAACATTGGCGTTGTTACTACTCGCATTACTGTTGCTCGGTCGCAACCGGCAGCGTACTCAAGAACGACGCGTCGAGCCTGCACCTGTCATTGAGGGTGTCCATGACGGCTTCCTGCTCCTGGACCCGCAGCGCCGTGTTACTCAATACAACTCGCGCTTGCAAAATCTAATGCCAAACCAGGCTTCCGGTCCACAAAGTGGCATGGCTGTGCGTTCAGTGTATGAGCAATTGTGCGCAGACAGTACGCATGCCATTCGCAAGCTTGACGATTGGCTTGGCAATTTACCGGCAGACAGCACCGCACAGCTGGAATTGACAACAAACAATGACCAGCTGCTGCTGATCAGCGAAAAATCGTTACCTGACGGCATAATCGCCAGTAGCGTCCGGGATATCAGCGATCGGCGGATCAGCGAGCAAGCGCTGGCACGCGCGCGCGATTTCGATGCTCTGACCGGGTTGCTGAACCGTGTTTCGCTAATGCAACAGTTGCGAGACGCCTTGCGCCACCCGCAACGACCCTTCGCTCTGATTATTTGTGACCTGCGGGACTTTCGCCAGATTAACGATTCCTACGGCCAGTACTTTGCTGACCAGCTGCTGGTCGAAGTTGCTGACCGCCTGGTGAGCGCCATGCCTTCGGATGCCGTCATTGCACGCGCCGCAGGGGATGAGTTCGCAATCATCGCACCGCTAAACCAGGGACGTGAAGATCTCCTGCAACATGCTCAACGATTTCTGGATGAGATTGGTAAAGGTATTACTGTAGCAGCACGTACACTGCCATTACGCGCCAGCATGGGCATATCCATCTCACCGCAGGATGGCCGCACAGTAGGCGAATTGAAAAGCGCTGCTGACAGCGCTGTTGCGATTTCCAAGGCTGCCGGCACAAACAATATTTCAACCTATGATCGCCAGCAACAACAGGCAGCAGATCGTGCCCACCAGCTTGATATTGGCCTGGAACGAGCGCTGGCACGAGATGAGTTCCATCTGCAGTACCAGCCTCAGATTGATTGCCAGAGCCACCTGACAACCGGTATGGAAGCATTGTTGCGCTGGAACAGTGATTCATTGGGCGCTGTTTCACCTGCTGAATTCATTCCACGTGCTGAACGTTCAGACCTCATCAGTGACATCGGCGAATGGGTAATGCGGCGCGCAGTCAGCGATTACCAGACTCTGGCACGCTACGGCACATCACCTGCAACCCTGTCTGTTAATCTCTCGCGCAGGCAATTTGCCGACCCGCAGGCGATAAAAAATCTCGTCAGCATTATTGACGAGAGTGGCATGGAGCCGGCATTGCTAACCCTTGAAATTACTGAAACTGCCCTGCTTTCTGACAGACATCAGGCCAGCGAACTATTAAGAGTGTTGCGGGACAAGGGAGTGAATCTTTCCATTGATGATTTCGGTGTCGGCTACTCTTCGTTTCAGGAATTGCGCGATTTTCCAGTCAACGAAGTTAAAATTGACCGTACATTTATCAACGATATGCAAACATGCGATAAAAGCTTGCAAATCGTCAAGGCTACCATCGATGTTGCACATTCAATGAATGCAGAAGTTGTTGCCGAAGGGATTGAAACCGCAGAACAGTTTGAGATGGTCAGGCAGCTCGGCTGCAAGCGAGCCCAGGGATTTTTCCTCTGCGAGCCGGTTCAGGCAACGGTGTTCCCGGACGTAGTGCTTGGCAGCATGCATGACCCGTCATCCCTCGATGCCACCCTGTTGATTGACTAATCCCGCTTGATCCGCCGCGCCGGGAAAGCTCAGCTTTCGCGCAAAACGCCATCGCATTGCACGTCTGGCTAATCCCGAAACTTACCGCCTTTTTGAAATCCCGATCCTCAGGTTAAAAAAGACGCGTTAAATTGCATGAAACGATGCGATAAGGAACTTTCGCTAACAGACAGTTAAGGAAAACGGCTTTTACGCGTGATCTTTAACACCTGTTCAGTTCTACTCTAACCCTGAATGATTTACAATGAGGTGTGTGCCAGCTAATTGGCATCTGTTGACCAACCTTACCCGGATCAGGCCGTTGCCAACTAACAACGTTGTTGAACTCAAGGGTGGCATGTACACGCTGCTCTCGCTGCGGCTGCACTCAAGCGACCTTGATGCTATTGACGCAGGCCTGTCAGACAAAGTCCAGCAAGCACCTGGTTTTTTCAGCAATACGCCGGTTGTAGTCGATATAACGCGCATAGAAGACGATGAGAATATTGACGCAGAGCGCCTGATCAGTCGCGTCAGGGAACACAAGCTGATTCCGGTGCTGGTCAGCGTCATTGATTCCGAATCCCCGGTTGCAAAAAAACTGTCACTGCCGATAGTCGAGACCACATCCCGTAGTGTCGCTCTGTCCGGCAAAATAGCAGGTACGCAAAAATCCACCAGCAAACGTGACAAGACCAACAGCGAAGCTACAAAATCGCTGTCAACCGAACCAAAACTGACGCCTGCGCTGGCAGACGGTGATGACAGCCTGGACAACAGTGCCGCAAGCGACCCAGACAACGGTGAAACGGACAACGGTGAAACAGAAACATCTGACAATAGCGATGTCGAGTTCACCAACAAGTTATCCAGCCATATGGATTACGAGCCGGTTACACCAAAGCTGATCACACGACCGGTGCGTTCAGGCCAACAGCTCTATGCTCGAGCGACCGATCTCATTATCATGGCGCATGTGGGCCCCGGTGCAGAAATCGTTGCCGACAACAATATTCATGTGTATGGGCCGCTTCGCGGGCGGGCTCTATGCGGGGTTACCGGCAATACTGAAAGCCGTATATTTTGCCAATCCCTGGAAGCGGAGCTGGTGTCGGTTGCTGGCATCTACAAGGTACTGGAAGATATTCCAGAAGATTTACGCGGCAAGCCTGCGCAAATCTGGTTACAGGATGGGCGCATAAATATTGACCCTTTATAAAACTAAAAGAACAAACGCGCAGAAGCAGCGCATTGGCGGGATTGCAAACAAGCAACGCTGATGCGTCTGATTGAATCATCACTGGATATACTGGTACACACAATACCATTACATCGACGAATTGAATTTTAGATACTGTTGAGCCAGCCTCAGAACGTTGGCCAATGTTGAATATTGGGAGTGACAGCTTGACTAAGACTATTGTGGTGACCTCCGGCAAGGGAGGTGTTGGCAAAACAACGACCAGCGCATCCGTAGCAACCGGATTGGCACTTAAAGGCTTCAAGACCGTAGTGATCGACTTTGACGTCGGCCTGCGTAATCTCGACCTCATCATGGGATGCGAAAGGCGCGTTGTCTATGACCTGGTCAACCTTGTGAACCAGGAATCAAGCCTGCATCAGACGTTGATCAAAGATAAACGGGTTGAAAACCTGTATATCCTGCCAGCCTCGCAAACCCGCGATAAAGATGCACTGACCATCGAAGGTATCGCGCGGGTGATGCACAAACTCAAAAAGAGCCAGTTTGACTATATTGTGTGTGATTCACCGGCCGGTATCGAAAAAGGTGCCAAGATGGCCCTGTATTTTGCTGATGAGGCGATTATCACCACCAACCCGGAAGTTTCTTCTGTTCGGGATTCCGACCGAATTCTTGGCATTCTGCAAAGTGAGTCAAAGCGTGCCAAGATGAATGAAGAGCCGGTAAAAGAACACTTGTTAATTACCCGCTACAACCCGGGTAGGGTCAGGGAAGGCCAGATGCTAAGCGTTGACGATATTGTTGACCTGCTGGCAATACCGTTGCTCGGTATCATACCGGAATCATCATCAGTGCTGGATTCATCAAATGCGGGTAAACCCGTAATACTGGTGCCTGAGAGCGAAGCTGGCCAAGCCTATAGCGATGCGATTGACCGCCTGATGGGCGAAGATCGCCCTCACAGATTTATGGAGACCCGTAAAAAGGGACTTCTGGCGCGACTATTCGGATAACAACATGGGTATATTCAGTTTTTTCCGGTCCAAACCAAAAGGCAGCGCTGCGACAGCCAAGGAACGCCTGCAGGTGCTTATTGCCCACCAACATGCCGATAGCGACGGGCCAGATTATCTGCCATTGTTGAAGCAGGATATTCTAAACGTGATCAAGAAGTACGTGGATATCGGCGAGGAACAAGTCCTTGTGCAACTAGACTCACAGGATGACTGCGATGTGCTTGAACTGAACATCACATTGCCAGAAGATGGCGAACGAAGCAGTGCCGTGGACGCCAAGGCCCTCAGGGACAACGATGATGACGGGCCGCAGTCGTCAAAAAACCGTCAGAGTCGCGCTGAGAGAACCCGTTCGCGGCAAACCAGAAAATCACAGGCATCCGCTCGATCGCAAGCAAAACAGAAAGCCTGACCCCATAAAGCTCGGGTAGAGGTTACAGCGGTTGGTTCTGTAATATTGCCGATCTGTAACCTTTTCTACCGACCCAGCTTACAACTGACTAATCACACCGGCGAACAAGTGTTTGTCGCAAAAAAACCACAATCCCAACAAGATTTAGCTATCTTGCTTTAAGACAGCAAGAATTTGCTGGCAATTTGATGCAGATTTACTAAACTTCTAGCGTACAACGATCTGACAGAATAGCCAGTCTTGCAAAAATGTTATATTCTGTTGCATTATTCAGACACGGCGATTACAGTCCTTTTATGAACTAGCCTGCAATCTGGTCCGGCTGTTTTAACAGTTTGAGGGTAATAGTCTGAGGAAACAGACAGGTCTGATTACGGAAACCTGACTACTGAACATGGAAATGCAATCTGGTGTTCAGTGTTTACGCTAGTGATTCTCAACAGCTCTGAGCAAGGTGTTTAGAGAGTATATAGAGAAGAGTAGAAAAGACAGTATCAGGTGAGAGTATCAGGTTGGATACGTCAGGTCGGTTTTTGTAGATCTGGTAAATTCGGTAGATCTGGTAAATTCTGATACCTAAATCGTCAGAAGTTACTATATATACATAACTTAGTATCAACAAACAAACAGTTTTATGAGTCTTATTAGTTAACGTTCTTGATATAAATGCTCTTAGAAGCACAAGAACTAAATAAAAAGTGAAGTAGTACTGGTACCGGCCTTTTTGCCGGAGCGGCCTACTAACGCTCTTACAGCAAGTCCTGATTGGAGAATCTTAATGAAATTCAAAAAAACCGCACTGGCGGTAGCCTTGGCTGGTATGGCTGCTACACCTTTCGCACAAGCTGACGTTACATTATCCGGCTACATCGGCATCATTCTCGGTGGCAGCGATGCTGAGATCGTTGACGAGGATACTGGTGAAGTTGATGATTCGGTTGGTGACCCTGCATTTTCTTCAGACGATTCAACAATCAATGCGTCTGCAACGCACACCATGAACAATGGTCTGACTGCCTACGGTAACTACCGACTGGACAGTGGACTGACAGGCAGCACACCTGCAGGTGATAACGTCTGGGTCGGCATCAGAGGCGGATTCGGTGACATTCGTTTGGGTGAAGTGCCAGACGCGCTTGAATACGGTCAGGTAGCTAACGATGCTTTGTTCGACATCGGTGGTGAAAATGCCGGTATCTCCTACACTGGCGGCTTCGGTCCTGTCACTTTGGGTGTTAACTGGTCTCCACAGAATGATTCTGATAAGACATCTGCCGGTGTCAAGTTCGCACTTGGCGGCTTCAACATCGGTGTTGGTGTTTCGGATATCGACGGTGAGACTCGCTCCAGTGTCGGTGCAGGCTTCAGCTTTGCAGGTGCTTCAGTTGCAGTTGCACTGAAAGACGTTGCAGACAATCCTGCCGGTGCTGCTGATTTCAGCACAGTTGGTTTCCAGGTCGGTTACGGTATTGCCGGCGTATCAATCGGTGTTACCTATGAAGCTTTCGAAGACGGCGCAAGGGACGGTGACAACCTGCTGCGACTCGACCTCGGATATGACCTCGGTGGTGGCATGAACATCAGCACACGATTCAACGTACTCTCAGCCGGTGACAACAGCGGCACTGACGAAGTAACTGACTACCGTGTGTTGCTCGCCAAGAGCTTCTAATCGAGCTGGTTAACAGGAGACAATATCTTCTGATAACACATAAAGATGTACAAAAAAGCCCCTTCCTGTAAGGGGCTTTTTTGATCCTGTACCCTCAGCCTTTCATCTCTGAAGCCAGGCTCCACCCCGATAGCTCATGCCAAGTCCGAATCCGCCACTATCCTTCCTGTAGTGGAACAAGGGCTCGGGAGTACGCTACACTCGACACTTATGTCTACCCAATTGATCATTGAAAAAAAGCTAGGTGAGTCGCTTTCACCCCTGCACCTCGATGTAAGTAACGAAAGTCACAAGCATAATGTGCCTGCCAACTCTGAAACTCACTTTAAAGTGATAGTGGTGAGCAACGAATTTGACGGCCAGTCACTGGTTAATCGCCACCGCACAGTAAACCGCTTGCTTGCTGAACAGCTGCAAACAGGGGTTCATGCGCTATCTCTGCATACTTTGACCGAATCAGAGTGGGAGGCCCGTAACAATGTTGTTCAGGACTCACCGGATTGCAAAGGCGGCGACGGCACGGCAGGCAACAAGCGTAGTAGTCCCGACATTTGAAGGTTTTTGGAAGGGTATTCAGTCTTATTGCTGCCATAAAAAGCTACAGACTGATTCTTCGGCGATTCCGAATGGTTCAAAATCAAAAAAAATTTCTGTTATTTCGACTTGTTGTTATTCCACTGTTGCTCATAGCCCTGACAGGCTGTTCGCAACAGGTGAGATTCGCCGTCCCGGATCAATTTCGTGACCAGGCCAATACCTATGACGGGCACTGGACTGCCTACACCATGGAAACGGTATTCAATCAAAAAGTGGGCAGTTGGAAACTCTCCTGCAAATCACTGTTTGAACAGATTCCTCTCAATGTGCGTGACGGCATTCTGGCGGTCAATCTGAACGAAAACGAGTATGCGACCAACATCAGTGCGAATGGACGTTTCCGCCTCGAAATACCCACCAGTTTGAAACCTGATGCCAGCCCTGCCTCGGTTGATAATCTGACAAACGCCTTCATTACACTGGTGCTACAGGGCACGCTCAAGGGCACCGACCCCGAGGGTCGTTTTATCGTTGGTATTTCAACCTTTGAAAACCGGGGCTGTACTTCGCGTATCCGCTATCTCAAGAGCATTGACGGAAACAGTGCGGCCTAAGGCCATCGGCAGTTATTTACCCAATTCGTCACCCACGGCTTCTGCAACAGATCGGCTTTCCTGACGAGCGGTTACCGGCGTCAACCAGTCCGAGATTCGCCGGACTCGCGGAACCTCTTCACCACGCGCCCGACCCAATTCATGATTGCGCCATTCGAAGATAGTCATGTAAGCCAGGATTGCCCTGACATAGCGCCGCGTCTCACTGAATACTATGGTATCGATCCATTGCTCAGCCGGCACGCTGCCTGACTCTGGTAACCACTTTAAAGTACGATGCGGCCCCGCATTATAAGAAGATGCTGTCAATGCAAGGTGTTCATCAAAACGGTCCATAATATTACGCAGATACGTACTGGCAAGGCTGATATTGTCCGCAGGATCAATCAGCTTTAGCCAACGGCTGCTACGATGTCCGGCGCTGTTGGGGGCTCGACCCTGAAACCGCACTGCATCTTTGGCTGTAGCGGGCATCAACTGCATCAAGCCCAATGCACCTGCTGAGGACCGGATATCAACCATATAAGCACTTTCACGGCGGATGATGGCATAGATAAAGAACGGGTCCAGGGAATTGTGCTCAGCCGCTGCTTCCACCAGGCCCTCATAGGCAAACGGAAAACGCAGTGACAGGGCTTTCTTTTCCCCGGCAGAATTGGCACTGGCAATAGCTCGATCCGGTAAACGCCAACGCTCGGCCAATACCGCAGTATTGATTCGTGCGGCTGAATCTGCTGGCAGCTGATTCAGGAACGCGTTCCATTCTCGACGGCCATGGGACGGCAGCCCGGCATGCAGATACTCCCTGGCGCGCACCAGAGTGGGTTCCCGGGCCAGATCTTTCAACAACTGCTCGTCAACTTCCGTATCGAGTGTATCGACAATGTTGTATTCGAGATTCAGATGATCGGCTGCGAGGAATCCGTAATACGTTGGCAGCGATGCCACTTCACGCATGATCCGCTCAGCCTGCTTCTGCTTGCCGGCTTGCTGCAAGGCGCGTGCATGCCAGTAAGCCCAATGGTCTTCCTTTAACTCTGATTCCGGCAGAAGCTCAAGACTGAGCAAGACGGCTTGCCAGTCAGAAGCGTACAGTGCCGCCCGGATGCGCCACTCCATAACTTCCAGATCGTCGTCGCGAACCTCTACCCGGCTTAACCAGTCATAAGCCTCATCACGGCGCAACCAGGCACCCCGTAATGCCAGCTCACGGTCCATCTCGTAGCGTTGGTCGGATGTGAACTGGTAGTTCTCTCGCAGGGTTTGCCAGGCTTCAACAGCAGCTGGCGGATCCTGCCTTGACCAGCGGCGTATCAGATCAAGCACCGTACGTCGGTTTAGCAGGTCATCCTGCACAAGAGCGCCGCTCTGTAACAGCTCAGCAGGCTGATCAAGTGCTGCCACCCAGTCAAGCACACGTTTGCGATCACGACTGGCAAGATATTCTGACAATGAGCGGACATGGCCGAGCTTGCCATCGTTTATGGAGTCATATATTTTTTCCCAGAGCGGCGCAATACCAGGAAGCTTTTTCGCTTCCAGCTTTTCCATCACATCCCTGCACAATTGCGGAAAGCTGCGGTTGTTTACCCAGTAATCACTGAGTTCGTCATCCCAGGTTACCGTGCCTTGCGTTTCAGCGCGCGCACGCGCTGTAGCGCAGGGCATACGGGCCGATAATCCGGATTTGGAGACGCCCAGAAACAGAGACCAGTCTTCAGCTTTGACTAACTGGTTTTGCAGGTGTCGGGTCAGCACACGTGTCAGGTGGGTTTCCTGATACTGTTTTTCAAAATCATTCAGTGCAGCAACCGCCGCCTTGTCAGGCGATTCAGTCATTCGAGCGCGCAGTTTCAGATAGCTGAGGTAACGCTCCAGAGGGTAGTGCTGTAGCTGCTGGTGCAGCTCCTCAAAGACTTCTGTTTGCCGATTCTCCATCGCCTGGACAGCAGCTTGAAACTGGGCCCGCTCCAGCGCATACCGGTCATCAGGATGATCGTAGACGAAGGCCGCGCGCGCTCGAAAGGATAAATCCGTGAGCGAAGTTTCCGGCAGCCGGGTCTTATTGGCAGGTTCACGCCACCAGTGTTGCTGTGAACCTGGTTGCGTGTGCTCGGGAGCAGTTGTTAGCGTAGCTTGTGTAACTGCCGCAGATGACAATGCTGGCAGCGACAAAACCACCAGTAACACTGCGGTTCTGGTAGTAACTTGAAAAATGGTCTCACCCAAACCGGCAATAACGCCGAATGTTGTTTATTATTGGAATTCCATAGCCGCTTGCCTACGCATTCTTTTTTATACGGAATGCCATTTGTTAACAGCTGACTTCATAACACTTCATAACAAAGTCATGCATTACACGCGTAGTACGGCTTATAGTTTTAATTGTAGAAGGTTGTTGCACGTTTTCAACTTTGATTTTTCCTGATGAACAGTTTTTGTAATATTTCCGGTTATCGCTTCGTCCAGCTGGACGATCTGCAGGTACTGCGTGAGCGTATGCACGGCGCCCTGCTATCTCACGGTGTGCTTGGAACTATCCTGCTTGCCGAGGAAGGCATAAACGTGGCACTGGTGGGTGATCAGGCTGCCATTGATCAAAGTTGTGCCTGGTTCGACGACGATCCCCGCTTTGCCGACATGGATTTGAAGCTGAGCCTGTCAAGCTTCAGCCCCTTTTCAAAACTCAAGGTCAAAGTTCGCCCGGAAATTATTACCTTCGCTCAAACCGGCATTGATCCAGAGAACAATCCTGGTAAACGACTTTCTGTTTCAACATTGAAGCAGTGGCTGGATGAAGGCCGTGACTTTTGCCTGTTGGATTCACGTAACAACTACGAAATTGAATCAGGTACCTTCGAAAAGGCAGAATCTCTGAACATTGATAACTTTCGCGACCTACCTGCCGCTGTGGATCAGGCAATACAGGCGGGCCAGCTGGACCCGGACAAGCCGCTGGTTACTTTTTGTACCGGCGGCGTGCGTTGCGAAAAGACGGCCCCCTGGCTGGAGGCACAAGGATTCAACGAGGTTTATCAGCTGGACGGCGGTATTCTGAGATACTTCGAAGAGTGCGAGGGTGAACACTGGCGTGGCGACTGTTTCGTATTTGATGACCGTGTCGAAATCACGCCACAGCTCAAGGAAACCGGCTCGGTCATCTGCAGGCGTTGCCACAAGGCTGTGAGCCATCGATACCAGCAGCCGCCTTACTATCTGGAGAATGAGTATTGCCCGGCCTGCAAGGATGGTAAAAATGGCTATCGCCCCGTCCGCGGTAGAAAAACAGCGGATTAACGGCCAGCGAATACGCCCGCATTCGGGTCCAGTTCCGCCATGGATATCGTGTAGTCCTTACCCTGCTTCAGCTTGGTGTAGTTACCAAAAACCTCAGTAAATGACCGCTTGATAAACTGACGTAAACCATTAATGGTGACTACATAAAACCGACCACCAGGCTTTAGCCGCTCTCTGGCATCGTAAAAATAGAGGTAAAACAGCTCTTTGCCGGCTTTGGCCGGCAAGTTTGAAACCACTGTATCGAATCTGGCTGTGGTTGGCACAGCACTGAAACCGTTGCTCAGATAAACCTCGACATTGGCAAGGGAATTGATCTCGGCATTTTTACGGCTGAAGTCGACTGCCACAAAATCCTTGTCAATAAGATGTGTGGTGCCCTGGTTTGCCTCTGCCGCCATCGCCAGCCCTAGAGGCCCATAACCACAGCCCAAATCCAGGCAATCGTGATCACGATTGATTTCAATGTGATCAAGAAGCAAAATAGTGCCTTTATCCACTTCGCGCGGAGAAAACACCCCCCAGGTACTGTGAAACGTCAAAGGGTGGCCCAGAAGCGAAGTCTTGAATACAATATCGTCTCTGAGAGATGAAATTTCTGTTTCTGTCAGTAAGGCCAACTATTTGCTCCAACATACCCTAACGGATGCAACAACCAGCACCACCGAGGCTCCCGTATTATCCGCTTGTACCGATATATGTCCCATGATGAGGATAGACGGTGCGGTTGAGACAGTAGTCGGGGTACTTTTGTGATGTGGAAGTATAGTAACTCATGCGATTGATCCTTTTAGGAGCGCCGGGCGCCGGCAAAGGCACCCAGTCCAAATACCTGTCTGAGCGATACGGGATACCCCAGATCGCCACTGGCGATATGTTGCGTGCAGCAATTGCTGAGGACTCGCCGCTTGGTCGCGAGGCTAAAAAACTCATGGACCAGGGCATGTTGGTACCTGACGACACGATTGTAGGTCTGGTGAAGGAGAGAATCGCCCAGCCTGATTGTACTGCCGGCTTCCTGTTCGATGGCTTTCCCCGCACCCTCGCACAAGCAAATGCCATGAAAGATGCCCAGGTGTTTTTTGATGCAGTCATCGAAATTGCCGTCGACCACGAGGAGATCGTAAAACGCATCAGTGGAAGGCGCGTACATGAAGCCTCCGGCCGCAGTTACCATCTGACTTTCAAACCACCGAAAAACGAAGGGCTGGATGATGAAACAGGTGAGCCTCTGATACAACGTGAGGATGATACAGAAGAGACTGTGCGTCGCAGACTTGAGATCTACGAGACTCAGACTGCCCCATTGAAAAAATATTATGGTGACTGGTCCGCCAGTGGCGAGCGAGGCGCACCACTTTACATAAAGATTGATGGTATTGGTAGTGTCGCAGATATCTGCAAAAGCATAGCGACACAGCTGGAAGAAAATTCCTCCAAAGACCCAGCGGTACTTAAAAAATCCAGTTAATCCATCGAGCTGCAGTCAACACTGTTGAAACACATTTGCCTGCTGCGCTGACCATTGCGATCGCCAGCAAGATCGCCAGCAGGTATCGAAAGGCGTTCCAGTGTGTTCTAGTGTTGTGCGGCCAGAGCTCGCAACATGGCCTGCAAGGTCTCTTCGGGACGCTCGGCCAGCATCATGTGACCACAGTCTGGCAACAGGATTTTTTCAGCACCGAGTAGCTGTTGTAACTGCGAAGCCCCTCGTGGCGGCGTCATCATATCCTCGTCACCCAATATCAAGGTGGTTTTTGCACTGACAGTGGCGGCGGCATCAAGGCCGGCCTTGTAGTTGTTGCAAGCTGCCAGGCCGAGGTGCATGACGCCAGCTGGTGCACTTGACAGCAATGCCATGGCCGTTTGCAGCACATTGATACCGGCAACCGGATTACCACCAAGTCGCGACTGGTAGGAATGGCCATAGATCGACACCATATCAACCGCCGCCTGGTGGTTATCTTTTGCAGCATTCAACAATGCGTCACCCACCGGCATAGGCACCGAAGTGCCCAGCATCAACAAATGACTGAAGCTGGCCGGACGCGTTGCAGCTGCTTGCAATGCAACCAAAGATCCCATGCTGTGGCCCGCTAATCTGATTTCTGTGTTACCGGATTCGGGTACAGTTGCTATGGCGACATCCAGCAATTCCAGCAGCCACTCAGCCATGCCTTCGATGCTGGACGGTACTTCACCGGCAGAATGACCATGGCCCGGCAGGTCGGGCGCTATGACGTTGTAACCCTGTCTGGCGAAGTACCGTGTAAACAGTACCCACACGGAATGATCGAGGGCTGCGCCGTGTACCAGACAGAGCCAGGGTTTCTCGCTTTGCCAGGGCACCCCACCGGCGTTAATGTAAACCGCATTGTCCTGAACCGTTAATTGCATAATGGGCCCTGAATACCTGGCAGTAGAATTAGTAAATTAAACAAGAAAAACAAATGAACAATGAGATTGTCAGCAATCCTCAGGCACTGGCAGTAACTTTGCCTGCAGCCCGCAACCCCAGTTTCAGGTCCGCCAGCAGATCACCAATATCTTCAATACCGATGGAAAGCCTCACCAGACCTTCAGAAATACCGGCATCAAGCAGTGATTGCGTATCCATGCGTGAATGTGTCGTGCTGGCGGGGTGAATAACCAGCGATTTCGCATCACCAACATTGGCCAGATGCGAAAACAACTGTAAGGCATCAATAAAACGACGACCCGCGTCACGCCCACCTTTCAGCTCAAAGCTGAAAACAGCACCACAGCCATCGGGTAATAAACGATTGGCCAACTCATGATCCGGATGGTCGGGCAATAGCGGGTGCAAAACACGTTCAACGACTTCATGGTTCGACAGAAAATCAACCACAGCCGTAGTATTCGCGACGTGCTTTTGCATACGAATGGGCAGGGTTTCAAGACCTTGCAGCAACTGAAACGCATTGCCCGGAGACAGGCTGGCGCCAAAGTCACGCAAACCTTCCTTGCGTGCACGCATGATGTAGGCAAACGGGCCGAATTCTTCGACGAAGTCCATGCCGTGAAATCCTGCATAGGGCTCACTTAATTCCGGGAAACGCCCGGAACCTTCCCAATCGAATTTTCCGGAATCAATCAGTGCGCCACCGATAGCAACACCATGACCGCCCATAAACTTTGTTAGGGAATGCATAACGATATCAGCACCCAATTCGAAGGGTTTCATAAGACAAGGTGTAGTCAATGTGGCATCCACCAGCAGAGGCAGACCATTTTCATGAGCGATCGCTGACACAGCAGGTATGTCCAGCACTTCCATTCGGGGATTGGAAACAGTCTCGCCAAAAAACATGCGCGTTTCCGGACGAATAGCTGCTCTGAACTCTTCAGGCCGGGTGGGATCGACAAAGGTGGTTTCAACACCAAATCGCGGCAGTGTGTAGGACAGTAGATTATGTGTACCTCCATACAGTGAACGCGACGCGACAATGTGACTGCCGGTACCGGCAAGCGTTGAGATACCCAGATGAATCGCTGCCATGCCGCTGGCCGTACAGACAGCCCCTACGCCGCCTTCCAGTGCTGCTACCCGCTCTTCCAGCACGCCCACTGTCGGGTTGGAGATGCGCGAATAAACATGACCGGACCGCCCCACATCAAACAACGAAGCCGCATGGGTGGCATCTCGAAATACAAAAGAAGTCGATTGGTAAATGGGCGCTGCTCGCGCACCGGTTTCAGCATCGGGGCGTTGCCCGGCATGCAGGCTGAGCGTATCAAAGCCGATATGCGCAGGTGCGCGATGTGCAGCAGGCGCTGTAGCGCTATCAGATTGCTTGCCCGACCCTGCAGGGCGCTTACCGGAAGGTTGTTTCTTGTCAGTCATGGAGTTGAGAGCGATTGAAGCCGATGCAGCATGCTTCTATACTGCCATGCTTTGCGAATTAACAAAACACTATCAATATGAGTAAAACGATCGAGCAGGTTGCAGTCATTGGGTCAGGCACCATGGGTGCCGGGATTGCCGGGCTTTGTGCAGCTGCCGGCACAGCGGTATTACTACTGGATATCGAAAAAGCTACGGCAGAAGCCGCGATAAGCAGACTCACCGGTGGTCGTAAACCGGTGCTAACGGAGGACCAGGCCGCCCTGATCACAGCGGGCAGCCTGGATGCAGATATCGCCGGTCTGGCAAATTGTGACTGGATTTGCGAAGTCATTATCGAAGACCTGCAGGCCAAGCGCGATCTCTTCACACGCATAGAACCGCATCGCAAGGCAGGTTCAATAGTCACCAGTAATACATCAGGCATACCGCTGCGTGATATCTACAGGGATATGCCTGATGCATTTCGCAAAAATGTCGCTGTCACCCATTTTTTCAACCCTGTACATATCATGCGCTTGCTGGAGCTTGTGCCCGGCGATGAAACCGAACAGCAGGTGATGGATACACTGGTAGCCTATCTGGGTGGTGAACTCGGTAAAGGAGTGGTTTATGCCAAGGATACGGTCAACTTTATTGGCAACCGTATCGGCTGTTACTGGATGTTATGCGGGCTGCATCTCGGTATGGAAGCACAGCAGAAGGGACTGAGTATGGAAACCATTGACGCATTGCTCTCCAAACCAGTGGGCCTGCCTCCCACAGGTCTGTATGGGTTGGTCGACCTGATAGGTCTCGACATCATGGATCATGTCGCGAAAAACCTGCGCGCCAATTTGCCAGCTGACGATGACTGTGTTCGCTTTCTGGACTTGCCTGCCGCGGAACAAGCCATGCTTGATGCCGGCCAGCTGGGGCGCAAAACCGGCGGAGGCTATTACAAAATGCTCAAAGATGCCGATGGCAACAAAAGCATGGAGGTATTCAATCTTCAAGAAAGAAGCTGGCGTGCCATGCAAGCCGCTGGCGAACTGGACGAAGAACATGCAGTTGCGACCAAACTACTATTTGCAGACTCTGCCGAAGGTCATTTTACCTGGCAGGTGATGAGCAACACGCTTGCGTATGCCGCGGATCTGGTACCTGAAATTGCCGATGATATTGTCAATATCGATCGGGCCATGCGCTGGGGGTTTAACTGGCAACAGGGCCCGTTTGAGATGATTGATGAGATAGGCGCTGACAGGTTTGCCGAGAAACTCGCCGCTGATGGCCGTGCTCTTCCACGCATGCTGCAAGTGCTGAAAGACTCCGGTAATTCGTCGTTCTATAACGGCGAACAGTATCTGGATAGCAATGGCAACTACCAGCCGATGCCAGCGGAATAGCGCTGGCGTTTGCATTTAGTTCACACCAAATTCTTCATCACGAGCCCGTCTGAGCACTGAATAGTGCTCAGCCAACACATCGGCTTTAAAAACCACGCCGAGAAAACGCCTGGCGGCGCCCTCTCGCTCATTTAACACCGGCAGAAAATCTATTTCATTATCAGCCATAATCTGCAGAGCCGTCACCAGGTTGGTTGACGGAGTTGCACTGACAGATTCATCGCGCACAATCTGTCCGACGTTTTCAACTACCTCGGCATCTGCTGAACCGGGCAGCGCATTGCCCTGCGACTCAAGCTCCGCAGCCTGATCAGCCAACTCCTGTCGACGCCTTGTCACATCAGTGGCACGAGCAATAATTTCTTTCAGTTCAACACTGCCCACAAAGACATCTTCATCACTGACTACCACAGCAACTCTTTTTCTCGAAACGCCAAGCTTGACTTCAACCTCTCGCAGACTGTCTGTGGGCGCCACGCGTACATAGATATCGGTCAACAACTTTTCCACCGTGTGAGTCCTTAGCAGGCTCAAATCCCGTCCGGCAGAAATGTTGATATTGCGCGTTGACAACTGCCAGCGAAAAAATGAACTGTGCTTGCTGACTTGCATCACGGTGCTGGCAAAGGCAGCCGATGTCATCACCGCGGCAGTCACACCATAGTCTCGGGTAATTTCAAAGACAATCAGAATCGTCGAGATTGGAGCACCCAGCATGGCCGACGACACAGCAGCCATACCAGCAATCGAATACAGCGATTGGTTACCCTGAATAAAGGGCATTGCCGGCAAAGCCAAAATAAACACCCCACCCAGCATGGCGCCCAAAAAAACCGAAGGGCTGAAAACTCCTCCTGCAAAGCCGCTGGACAGGGCCAGAGCGGTACCGAAAATTTTGAGGATCAGCAATGCCAGCAGATCATTGAACAGCAATAACTCCTGCAATGCCGCTTTAGTGGGTTCGTAACCGATACTGAGTATCATCGGGTACTTCAGGGCTATAAATCCGATAAGCAACCCAGCCAATGCCGGGCGCGCCCACACCGGCAATCCAGACAGCTCCCAAACATAACGCAAGTGTTTGACCAGCTGTATGAATAACGTGACAACGAGCCCGGCAAGCACCCCCAGTATTGCGAACAGGGGGAATTCAGCGATGGAGTGACCTGCCTCAAGGTTGTCAAGTTCGAACAGGGGAGCCGAACCATAGACGTAACCATGCACGATAACGGCGGCCAGAGAAGCAATAACAACCGGTGCAAATACGCGCAGGGTGTAATAGCCAACGATCACCTCCAGCGCAAAGATTACACCGGCGATGGGAGCGTTAAAGGATGTAGTCACGGCGGCCGCTGCACCACAACCCAAAAGCGCCAGTGACTGACTCCGATCAAGCCCGAGATGCTCCGCAAACCAGGCGCTGATTGATGCTCCGATATGAACTGCCGGCCCTTCACGTCCCAGTGGTGCACCAGCTCCCAGAGAGACAGCTGCTGCAATGGCGGCACTGATACCCGATCGCACTCCCATGCGTCCGCTGTTAAAAGCACAGGCCTCCATTACATCGGCAATACCGTGATAGCGTTGGCCCGGCAGGGTATTAACAATGACGCCAACCAGCAGGCCTGCAAACAGAGGTACCAGTAACAGTCGCCACCACGGCTGCGCTGCCGCAATGCTGGCATATTGCGCTTCGGAGCGCTCGCCATAACCAATCCACTGCACCAGCGAAATGGCCTCGATCAGCACAACCGTGGCCAGAGATACCAAAACCCCGATCAGTGCCGCCAGCAAAAAAAACACCAGACGCTTTTTCAGTAGCGACGCCTGCGGTGAGGACAAACTGGATATCAAACGGGAAGCCAAGCCGAAGCCCCGTTCAGCTGGCGGTTTCTTTAGCCATTAACGCCTCTATTTCATCAATACTTTTGGGAACCTGGCGAGTTATGACTTCGTGACCGCTGCGAGTCACAACAACATCGTCTTCAATTCGAACACCAATGCCGCCATAGCGGCGCGGGATGCCTCGACCTGGCGTGATGTAAAGACCGGGCTCAATAGTGATAACCATACCCGGCTCCAACTCGCGCCAATCATTGTCTACCTTGTATTCACCCACATCATGCACATCCAGCCCCAACCAGTGACTCGTTCGGTGCATGTAAAACTTCGCATAGCCTTGCTCTTTTAATTCCTTCGCGGGAGTACCTTTTAATAAACCCAGCGACACCAGCCCACGATTCAGCACCTGCACAGCTGCTTCATGCGGATCGTTCCACGAAGCACCGGGTTTGACTGCATCAATGGCTGCAAGCTGAGCTTCAAGCACCAGCGAATAGATATCACGCTGGGCATCGCTGAAGACCCCATTGACGGGATAAGTGCGCGTGATGTCACCTGCATACCCCAGATACTCGGCACCCGAATCGACCAGCACCAGTTCACCATCGGTCAGTTCCCTGTTATTTTCTGTGTAGTGAAGTATGCAACCGTTTTCGCCACCACCGACGATGGGCAGAAAAGCATGGCGCGCGCCAGCACGGCGGTAAGTCGCGATGAGTTCAGCTTCCAGCTCGTGCTCCATCATGCCGGGGCGACAGGCTTGCATGGCAGCGCGATGGCCATTAGCGCTGATTTTTGCCGCCTGTTTCATAATACTCAGTTCACTGCGGCTTTTCTGCACTCGCATTTCATGCAGGTGATAATCCAGCGCGATAAAAGCACTGGGTACCAGCGCCGAGCTTCGATTGGTAGTTTTGACCTGATTGAGCCATTCCAGCAACTGCTGGTCAAACTCTGTAGCTTTTCCCAACGAGTGGTAGATTCTTTCACGCCCTTCAAGCAACCCCGGTAATATCTCATCAACATCGCTTATCGGAAAGGCATCGTCAGCATCAAGTATTTCAGGCGCCCGTTCAACCCCTACGCGGCGACCGTGCCATGTTTCTTTCAGAGCATCGCGTTCACGACAGAAAACAATGTACTCACCAGCGCTACGCCCCGGCAATAAAACTATCAGCGATTCCGGCTCTTCAAATCCGCTCAGGTAATAAAAATCACTATCCTGACGGTAGCTGTATTCAGTGTCGCGACTGCGAGTTTGCACTGGTGCTGACTGCAGAATCGCAATACTGTTATCACCGATGATCTTCATCAGCTGCCGTCGTCGTCGCGCCCGCTCCTTTCTGTGAGTGGGATTCTGTAAAGTTGTGCTCATGTTATTTCAGAATCAGGTCTGTAGGGCCAGGCATTAATCGTTATTGCACTGACGTTTCGAGTACACTAATGAAGCGTGCGTTTATCGGGGGGCGGCATGATTGGCTCCTTGCCCTTCACGGTATCGGCGGCTCGCATTTCCTCGTTAATCAGCATGACACCCACCTTGATGAACTCTTCGATTTCAACAATATCCGAATCTTCACCATTACTCTCTTCTACCTCTGAATTAGAAGAATCCTGCATACTTTCGTTGTTTTCATAGGCGGCTATCGATTGGAAATCGGCAAGCAGCTCCGCGGTATCGGTCGGCAGTGGCTGATCTGATCTGGCCCTTTCACCCATGCCAAAGCCAAGACCAAAACCACTGCACCAACTGGATAATTGCAACAGGTATTTGTGTGCTGGAGAGATATTCTCTTCAACTATCAGACCGAAACCCAATTCCTCATCATTCAAATTGTCAACCGACTGATGGAAAAACCGCTCGAGCTCTTTCAGGGATTCCCCATTTGATCTCAGTTTTTCAGGATTCGCTCCATAATCCTGCAGTACAGTGCTAAACCATAGGGATTTGGCTTTCTCGACAGGTGAAGTACATAGCAAACCACAGAGCAATCCATGCACTTCGGAGGGTGAACGATCGATATCAAGCGCTTCAAGCGATGAAAACAACAGGTTGTAGTTCATTAGTTAATCGCCGGCAAAGAGGCAGAAAAGCATCAATGGAAACAGCATCGCCCGGTAATTCAAGCAGTTAGCATGGCGCTAGCAATGTTACCGACACTATCGTGAAACAGACTACGGCGAGTGCCAGGTCAGTCTTCAGGTTGCGCACAGAAAGCAACACAAACAGTTCTACTCGCCTGTATCACCACCGCATAATTACCACCGCATAATAATTACCACCGCATATTTTTTGCAGCACAAGCTGTCACAGTGTTGAAACACTTGCTGCTGCTAAATGCTGTTCAATCTGCGCCAATGCATCACAATGTTCCCAGCCAGACCCGCACAGCAGTACATGGCACTTTTCACCGTTCTGGATCGCAGTATACAATACCACTATGACAAGCAACACAAACTACGCCAGTGACGAGCGCCATAGCTATCGAACAAGCAAAAGCCGTGGCACCAGTTATCTAACAAACGATAGCGCGCGAACCACACGCCAGAGACAAGCCGGGAACAACTGGATATCGATATGATCGATCAACATGTTGCAGTACAGATCGAAGAACTGGATACCAAACTGGGCACACTAGCTGAACAGTGCGAGCAGCTCAGGCTCGAAAATCGCTCCTTGAGGGAGCAGCAACAAAATCTTGTTGAAGAGCGCGCCCGCCTGATCGAAAAAAATGAAATGGCCCGTACCAAAGTCGAGTCAATGATCACCCGGCTCAAGTCACTGGAGGCCAGTACATGAGTAGCGATGCATCGGCACCGGAACAACCGCTGTTAACCGGCCGGAGTATACGCTCGGGCAAGAACGGCGCTAAAACTGTCAAAGTCAGTATTCTTGGAAAAGAAATACAAATTGGTTGTACGGCTGCAGATGAACAGAACCTGGAAAAAGCGGCCAGGTATGTCGATACGAGCATGCAGGAATCCAGAGCTCGCAATAAAGCACTTCCGGTTGAAAAAATCGCCATCTTTACTGCGATTAATATTGCCAATGAACTGCTTAAAATTCATGCGGAAACAGAACCGGACACAGCGTTACAAGAAAAACTGGAAAATCTGAACAGAAAGCTGGACAAACTCATCGAACCGGCGAAACCGGCAACTGCAACAACTGCAACAACTGCAACAAAGTCGGCTTCAAGCGAATCGAAGTTCGAAACAACTACGGATTCCTGACTCCTGATTGCGCGCCCAAGCGCAGTCTGGTGCAAACATCCTTTGCAAACATGAAATTCCGGATTGATCGTGCTACAGTTTTGCCTGTATCTTCTGCGCGGTTTGTTATCCGGATGGGTATATCCCTTGAGCCTAATTCAACACCCCGGGGATGTGTTGGTGGCTGTTGTTGTGCACGTCCGCTACGTGCGGAAAGCCTGAAGCAGTTCCAATGATCCCCACCTGAACCGATTGGTTCAAGGTAGCACACCAGAGACGGCCGTCGTGGTTGATACACTCCTCTTAAAATATTCGTTTGTGTTTGGGGCAGACAGCCGGCACAGTCACATGAGTTTGCAAGCAGTGTCAGCTTGAAAAAAATTGAAGCTTGGACAGAAAAGACTCCAAACCGACAGGAACACTATCCACCGAGCAACTGCGCCAACATCTGCGTGGCACACTGCGCGAACAGCGTAGTGGTTTGAGCGTGCAACAACAACAGCTGGCAGAAGCAGGATTACTAATGCAGCTGCAATCCTGTTGGTGTTCTCTACAAGCCACCAGGCAGGACACAAGCGTAGCCAAAAACCTGAAGGTTGCAGGTTACCTGGCAAATGGTGGAGAAATATCATTGGCAAGCTGCCTGGAATGGTTGCGCGAGCAAGGCCATACAACCTATTTGC
This sequence comes from uncultured Granulosicoccaceae bacterium, assembly GCA_938005265.1. Classification (GTDB taxonomy): domain Bacteria; phylum Pseudomonadota; class Gammaproteobacteria; order Granulosicoccales; family Granulosicoccaceae; genus CALFCE01. The sequence continues at coordinate 36,722 of CALLOA010000094.1, forward strand.
CCGTTATCAAGCACCAATATTTAATGTTCGCAAAGTTGGACAGCGATACACAGTTCACAAACGGAAAGTACAATATCAATGTGCCTGTCTTTGATGACGACACTCTGCTACCAGCGACTCAACTGGATGTCGTACTTTTACCCCTTGTAGCTTTCGACTTGCATGGCGCACGCCTGGGTATGGGTGGAGGATATTACGACCGTACATTCTCCTTCCTGCTGGATACACAACGGGAGTCGAGCAGGAAAGCAATCAGGAAAACGAGCAGGGATGGGGAACAACGAGGCGGTTCACAAGCATCAGGCATGACAAAGCCACTCATGCTTGGCATTGCACACGAATTTCAGCTGCAGGAAAAGGTGCCTGTCGAACATTGGGACGTACCTCTAGCAGGAGCCATTACCGATCAGGCAAACTACACCATGTCCTGAGCCCCAAGAATGGAGCCCGAAGAATCAAATGAACTACTGGCTATTCAAATCAGAGCCCAGCGCTTTCAGCATCGATGATCTTGCCACCTTGCCGGGCAAACGGGATCACTGGGATGGAATCCGTAATTACCAGGCGCGCAACATGATGCGCGATGACATGAAAAAAGGTGATCTCGGTTTTTTTTATCATTCAAGTTGTGCTGTTCCCGGTATTGTCGGGATCATTTCTATCGTTAAACCAAGCTACCCCGACCATACGGCTTTTGACCAGAATGAAAAATATTATGATGCAAAATCAGACCCGGCCAATCCCCGCTGGTTCATGGTGGATGTGAAGCTGAAGAAAAAATTCAGGGACATTGTCAGCCTCGAACTGCTTAAAACCCGTAAACCTCTGCAGGACATGCAACTGCTAAAGCGTGGCAATCGCCTTTCCATCATGCCAGTCAGCAAAAAGGAGTGGGATTACATCACTAAACTGGCAGAGTAAAAAACCAAACCACCAGGCCAGACTGCTTAACTTATAACGCCGAGCCAACTACAGGCCAACTAAGCCAGAAACCGTTTGTAAGCGCTATTGTCACTCTCGTCCTCATAGGCGAAACCAAGGTTGTCGAGAAACTGCTGGAAGCGCGGCTCAGCGGACTCGGGAATCTGTATGCCAACCAGTACCCGCCCGTATGCCGCTCCCTGATTCCGGTAATGAAACAGTGTAATGTTCCACTCATCATCCATGGCGGACAGAAACCCCAATAAGGCACCCGGGCGTTCAGGAAAACGAAAACGATAGAGCCGCTCGGGCAAATCGCGGAGTTGCTCGCCGGCATGGCCACCAATCATATGGCGAATATGCAATTTCGCAGTGTCATTGTTACTCATATGAAGCACAGAATAGCCGAGCTGCTCCATCTCGGTCTGCAAGCGCTCGCGCTCACTCTCGCCACCACTTAGCTCCACACCCACAAAAATCTGGGCAACATTGCCAGAGTTATGGCGGTAGTTAAACTCGGTAATACTGCGTTTACCCAAAGAAGCACAGAAACTCATGAAACTGCCGGGTATCTCAGGAATCGACACGGCATACAAGGCCTCGCGGCTGTCACCAATTTCAGCTCGTTCGGCAACGTGGCGCAAACGATCAAAATTAATGTTGGCACCGCTGTTAATGGCAACAATATTTTTATCTTTCAGTTGATGTTGGCTGACGTACTTCTTGACACCGGCAACCGCCAATGCTCCAGCTGGCTCGGTCAGGGTACGGGTTTCGCTGAAGATGTCCTTGATTGCTGTTGACATTTCATCAACCGTAATGAGGATCACCTCATCCAGTGTCTCACGACAGACTTTAAACGTCTCAGCACCGGCCCTGCGAACGGCAACACCATCAGCAAACAAGCCAACTTGATCCAGATCTACAAGTTTGCCGGCAGCCAGGGCGGCATGCATGCAAGCGGCATCAACCGGCTCGACCCCGATCACTTTGACCTGCGGACGCACATACTTGATGTAAGCAGAAACTCCTGCTGCCAGACCACCACCCCCGATCGGCACAAATACATAATCAAGAGGCTCCGGGTGCTGCTGGCAAATCTCGACACCAACAGTACCCTGCCCGGCAATAGTATCCGGATCATCAAAAGGATGAATAAAAGGAAACCCTCGTTCGGTGGCGACAAGCTGGGCGTGCTCGAATGCCGCATTGAAATCATCCCCATGAAGTATTGCTTCCGCACCCAGGGCCTGCACGGCCTCCACCTTTATTTGAGGCGTTGTCACCGGCATGACAATAACCGCGTCCAGATCAAGCTCGCGCGCCGTCAGCGCAACACCCTGAGCATGATTGCCGGCCGAAGCGGCAATCACACCAGCTAGCGGCTCGCGCTGCTTCAGCTTATAGATGCGGTTGAAGGCACCGCGGCACTTAAACGAGAAAATCGACTGTTCGTCTTCACGCTTGAGCATGATGTTGTTGCCCAGGCGCTGCGACAACTGCCTGGCCTGATGCAGGCGGGTTTGGCTGGAAACATCGTAAACCCGCGCACTGAGGATACGTTTGATATATTGTTCGCTTATTGTCATTCTGATATTTGATCAAGCCATAGCCCGGGCTGCCCGAGCTAAGCATGCAATGTACAGAATTCGGGCCGCTGCGGCAATTTCGAAAGATAACTTTGCGACGGCGAAAGCGCTAGTGCCAGACTGGAACCAGAACTAATAAGCCATGACCACCCCTGATACAGATAGTGAACGACTAAAACAGGCAGCGGCAGCTGCCGCCCTCGAACTGATTCCACGGGACTGCGTGATCGGCGTGGGCACAGGCAGTACAACCAATTACTTTATTGATCTTCTGGGTGATATACGAAACCACATCGAGGGAGCCGTGGCTAGTTCCGAAGCGACAGCTGAGCGCCTTAAAAAAAACGGAATTGATCTTATGGACCTCAACACGACTGGCGATTTACCAGTCTATGTTGATGGTGCAGACGAAACCAACACAAGGTTGCAATTGATAAAGGGAGGAGGTGGCGCACTGACACGAGAGAAGATCATTGCAGCCGCCAGCCATGAATTTATCTGCCTGGTTGATGAGAGTAAATGTGTCGACACATTAGGGGAATTTCCACTGCCCATAGAAGTACTGCCAATGGCGCGAAGTTACGTTGCACGCGAACTTGTCAAGATGGGAGGTGACCCTGAGTTGCGCGAAGCATTCAAAACAGACAATGACAATTACATACTCGATATTTACAGTCTCGACATCACTGAACCACTCGAACTGGAAACTCGCATCAACCAGCTTCCCGGCGTTGTCAGCGTGGGACTCTTTGCACACAGACCCGCTGATCGGCTGGTCGTAGCTCGCGCCAACGGCACCATAGACGTAATGAAAGCAACTGCTTAACAATTCATCCTGATTTCACAAACTGAAGGAGAAAATCATGCCTAAGCTAATCATAATCGCTGGCATTCTGCCTTTTTTAATCAGCTGTAACACGATTACAAAACTACAGTGCGACAACAAGGACTGGCAAAGCGTTGGTCTGACTGATGGAAAAAAAGGTCTGATGCCAGACCAGGCCTTCAGCGCCCACAATGATGAATGCTTACAATCCGGCACCCAGGCGAATGAACCAGCCTATCTTGCGGGCCACACAGAAGGGCTTACCACTTTCTGCACCTATGACTCAGGCTTTTCACAGGCAAACGATGGTTTTGCAAATCAACCAGTATGCCCCGACTCGATTTCCGAAGCTTTCACCAGAGGCTTTGACGCGGGCATCAGTGAATTTTGCACAGCAGACAGTGGCCAGGCATTCGGTGAACGCCCTGGGCGCTACCAGGGAACATGTCCGGCACAGACCGAAGCGCAATTTATACGAAGCTATCTGTCTGGCCTGGGTCTGATGGCTACAAAGGCACGCAGGGATGAAGCAGATGCATTAGCTAAAATCACTTCACTCGACAGTTCAATCGGGACAGTGCAAGCACAAGTAAGACAATATGATTCCGAGATATCGAAAGCAAGAAAAGCCGAAAACCATGACCTTAAAAATTATTTGAAAGATCTGAAAGACCCGCTTGATGCGGAGCTGTCATCACTGCGAATTAAACGCAACACAGCCGACAGAAACCTTTCAAAGGCGAGAAGCAAACTCGATATTGAATCTGAAATGCGACTCAAGTGGCAGCCTGTATTGGGCTCATAACCACAACAAGCTGCGCCACCCGGTGTGGGGCGCACCCTGTTGGTATCAGCCTGTTTCCTCTACGTACTCACCGATGAAAGCATAAGGAATTTCGGCTGATATCAACGTTCCTTTTCCGGGACTGGAGGCCCAGACCCTGCCACCATGCTGGGAAATAACCCTGGAAACCAACGCCAGGCCCAGACCTATTCCCTTGAACTGCTTCGATACTTTGGCATCGCGTTTGAAGCGCTTGAACAGATTGTCCATCATTTCCGGAGCAATACCGATGCCCTGGTCTTGCACTTCGAGCAGAATGTACTCGCCGTTGAGACGAATACTGACGGTTACCCGGGTCCCATCTGGAGAGTACTTGACGGCATTGCTCACAATATTAACCACAGCTCTTTCGAGTAGCGAGGCATCCGCATTGACCCAGATCTCCTCATCGTGTTCTTCAACATCAATGGCAATATTGCGAATCCGTGCCTGTGGGATCATCTGTGCAACAGCATTGTCAATGACACTGTCAAACAGAGCCATACTAAACTGTTCGGTAGTCAGATTATCCGCGCGTGCGATGGTTAAAAGATCATCCATCATGGTGAGACTGAGATTGATGTTGGTTTCTATACGTTCTATTTTTTCATCATTTTCCGCATCGGAAACCTGCAAGTCATCCGTCAGCATATACAGAGATGAAATTAACGGAGACCGCAAATCGTGCGACAGGAAGTCAATCAGCTCGGCTCTTGAGCGTTCACTGCGACGAATCTCTGTTACATCAACAATACTGGCAGACACCAGTCGCTCTGCCAAACTGGCCCCATGTGCACTGAAACTAATGACAAGCTCACTATCATCCTGAATACGGTTAACCTGCCAGGGCTCAGCGTTCATTAAAAGATTCTGCATACGTTGCTTATCCTGGTTTTCAGGATCACGACCAATAGCTGCGACAAACTCTTTTAAACTGGTATTTTCAACATCTATTTCCGCCAGACTCGTTTCAGCCAACTCATTGGCACGCACTACCTCACCTGCAGCACTCCAAACTATGTGCCCGGCAGAACTACCCTCAAAAATACTTTCACTCAACACATTCAACTGTCGTAATCTTTCAACCTGAAAACTAAGCCGCTGCGTATCCAGCTGTATACGTTCTATGGAGCCTGCCAGGCGGACTGGAGTCTGCCTTTCACGAACCCGAGACAAGCTGTCAACATAGCCGACAAATTCATTGCCGAACTGATGATTATCTGTTGAAAAAGCGATTCTGAGATTACCTGGCGTGGAGTATTTGCGCGAGAAAGTATTTCCTATCTGCGTCCAACTATCCGATGATACGTCGCTCGGCAATGATTCTTTGGCACCACCAGCAAATTCTTCGCCGCCAACGCTAAATCGCCAGCTGGATAATGGCAGATGCTTTGCGGCACTTTGAAAAAATTGCGCCAGCAAAACATTATTTGTGTTGTCGATGTTACCAATCTCATCACTGAGTTTGTCAGCTTCACCACGCAGGAATTGCGATAAAAAGTCCAGACGGTGCCAACTCCAAAGAAAGTAGCTAATCAACAAAGGCACGCTTGCAACCAGTGGCGGGTACCAGATATTGTGGAACCGGTACAAAACAAAACTGAGTGCGATCGGCACAAGTGCACCTGCGCCAGCTCCCAATAGCCCCCAGATCGGAGAAAGACGCGAGTAGAGCAAAAGGATTAATAACAGCAAAAAACCGCAAACAAGAAAATTCACCCTTTGATCAACAGAAGTAACCAGACTACCGTCACGCAGTGCGGCAAATATGTTGGCGTGTATTTCCACGCCGGGCATCAGCGTATCTCTTGATGTCACGGCGGTTGGCAGCATGTCCAGCAACCCCGTTGAGGTTGCACCCACAAACACAATTTTGTCTTTCAGCCGGGCGGGGTCGAACGCATTATCGAGGATTTCATCGATACCAATATTCGTAAACGTTTTTGCCGGGCCATAAAAAGGGATCAGCGCTTGATGATCCTCAACCCAGTTCCATGCGTTCGAATTTTCACCCTCGCTCTGATCAAGCCTGTCTCCGGGCACAGCATCCCCATGCAGATCACCGCCCAATAAATTGTAAGCAGCCAGGCTTAGAATTTCCCAGTGTGGTGTTTTGAAGCCAGCCTTCAGATTGGTGCGCCGCACAATGCCATCCGGGTCAACCGGCAGGAATATATGGCCTAGAGCCGTTGAAACTGATGAAATTTGCGGGATGGGTAATTTTTCACCGCGTTCGGTATACGAACCGACACCCTCGGTGTGAACGGGTAGAACGGCAATCGGCAACCCCGCAATAGCAGCAGCAAGATCTTTGTCGGCGGCCGGCTGATTGTCAGGCTCAGCGTATAGAATATCGATGACTGCGGCTTTTACACCCAAACTCGTGAGCTTGCGGTAAAACGCAGAGTGTATATCGCGGGGCCATGGCCAGCGGCCAAACTTCTCAAGACTGCCGTTATCGATACCAACAATGACAATATCTTGAGGCGCTTCTCGTTGATGAATTCTGACCCAGCTATCATGAATCAGGCGGTCAACATTGATGGTGATGCCACCCCAATGCAAGCCATAGGAAATAGCCAACAGCAACATGAAAAAGCCGGCCAGCGACAGATAGCTTATATCGCTGCGACGTGATTGCGGGTCAGAAGCCACTAACCTCTGCCCATGATTTTATAAAACACTACCCGTTCGAATCCAGCGCATCAGTAGGCTATTCGCATTACGCCATCAGTTACGCGCAGGAATTTCCAGGACATCTCCGTAGCCGCCAACAACAGAGCCATTTGTAACCACACGTGCTCGGGCATAATAGTTTGTGTCGCCACTAAGGCTATGCTTGGCACCCCCATTAGCGGGAATATCTACTGACACGAGTTGAGCGAATTCAGGTGTTTCCGAAAATTGCACTTCCAGCGGCAGTTCATCTGTCGCAGCATTGCCTGAAAAAACAAAAACAGAATCAGATGCATCTTCATTTTCAAACAACAGTACAGGTTTCGGTAGCTCGGCATCCAACTCCACGATATTAAGCCTCTGCCTGCCATGAAAGCCTTTGAGATTTTGCCTATCCACTGGACGAATGGTCACGTAAGCGTCACCTGGTGGCAAGGGGTTAACCGGATGTATCAATTCGGAAACCGACTGTCTGTAGATCTCCTGTTGGCCTGAAGCGTCAGCAGAAACACTAATCTGATAGGACGCCGCACCATTGACTTCATTCCAGGCCACAATGTCTTCGCTGGTAAATCGCTGCGGAGCGGCATTCAGGGTTGGTGCTTTCAGTAACTCAACCGCCTCACCCGGTGCCTCTCCGTTGGCAGTACGAGCGCCAAATCCGGCAGGCAAGGAGGCAGCTGACTGCCCCGCTGCAACCTCGACCTCGCCATGGGTCACACCCACCAGCAATTCATCAGTGCTTGCACCAAAATCAAATTTGGTGCCACGCACTGCAGCTGAGGCATACGGTGTTGAAATCAAAAAACGATTCTGCTGGTCGGTACGCTTTTTAACATCGGCATCAACAGAACCTGAGGATGAACCGAGTTCTACGTTGCAGGCTGGATTATCAGGCAGACACTGCAGTATTTTCAGTGACAGAGTAGATGATGGCTGAATATTGAGAACGGAACCATTGGATAACAACAAGCTGACGAATCCGTCTTCTGCTGTGACGATCTCATCAGTTGAATAAACACGAAAATCTGCAGCAAGCTCACGTATCGTATTGCGACTGCCCGCGACATGCAGCGTCGCCCCACCCTTAACATAAGCAACAGTGGCGAAATTCTTTTTGGGCTCGAGATGAGTCGGTATGATAATTTCGGTACCAGCGGCGAGATCGGCATCAGGAGCCAATTGATTATATTCGGCTAACAACCTCGCCATACCCACAGTGCCGAATTCCTCTAAGGCAATGCTATTAAAACTGCGCTCGTTCTCTACTCTTACGATTTTCTCTATGCGCGAGTCGACTTCCTGAGCGTGTACAGCTTCCGATGTAAGGGGGACTGCAGAAATCCCGAGCAGGATCGCCAAGGCGCTAAAGGAGGAGATTATTGAGCTTCGCACAAAAACCCGAATCTGGGACACATCGCCAGGCAGCAGGTTCGACCGCACTGCGGTGCGAACTGAATTGCAGCCGGACACTATAGGGTTACATCTATTTTTTTCATTCAACCTGAAGATCTCCCGCCCTGTATCGTGTAGGCCCCGCTAAAAATGGACAATACACGACATCAAAGATGGTGGCTCCCCGCATTCGCGAGTATGACGCTTTAAGCAATACAGCCAACAGCAATACAGCCAACGCACTGCCTCAGATGCAGCTTACGGCAGATAACGCCCATTGTTTATAGCAATTGACTTTAGTTTGCAAATGCACGCTTGTTCTAGCAAGCAATCAGCAAAAACCTTGAAAGTCACCGGAACTAAACACCTGGCTTACCCGAGTTGCACTATAGTTCGCCAAGCCACCATAAATTTACTACCCTTGCATCTAGCAAGATCCAAGCAATAGTAGTCTATGCGGCCGAAATTGCTTTAGGGAACCTAAATTGCTGTAGGGAACCTAGCTAGTATGCTCTTCCAGGCGATAACCATGCTGATAGATGGATGTCAGTTTCCAACGCTCGGACGCTAGCAGTTTAAGCTTCTTGCGCAGGCGGCTAGCATGGGTATCGACAGTGCGCGTGTTAAGGTCGGCAGAGGTCCCCCACACCGATGTCAGCAGATGTTGTCTTGATAATACACGGCCGCGATTACGGAACAGAAATACAGCCAGTTCATATTCCTTCTCAGTAAGACGCACCGGCTCGCCATCATGCAGTACCTGCCTGTTGGAAGTATCGAATGTGTAAGGCGGGCACTCCAGAGTTTCAGTTTCGGGCTGCGCACGTCGCGCCAATGCCTGCAAACGCGCAAGCAATTCATGCTGACGCACCGGCTTGCCGAGAAAGTCGTCAGCACCGGCTTGCAAGGCCGTGACGATATCTGCCTCAGCTTGTCGCGCCGTGACAAAGATGATGGGGATATCGCTGGCTAGTGTTTTTCGAACCCAATGCAATACCTCAAGGCCTGAACTTCCAGTTTCGAGGGTCCAATCGAGCACAACTACATCGAAGCTGGTTTTGCGGAACGCCCGCTGAAATTCGTCGGCTGCATCAAAGACACTGCATTGATAGCCTTTGTCATCGATCCACGATGAAACTCTGGCCGCTTGCTCAGCATCATCTTCCAGTAGAGCAATCCTGAGTGTTTGAAATTCAGCCATTGAAAAATTCCCCTGTAAAAAAATCCGGTTTTGCGCCCTGTAAGCTGCCGTGTAAGCCGCTTTGTAAGCAATAGCGCATTAGTTGAATCGCCATTATTGGTTTTATTCAGGCGACCAATGGGCCAAAAAAAGCCCGTTCTGTACTAGTGAACCCAGCAGTTTAACAAACCTATATGCCTATACCCCTTGTTTAGCGGTTTTTTTTCCAAAGATTTTGCCGGGATCCTGCTTATTACCCATAAATTTCAATAAGTTAGGGCAGAATGTATTTAAAGCGTTGCTGCTATGGGATTGAGATAATGTCGACCGGGCCCAATTTCTGCGATATTTTGCAACAAATTCTGATAATCAACCTGATTCTCAGCGATGTTTATCTCGGCAGCATTAACAACCAGAAGCGGTGTCTGGTCATATTGATGAAAGTAGTTTTCGTAGCTATCCACCAGCTTTTGAAGATAACTGCTATTGAGGTTCTGTTCGAATTTCAAGCCACGTTTACTGATGCGATTCAACAACACCGAGACAGGTGCTTGCAGGTAAATGACCAGATCGGGCTTTGGCAGATCAATCACCAGCGAGGACTGCAGCCGCTCGTACATCAAAAACTCGGTATCATCCAGAGTGTTGGCGGCAAAAAGACAGTCTTTGTCCATGCAGAAATCGGTCACAACACCTGATGCCTGGCGCTCTGTATGGGGGTGTTGAAGCTGACTCAGAGTTTCAACCCGCGACTGTAAAAAATACACTTGCGCATGAAATGCAAATTGCGCCGGATGTTTGTAGAACTTTTCCAGGTACGGATTATTTAATGCGGATTCACCAACAAATGAAAATCCGAATGATTCGGCCAGGCGCGAGGCCAATGTTGATTTGCCGACACCAATCGGCCCTTCTACAGCAATATACCTGTGCTTCATCAACTTATTCCGCGACAAACGTAAAGAATCATGCGCGAGGTTCCGGTAGAGCTGATTCCGGGACTCGCTGTAATTGGTGGGCCGGCAACATGCCAAGATAGTCACGCGCATAGCCTCTGCCGGGTATCTGGATGTCAGGTTCAACTTCCAGCAGAGGAAGCAATACAAATGGGCGCTCCAGAATACCGGGGTGCGGTACGCTCAGGCGTGCCGTACTGACCTGCTGCTGGCCAAAAAGCAACATATCCAGATCAAGCTGGCGCGGGCCCCAACGACCGTGTGCGTTAACACCATCGGCATCTCTTTGTCGACCAGCCTCACTCTCGACAGCCTGTAAATGATCCAGCAACTCAAGTGGCTCCATGCCGCTGCAATCCAGCTTGCAAACTGCATTCGTATAGTCCGGCTGATCCTGCGGCCCCATAGGAGGGCTGACATAAAGAGACGAGCACCCGGTAACGGTAATGCCGGGTAGCAGCTCCATTGCATCTACAGCCGCCATGACTTGTTGAACAGGATTGCCCAGATTCGCCCCTATGGCTATATAGACCGGAGTTGCTGCAGCTTCCCCTGGGATCAATACCGTCACTGCTTACCACTGCCTGAACCGGGTGACTTGCGGTCCCGGCCAGCGCGGCCGCGGCGTGCTCGGCGCTTGCGTTTCGGGCCCTTGCCCGGCTCGCCCCAGTGACTGGTCACAACAGGTTTGTCCTTGCACATCTGTTCCTGCTCGGTGGCATCAACTTCCTGTACCCGGGTCCACCACTCGGCTGCATCCTTCAGAGTGTCATCAAAGCGGGCACGCAAGCAGAGAAAATCATACGCCGCCCTGAAACGACGATTCTCGAGGAGTGCCAGACACCGATTACCGGGAAGTTGCTCAAGCCGCGGTTGCAAGGACCAGATTTCCCGCATCGGCGCCGAAAACCTTTTCGGAATTGACGTGACTCTGAGTTGTAATGGCAACACGACATCGCCCGCATGCCATATAGCATCAGATGGTGTTAAGCCTTTTTGCATGAGCTTGCGCGCACATTCGTAAACCGCACCCCATTGCATAAATGCCAGCAAGTAAGCGGGTGTCACTGGCAGATCCTGTAAAATACGTGAATCAGTATTCGCAAGTGCAGCTTCAATCAATTGTTTTTCATACCCCGGCTGGTCGCTCTCAACCATCTCGTCACGCAGTCTCGCATTGGTTTGAGGAAACAGGTAACCGAACAGGTCAAGTTCCAGCAAACGATGAAAACTTCTGACTGCATAACCACCATGAAACATTTTCAGGGCTTCTTCAAACAATCGCGCAGGAGGCATGTTTTCCAGCATATGAGCTGTATCAAACATAGCGTCCAGGGTGTCCTGCTCTATATCGAATTGAAGTTTCGCTGCCAATCGGGCAGCGCGTAACACACGCACCGGGTCTTCCTCACAGCGCTGTACAGGATTACCGATGAGACGGAACACACCGTCCTCAATATCGTCCAGACCACCAACAAAATCGACCACCGTGTTATCTTCAATATTGAAATACAGAGCGTTTACGGTGAAATCGCGGCGTAAGGCATCTTCTTCAATACTGCCATAGACATTGTCACGCAGAATCCGGCCATCACTGCCAGTCTCCCCACCCTTGCCACTGGCATGATCAGCACGGAAGGTTGCAACTTCAATAATGTCGCGCCCGAAAACCACATGAACCAGGCGAAATCTACGGCCAATAATGCGTGAGTTACGGAACAGTGAGCGCACTTCTTCCGGGCTGGCATCAGTCGCTATATCGAAGTCTTTTGGTTGCAATTCGAGCAAAGCATCACGTACACCACCCCCGACCAGATAGCTGGAATAGCCACCAGCATGCAGGCGCTCCAGCACTTTCAGCGCATTGTTACTGATAGTCTTTCGCGATACGGCATGCTGGGATGCCGGTATTATTTCAGGCGATTGGTTCAATCTGCTTGATCAGGTCTGGAACTGGAAATGATGTCGCTGCATTCCAATGTTAGTTGATGGGAATCTGTGTAAAAACAGATTGCATGCATTTCTTTCAAGGTACTGGCGCTAAATGTTCTGTTACATGATTCGCAATTGATACTCCATGATCGCGAATCACTCTACCGGGTCTTCACCGGACCCGTCTTGTTGGTTTCGAAAGCGTACAATCTGACGTCTCTGACGTTTACTGGGCCGGCCTTCGCCACGCATACCATGACTCACCACCCGGTCTATTTTCTGTAATGCCGAAACCTCGGCACGTCGCTGGGCACTTCGCTCTGATTCTTTGTATAGCATACTGGCCTCGGCGGCCGGCCGCCGCTCCTCACGCAGACCTGTCACCTCCACCTCGAACTCATAGGGGTGTTTTTTGATAGCAATAACATCACCCAGAATTATCGGTCTGGACGGTTTGGCGCGTTGCCCATTGACACTGACACGCCCCTTCAAAACCTGCTGTGTTGCAAGACTGCGTGTTTTAAAAAAGCGTGCGGCCCACAGCCATTTATCCAGCCTCTGTCGCTCAGTGTCGTTCATTCTGCGCTACGGTTTGAACATACGCTAACGTCGATTTTACCGCTTCAGAAATCGAATATTGCACAATTAACAGCTTTGGAACACTCATGAATCAATCAGATTGTGCTTAAATAGCCGGTAGCATGAGGTATTCGTCATGTAATGTTCAGCTTCGGTGAATCACTTTCAGGCAGCAGATGCGAGTATACATCTATAGAAGTTCAAAAAAAGAAGGCTTGTATGTCTACCTGCGCGATCAAGCTCAGCTGGAGAATCTACCCGAACCCGTCGTGAATCAGCTCGGTGTAGCCGAATTTGCCATGGAAATTGAACTTACAGCTGATCGAAAACTCGGCCAGGAAGATGCCCGGAAGGTTCTGGCAAATCTGGACTCACAGGGCTTTCACCTGCAGATGCCCCGCGATATTGAGTTACAGATCGAAAACGAAATAATCGATAAAAATTGATCCCGCAGCGCGAGGCAACCGTTAATTGCCCGCCTGTGCACTTGCCCTCCCAATGGACACCCACCAATGGAAACCTGGCCAGGGAAAACAAGGCCAATCGAAGACAAGGCCCAAGGTGCAAGAACCGCTGAATCTATCGATCAGCAGTAGCGATAGTGCCTTTCTGGCTGGAAAAATATTTCGCCAGTTTCTTGATATCAGCATCACTCAGCTGTGAAGCGAATCCGCCCATAATGGCATTCTGCCGTTCACCTGAGCGATATGCAGTCAGTGCGTGCCTGATGTAACTCTCATACTGACCCGCAAGTTTCGGGTTGGCTGGCTGGTTGGAGTTTCCATTCGTGCCATGGCAGGCAGCACAGGTCTTTGCTTCATCAATGCCGGCTTCAGCTGGAATTTTTTTTGGCTCTTTACCTGCCTGGGCGGCAAAGTAGGCTGCGATGTCTTCAATATCCGTATCCGTCAACAAGCCGGCATTGGCCTGCATGGATGGGTGTGCCCTGGACTTATTACGGTAGGATTGCAGAGCCGCGATTATATAGACTTCGTGCTGCCCGGCTATCTTGGGTACGTGGTAGGTCGGATAGGTATTCACGTAGTGTTTAACACCGTGGCATCCCAGACAGGTATACGCTTTCTGGGCACCCGCTTCCGGGTCACCCGCGTAGGCTGTAGTTCCAAGAAGAAGGCAAATCGCCATCAGCGCCAATACGCCAGATTTTTTCAGCACCAGTTTAGATAAATTGAATATCAATTTGTTACCCTTCAATTTGTTCAGCATTGCCTTCAGATTGTTCAGCATGGAATCCGGATCGCGGGTGGGTTAAACACGCCGCAGCGGCCATTCTACACCTGCATACAAGTTTAGTCGTTTGCGAGACTAAACGACAGCCCCGCAGATGAACTTCAGGAATCCTCATGCAGAGCAAGAAACATTTCGTTCATACGTTTGACGAAACCGGCACCATCATCGAGCTGCCCTCCATCTGCCAGCATAGCCTGATCGAGCAGCAATTCGGACCAGTTTCCAAATTTTTCGTCATCCGGCTCTTTATCCAGCAAACGCAATATAGGGTGCCCGGGATTGATTTCCAGCACCGGCTTGGTGCTGGGCATTTCCTGCCCCATCTGCTTCATCAGCTGCTGCATATGCAGGGCCATTTCCTGTTCTCCCAGAACGACACAGGCAGGCGAGGTTGTCAGACGCTTGGAAACCCTGACTTCACTGGTTTTGTCACCCAATGATTCCTTGAGCCGTTTGACCAGACTCTCATTTTCCTCATCTGTGGGTTTGTCGGCCTCATTTTTATCGTCATCTGCTTTTGCCGTGCCTACGCCGTCAAGATCCAGCTCTCCTTTGGCGATCGATACAAAGCTTTTACCGTCGTATTCCGCCAAGTATGACATCATCCACTCATCAACCCGATCATGCATTAGCAGCACCTCAAGTGACTTGTCGCGAAAAATTTCGAGATGCGGACTGTTGCTGGCTGCCTGGAACGAATCAGCAGTAATATAGTAAATTTTGTCCTGGCCGGGCTTCATGCGCGAGATATATTGATCAAGACTGACCATATCACCCAACTTGCCGGTTTCGGTTGATTCAAAACGATAAAGCTTTGCAACCTGCTCCTTATTCGCAAAATCCTCACCCGGTGCTTCTTTCAGGCAGCGACCGAATTCGGTCCAGAATTCAGCGTATTTCTCGGGCTCTTTCTCGGCAATACCCTCCAGCATCGACAGAATTTTCTTCACAGAACCTGCGCGAATCGTGTCGATTATCTTGTTATCCTGCAATATTTCGCGAGATACGTTCAATGGCAGATCGCTGGAGTCAACAATGCCTTTAACGAAACGCAGATAACGGGGCATCAGCTTCTCTGCCTCGTCCATAATGAAAACACGTTGCACGAACAGCTTTACACCTTGCCTCTGTTGCTGCGCGTCATAAAGATCAAACGGGGCCTTTTTTGGCAAATACAGTAAGGTTGTGTACTCCTGCGTGCCTTCTACACGATTGTGCGTCCAGGCTAGCGGGTCCTCATAGTCATGACAGACCTGCTTGTAAAACTCCTTGTATTCATCGTCAGTGACTTCACTTTTGGAGCGTGCCCACAACGCTGACGCGGCATTAACCTGTTCCAGCTCAGCGGATTTTTGCTCTTCACCCTCTTCAGCTGGAGGCGCTTCCCCCATCATCATGATCGGAAAAGTAATGTGGTCAGAGTATTTCTTGATGATGCTGCGCAACTTCCAGCTACTGAGAAATTCCTTGCAGTCATCCTTGATACTCAAGATGACGTCGGTGCCAGGTTCGCTTTTCTCGATTGCCTCCAGTGTGTATCCACTAGCGCCATCCGACTCCCAATGCACACCATCGGCGGCCGCATCACCGGCACGCCGGGTTCGCAGACTGACTTTGTCAGCGACCACAAAAGCTGAATAGAAGCCCACACCGAACTGCCCGATCATCTGGGCGTCAGTCTTCTGGTCACCGGTCAGGGACTCCAGAAAGTTACGTGTTCCGGATTTGGCTATCGTACCGATATTGGCAACGACTTCTTCACGGCTCATACCGATGCCATTGTCTGACACCGTAATTGTTCCGGCCTCCTCGTCACTCGATATGGTGATCCGCAATGCCGCTTGCTGAGATTGTAAATCGCCATTCGACAATGCTTCAAAACGAAGCTTGTCACAGGCATCGGACGCATTACTGATCAACTCACGCAGGAAAATCTCCTGATTCGAGTAAAGTGAGTGAATCATCAATTGCAGAAGCTGATTAACTTCTGCCTCGAAAGTCATAGACTGGGGTTCGGTAGCGGCTGTCATTGCTCTCTCTCAGATACGGCTTTGCATGAGGGTAGTCGCCAACATCGAATTTTGCGGGGCGACCACAACAACTAGTGTAATTAAGGGCTTTTGGAGTAAATACAAGACCCGAGCGACAAACCGGATGATCACCCTGCCTGCATCATCAAGATTGCCGGGTAAGCACCGCTGGATATCCGACCGGGATGAATAGCAGGGCTACACGTGCAGGCAGCGCCCGTATTCGTTATTAATTAATACGTTTCTGACCAAGCCGGCGTAGCCGGCACTGGTATGTAACTGGTTATAACAGGATGTTGCTCTTTAAAATTGCCTGACGAACGACAATTGGCAGTTGTTGCAACCTGACCAGCTTTGATCAGGACAACTTTTCCTTGATTCGAGCAGAACGTCCAGTCCGGCCACGCAAGTAATAAAGCTTTGCGCGACGCACATCACCACGTCGCTTAACCTCGATTGATGACACTGACGGGCTATACGTCTGGAACACTCTCTCAACACCTTCACCGTGGGAAATCTTTCTGACGGTAAACGCTGAGTTCAAGCCTCGATTGCGCTTGGCGATGACGATACCTTCAAACGCCTGCAAGCGTTCGCGACTACCCTCTGTGACCCTCACCTGAACAACAACGGAATCACCCGGATTGAATTCCGGAATTTCCTTGTTCATCTGTTCAGCATTAATCTGTTCTATCAACTTGCTCATGGGACTCAGCCGGGTTGTCTGTTCGAAATAACTTTGTTAAGTAAATTATAAGGTGTCAGAACTCTATTTGTAGCTAGCCTGCACACATGTTTTCCTATTTAAAAAAATCTGGAATCAACCAGATTCAAGTCTCCGCAAATCAAAACCCAGCTCGCGAAGCAAATCCAGGTCATGGTTGTTCAGTGCTGCGTTTTGCAGAGCCACTTTAATCATATCCGGGCGCCGCAGAGCTGTTCGTTGCAATGCCTTTCTACGTCGCCACCTGGCAATCGCCGCATGGTCACCGCTTAACAACACAGCCGGTACCGCCTCGCCATCTAACTCTTCTGGCCTGGTGTAGTGTGGAAAATCCAGCAAGCCATCCTCACCAAACGAGTCGTTATCAGCAGACTCGCTATTGCCCAACACACCAGGCAATAATCTGGCAATACTGTCCACCACAGAAAAAGCCGCCAGTTCGCCGCCACTGAGAATAAAATCCCCGACCGACCATTCACAATCGACATCGCTCACGATAAGGCGTTCGTCAATGCCTTCGTAGCGACCGGCAACCAGCACCAGAGCGTCAGTTGCGCTTAAATCTTGCTGTCGTTTTTGCTGCTGTTTTTGCTGTAAACCTTGCTGCAAATTTACAGCGCCAACTACAGTGTCAACTGCTGCCCGACCTGCCAACTGTCGCGCCATCAATTGTGTATAAACCGTTCCTTGAGGACTGAGGTACACCGTCAGTGCGCTACCACCAACCCATTCGTGCGCCGCTGCAATCGCTCGACGCAATGGCTCAACTCTCATCACCATACCGGGACCACCACCATATGGCCTGTCATCAACGGTTCGATGAAGGTCATCGGTGTAATCCCTGGGATTGACCGCACAAAGCGACAGTGCACACTGCTGAACCGCCTTTCGGGGTATTCCGTGCGCCGCAAAAGAATCTAGCAGCTCCGGAAACAGTGTCACTACCGCAATTTTCAATTCAGTAGTCTTCTTGCCAATCTACAATAATTCGCCGCCCCACCTTATCCACCTCAAGCACAAAGTGATCGAGTACCCAAGGTATCAGGATCTCCGCAGCAGCCACTGACGATTTGCCCGGCGGCCTCTCATCCGGATTTTCTGCCGCTGTTTCCGAGACAGAATTATCGTCCTCCAAGCTACCCTGGCCAGCTACAACCAGTACATCATTAGCCCCGGTTTCGAACAATCGCTTAACCGTGCCCAATACCCGACCTTCTGTATTGGCCACTTCAAGCCCGATCAAATCGGACCAGTAATACTCACCCTGTGGAAGTTTTGGCAACTGCTGCCGTTCTACAGCGACCTGATAGCCCACCAGAACTTCCGCCTGCTCACGACTATCGATTCCCTCAAGCCGCACAATCACGTTCTTGCCGTGTCGTTTGCCTTCCAGCAACCGAACTTCCTTCCATTCAACGTCGTCCGTGACCCCGGTTGACCCAGCCCCGCTATTTTGCCGGGCAACCCCGCCATCTTTGCGGGCAACCCCGGCAACACGACCAACACGGCGGGCAATTAACCATTTCTTGTATTGAACGATATTTTCTCGCGGTTCGGTGTCCGAGAAGACCTTGAGCCAGCCTCTAACGCCAAAAACCCCATTGATTTGCCCGAGCAAAACCGGCTCTTCAGTCGATCCGCAATTACTTTGACCAGACACCAAACCGCTCGCTCCCACGACTTCTGCAACGGCTTGTTTTGTTCCCTCAAGCGCTTTCGCCGGCTTCCGTTCAGACACGGGTAAAAAGGCTATAAATCCGGGTTGCAAGCGCGCAGCAATCCAACATAAGCAGATTGCTGCAACTGAAAGTTGCTATTCTGAAGCGGCAGCTTCGTCGCCTGCGTCTGCGGCTTCTTCAGCAACTTCTTCCGTAGCAGCTTCTTCTGCCGGCGCGGCCTTGGCGGCTTTTTGTGCAGCCTTGCGAGCAAGTTTGCGTTTGGCACGAGCTTCAGCAGTCGGGTCTTCGGCACCATAGCGACGGTAGCTTTTGACGATGCTTTTTACCCGATCGCTCATCAGGGCACCGTTATTGACCCAATGATCAATGCGCTCAAGATCGAGACGAACCGGCTCGGCGCTGCTGCGGGCTACAGGATTATAAAAACCAAGGCGCTCAATGTAACGACCGTCACGTCGGGCACGGCTGTCCGTGGCAACAATATGGTAGAACGGCTGTTTTTTTGCGCCGCCGCGAGATAATCTGATTGTGACCATAAGAGTATCGAAAATCGAAAAAATCGAAAGTTGGGGCCCCGCAAAAGGCGAAGCATACCCACTAGTACCTGACCCTCCCATGACGCATAGCCCGGGCAACGCATCGGCGCACACGGGACAGGCGAAACACTGGGCACCGGGATAAGGCTTGGATAATTTAAAAAAACCTTGGACCAACTTCAAAGCAGACTAACTCAGGACTTCTAGCCCACGGGTTAAGCATACCGACCAGCAAAAAAACCTGACTGCTTCAAGGTGAACCCACTATTGTACTCGATTCTGGAGCAAAATAAAGCCTGAAAAAGATATCTCCTAGAATCCCATGCCCGGCGGCAGCTTGCCTTGCATACTGCGCATCATCTTCGCCATACCCATTTTTGATACTTTCTTCATCATTTTGCTCATTTGCGTGTGCTGCTTTAGCAATCGATTGACATCCTGAACTTGCAGCCCACTGCCCGCAGCGACTCGTTTCTTGCGAGAACCTTTTAGAATGGCCGGGAATTTCCGCTCCTGCGGGGTCATGGAATTGATAATCGCGATCATGCGTCGAACCTCCTTGTCGCCCATCTGTGACTTGGCGCCCGCCGGGATATTTGCCATGCCGGGCATTTTTTCCAGCATCGACTCCATACCACCCATATTCGACATCTGCTCCAGCTGATCGCGCAAATCGTTAAGATCGAAGTTCTTGCCTTTCCGGATCTTGCGAGCGAGCTTTTCAGCCTTATTGTGATCAACTTTGGCCTGTACCTCTTCGACCAGGCTCACCACGTCTCCCATACCGAGAATACGCGACGCCACGCGATCCGGGTGAAATGGCTCCAGCGCTTCGGTTTTCTCACCGGAACCCAGGAATTTGATGGGCTTGCCAGTAATCATACGCACTGAAAGCGCCGCACCCCCGCGTGCGTCACCATCGGTTTTGGTCAGCACAACTCCGCTCAGCGGCAACGCATCACCGAAGGCTTTGGCCGTTTTGGCGGCATCCTGGCCTGTCATGCTATCGACAACGAAGAGGGTCTCTGCCGGATCCAGCGCGGCGTGCAGGTCCTGTATCTCCGCCATCATTTCTTCATCAATGGCTAGACGACCCGCGGTATCAACCAGCAAAACATCCATAAACTGCAGTTTTGCGGCGGCTACTGCCGAATGAGCGATATCTACAGGGCGCTGATCAATCGCACTGTCATGAAATACCGCCCCTACAGTATCTGCAAGTGTCGCGAGCTGCTTGATTGCCGCCGGACGATAAACGTCGCAACTGACTACCATGACCTTCTTGTTGTGCTTTTCCTTTAGCAAACGAGCGAGTTTGGCTACCGTCGTCGTTTTACCAGCGCCTTGCAATCCCGCCATCAGCACTACCGCAGGAGGCTGCCGTGACAGATCAAGAGCGCTGTTCTCCTCGCCCATCAGAGCGACCAGCTCGTCATTCACCACCTTTACCAGCGCCTGGCCCGGTGACAGACTGCTGACAACCTCCTGCCCTAATGCCTGCTCGCGGATGTTGTCGATGAACTGTTTGACCACGGGCAGCGCAACATCAGCCTCCAGCAACGCCAAGCGCACTTCACGCAAAGTGTCCTGGATGTTGGCTTCTGTCAGGCGCCCCTGACCGCTGAGATTTTTAATCGTGCGGCCGAGTCGCTCGGTCAGTGAGTCAAACATGCAAAAGCCTCCGGATCGGGGTAACCACGGGCTGCAAGTAAATAATGCCCGCCTTTACCGGAAAGTATAATGCGATAATCGCGCAGCGGATGAAAATTCACCGAAAAGTCAGTGTGCCGATGGCGGATGCCGGCTGCAATGAACAGTCGTTTACGCGTGCGATACCGCATCACTATTGCTGTTTTGGCGGGAATTTTGCCAAATCTGCCTGAAAGCTCTATATTCGACCTGTCACCCATCCAGCTCTAATGAGGTTGTAAACCTACTTGAACACCATTCCACTCGGCGTGCTTTTCAGCTTGCTGGTCGTGCTGATTCTGTTATCCGGTTTTTTCTCGGGCTCAGAAACCGCACTCATGTCATTGAATCGCTACCGTCTGCGTCACCTTGCCAAAAGTGGTCACAAAGGAGCAATACGCACTGCGCGCCTGCTACAACAACCAGAGCGTTTAATCAGCCTCATTCTGTTAGGCAATAATTTTGTCAACATCCTGGCCTCGGCGATAGCCACAGTCATTGCACTGCGAATATTGGGTGAACCGGGTATCGCCGTCGCAACCGGCGTCCTGACGCTGGTCATACTGGTTTTTGCAGAAGTCACTCCAAAGACTCTGGCTACACTGAAAACAGAGAAAATGGCCTTTTTCGCTTCAGCCATCTATGTGCCCATGATGGTGGTGGCGTGGCCTGTTGTGCGGGTCGTGAACTGGATAGTGGAAAGAATCCTCAGACTACTGCGAGTCAATCCCGGCGATAACTTGCAGGAAGAATTGACCAGTGCCGAATTGGCCACGGTGGTCAACGAATCAGCCGGCTTGATCCCGCAACGTCATCGCGACATGCTGATTAACATTCTCGATCTTGAGGAAATCACGGTCGACGAAATCATGGTGCCCCGCAACGACATATCTGCCATTGATCTGGATGACAGCTGGGACGAGATCCTCACCCAGATCTCCAACAGCAAACACGGGCGGCTACTGGTTTTTCGCGAAAATATCGACAATCTGGTCGGCTTCATTTACTTGCGCAAGATGCTCGATACGATGCGTTCCGGTGACTTCAATAGAGAAGCATTGGAGGCGCGTATCAGAGATGCCTACTTTATTCCCGAAGGCACCTCACTAACGGTGCAGTTGCTTAATTTCCAGAAAGAAAATCGTCGCATTGGCCTGGTGGTTGACGAATATGGCGATATTCTCGGCTTGCTGACGCTGGAAGATATCCTGGAAGAAATTGTCGGCGAATTCGCCAAAGACAAGAGTGACGGCATGGAAGATGTTCAGCTGCAACCCGACGGCACCTACCTGGTTGCCGGGGCGACCCAGGTCCGCACATTGAGCCGGACTCTGGGCTGGCCTTTGTCAGATCTCACAGCAAATGGACCCAAAACACTCAACGGGCTGATACTTGAGCACCTCGAGAGCTTTCCGGCGGCGGGCTCCGTTTGCAGACTACACGATCATCAGATTGAAATTCTCGAGATCGAAGAAAATCGTGTCACTCGAGTCAAAGTCACGCCTATCGATTCGGTTGATGAAACAGGTGAATACACGGAAATTAGCGAGCACGCGGCTCAGTCTGAAACAGCACCTTCTGACGAAGCCGGGCACGACCTGACCAAGGCCAATATTTCCGCGGAACAAGCCACTGGCAGCGCTGCAGCAAAGGACGTCCCGACTGATGAACTATCAGCGCGACGCAAGCGCGCTGGCGGCAGTTGATCACCACAGTTGGCGGGGCAGCGGTATGGCCAAGGTCAAAACGCGTTACCAGTGTACCGATTGTGGTGCAATTGCCAATCAATGGAACGGCCAATGCTCGGAATGCAAAGCCTGGAACACGCTCGAAGAGGGCTTGGCTGGCGCACCAGCAGACGGCAGCCCCGGTAGCCGGTTCGAGGGGTATGCAGGCAATGCCGGCGTTACCGCTGCCAGCGATGTTGAACAGGAAGAAATTTCCCGCACCCTCACCGGCTTGAGCGAACTTGACCGCGTACTGGGTGGCGGGCTGGTCAGCGGTTCGGTAACTCTACTGGGAGGTGACCCCGGTATCGGCAAATCGACACTCCTGGTCCAGTCACTCGCCTTCCTGTCGCAAACGCTACCGGGTGATAGCGCAACACTCTATGTCACCGGCGAAGAGTCGCTCCAGCAAGTCAGTATGCGTGCCCGGCGAATCGGACTGCCAACCGAAAAACTCAAACTCTTCGCAGAGACTCGCATCGAACAGATTCTTGCCACGGTACAAAGCGAAAAGCCGCAAATCGTAGTGATAGATTCTGTGCAGACTGTATTCACCGAATCAGTCAACTCCGCCCCCGGCTCAGTCTCGCAGGTTCGCGAAAGTGCTGCTCGACTGGTGAGGTACGCAAAACAAACTGGCACGTCTATTTTTCTGGTCGGGCATGTCACCAAGGAGGGGGCATTGGCAGGCCCAAGAGTGCTGGAGCATATGGTGGATACCGTGCTTTATTTTGAGGGCGACCCCGGCAACCGCTACCGCGTCATCCGTGCGGTCAAGAATCGTTTCGGGGCGGTCAACGAGATCGGTGTTTTCGCCATGAGTGATCGTGGCCTGAAGGTTGTTAAAAACCCCTCGGCAATTTTTTTGTCACGCCATGTTGAGCCCGTTAGCGGAAGCGTTATTATGGTCACGCGTGAAGGCACCCGCCCTATGCTGGTGGAGGCGCAAGCTCTGGTTGATGGTGGAAGCCAGGGCAATCCCCGGCGCATCACACTGGGTCTGGAGCACAATAGACTGGCCATGCTGCTGGCCGTATTGCATCGCCATGCCGGCATCGCCATGTTTGACCAGGATGTCTATGTGAATGTTGTCGGCGGCGTTCGTATCAGCGAGACAGCCGCTGATCTACCCGTGGTACTGGCGGCTATCTCGTCGTTCCGCAACCGGCCCCTGCCGACAGACCTTGTGGTTTTTGGTGAGCTTGGATTGTCTGGAGAAGTCAGGCCGGTGTCAAACGGCGAAGAGCGACTGACCGAAGCTGCCAAACACGGGTTTAAACGTGCGATAGTGCCAATGCGCAACAAGCCCAAAAACGCTATCCCCGGACTGCTGGTTGAAGGCGTTGAACGTCTACCGCAGGCCATTGATTTGTTAGACTGACAAGCGCTACAGATTGCGCTGCACCATCGCCAAAACAAAACTGAAGCAAACTGAAGCAAACTTAAGAAAACTGAACAAAACTGCAACCGGAACTGGGCCACGGGCCGTGACAAACCAACAAAACACACGAAAATCTGCAGGCACTTGCTGGCAAAATGCCGCCAGCATATTGCAGGGATCCCGAAACCTGTGACTGATATCGAACAGTTTCTGATGCAGTGCCGAAGTCGCGCAGACTCGGTTGTGCAGAATGTACTGCCGTCTGTGGACATGGTGATAGCGTCAAATGGCAAGAGTGGTACGCGACTCTACGAAGCCATGCACTATGCCGTTACCAGTGGCGGCAAACGCATCCGTCCCTGCCTCACTTATGCCACCTGCAAAGCACTTGGCATCCCCTTCGAGCAAATGGATGTAGCAGCCGCGGCGATTGAAGTCGTGCATGCTTATTCCCTGGTCCACGACGATCTTCCAGCCATGGACGATGACGACCTGCGCCGCGGCAAACCGACCTGCCACAGAAAATTTGACGAGGCTACCGCTATACTTGCCGGCGACGCCCTACAAGCGCTGGCATTCACGTTATTGGCAGAAATTGAAGATCCTGCGATCTCTGCTCAGAATAAAATAGACATGCTGGTATTGCTGGGCAAAGCCAGTGGTGAGGCAGGCATGGCTGCCGGCCAGGCAATAGACCTTGAAGCCGTCGGTAAAGTACTATCGCTGCAGGAACTGGAAGCCATGCACAGGCTAAAAACCGGCCGGCTCATTCATGCCAGTATCCTGATGGCTACACACACGCGTGAAAGCTGCGATGATGAGCTAAAACAGCGGCTCTCGGAATTTGCCAACGAAATCGGTCTGTTGTTCCAGATCGTTGATGATATTCTGGACGTGGTTTCGGATACTGAAACGCTAGGCAAGACACAAGGTGCTGATGGGGCTCGCAACAAACCAACCTATCCGGCACTATTGGGCCTTGATGGAGCACGGGAACACGCGCGCCTGACGCACCACAAAGCACTGCAGCCTCTTAATGGACTGGGCCCGCAATTCGAGGAACTGAGGCAGATTTCCAATTTTATCATCGAGCGCACTCACTAAGCTAAGCGCAGCTCCGAATCCGAAGCGATGGCCAAAAACAAGACATATCCACACCTGGACAGGGTCGATTCGCCTGCCGATCTCAAAAAGCTCGATCGTCAGGAAGTTCAGTCTTTGTGTCGTGAGCTACGCGAATTCCTGATCGAATCCGTCGCGGAAACGGGTGGCCACCTGGGTGCAAGCCTGGGCACCGTTGAACTCACCACAGCCTTGCATTATGTTTACAACACGCCCGATGACCTTCTGGTCTGGGATGTCGGACATCAGACCTACCCGCACAAAATTCTGACCGGACGAAAGGGTCGCATGAAAACCATGCGCAAACGCGACGGTCTGGCGGGCTTTCCGGCACGTAGTGAAAGTCCCTACGACAGCTTTGGTGTCGGGCACTCCAGCACATCGATCAGTGCAGCAACCGGCATGGCTCTGGGGCTGGGCAACTACTCACAAAGCGGTGGCGCCAGCGAAGCGTCATCCGGCTTAGCGGCGGCGCAACAGGCGACCAATGCCTTGCAAGCGACAGAATCCGGCAACACCATGGAGCTGGATTCACATACACCGGTCAATTCAGATGAGCGCCACGTCGTCGCGATCATCGGTGATGGCGCGTTGACTGCCGGCCTTGCCTATGAAGCGCTGAATCACGCCGGTGGCTTGCGCAGCAATATGCTGGTGATACTTAACGACAACGACATGTCGATCTCACCCAACGTCGGCGCTATGAACAAGTACCTGGCCAGAATACTCACTGGCAAGTTCTATTCAACTGCGCGTGAAAGCGGCAAACTTGTACTCAGCAAATTGCCTTCCATGGTTGAGGAACTTGCACGCCGTACTGAAGAGCACCTCAAGGGTATGGTCGTTCCCTGTACTTTATTTGAAGAGCTCGGATTCAACTATTTCGGGCCGGTTGACGGGCACGATCTCGACAGCCTGATTGATGTGCTGGGCAATCTGCGCAAGCTCAACGGCCCCTTGTTCCTGCACGTGGTTACACGCAAGGGCAAAGGCTACCCCTTTGCCGAGGAAGATGCTTTGGCACTGCACGCAGTGACACCCTTTGATCCGGAAACCGGCAAAGCCCTCGCCAGTGGTTCCAGCAAATTGACTTACACAAAAGTGTTTGGTAACTGGCTTTGTGACATGGCCGAGCGGAATGAGGAATTGGTGGCCATCACGCCAGCTATGCGCGAAGGCTCGGGCCTGGTTGAATTCGAACAACGTTTTCCGGATCGATACTTCGATGTAGGCATTGCCGAGCAGCACGCTGTCACCCTGGCTGCGGGACTTGCCTGCGTTGGCAAAAAACCGATAGTTGCCATTTACTCAACTTTTTTACAACGCGCTTATGACCAACTCGTTCATGATGTTGCCATACAGAATCTGCCTGTGATGTTTGCCATTGATCGTGCCGGGCTGGTGGGCCCTGATGGTGCAACTCACGCCGGCAGTTTCGACCTCACGTTCATGCGCTGCCTGCCCAACCTGCTGCTAATGGCACCCGCGGATGAAAACGAGTGCCGCCGCATGCTCAGTACCGGCTATGCATGGGACGGCCCATCAGCGGTTCGTTACCCGCGTGGCTCGGGCCCAGGAGTTGCAGTTGAACAAGAGTTGCAGCCGCTGGAAATCGGCAAGGCCGAGATAATACGCCGGGGAAATAGTGGCATTGCATTGCTGGCATTTGGCTCAATGGTAAGTGCCGCGCAGTCCGTAGCTGAGGATTTTGACGCCACCGTCGTGAACATGCGTTTCATCAAACCATTGGACGAATCCCTGATTACCGAGATTGCTGGTTCTCATCAAGTATTGGTAACGCTGGAAGAAAATTCAATCTCCGGTGGCGCTGGAAGTGCGGTCATGGAGTATCTGGCAGCGACTGGAGTGCATACACCTGTACAATTGGTTGGCTTGCCGGACGAATTTGTGGAACACGGTTCACGTGAAGAGCTGCTGGCCTACTGTAAACTCGATAAAGCCGGGCTGAAAGAACGGCTTTCGCTGATTGCTACTCGCTACGAGGCCGGGCTGCCGAAAACTACTCAACGGCTGACTTCGTAACAAAGCAGTCGTTGCAAGTCTGTCGTAGAGACAAGGCAAGCCATAGGGCCACCAATCCGGCAACTGGCTGATAGCCGAACAACACAACAACTAATCACTAACGGTAAGCAGCTACCCATTCGCGCACAATGCGGGTAGCGACACAGGAATTTAATGTCCAGCAATAATCAAACACCGCAAGACACACCTGCAGCGGGTGCAATTCCGGATGTGCAATCTTACGCAGATGCCCGTCAGATACCGATCTACCGTGTTGGTATCAAGGATATCAGGCACCCGGTCACTGTGGCAGACAGTTCAGGCAAACCGCAAAACGTTGTAGCCAGCTGGACCATGACGGTGGCATTGCCGGCAGATCGCAAAGGCACGCATATGTCGCGTTTCACACAACTGCTGAACGACCACCAGGACACTGTGCACACATTGCAGAATTTCGGTGAGCTGTTTCGGGAAATGAACCGGCGTCTTGAAAGCAATGAAGGCAGTATTGATCTTTCATTTACCTGGTTTATCAACAAGCAGGCTCCTGTCAGCGGAGTCAGTGGTCTGCTGGACTACGAAGTATCACTTCATGCTGACATTGAACGTGGCGGTGATGCGATAACCGCCGTCAAAGTAGTAGTACCCGTAACGACGCTGTGCCCCTGCTCCAAGGAAATATCAGAATACGGCGCACACAATCAGCGCTCACATGTATCTATTGAAGCCACCCCGGTGGCGGGGGACACCGGTGCAGAACTGTTTTGGGAAGATCTGATTCGCTATGCAGAAGAAGAAGCATCCAGTGAACTCTATAGCCAGTTAAAACGAAGTGATGAGAAACTGGTCACTGAACGGGCGTATGAAAACCCGCGATTCGTTGAAGACCTTATTCGCGACATTGCGATTCGATTGAACGCTGACCCCCGCATTGCGCATTACTGCCTTGAGGTGGAAAATTTCGAATCAATCCACAATCACTCAGCTTATGCGATGGTGCTGAGCGACGAATTCTGAGGCGAAACAACTGCTGACGTTTCAATTGTAGCTGGGGTTGTGCTTGCCGCCTGAGCCGGCGTTGCTGTCTGCGTGCAGCTCAAATCAAACCATGCGCTAGCACTGTGTTGCTCCAATACATGCACCCGGTGTGTATTTTCCAGCTGAGCCGAAACCGTTGCACGTGCAAGTTCCGGCGTGTTGTTTCTTTCACTCAAGTGACCTAACAGGATGGTTTGCAGCTGCTGGTGATCGATTTGCGACAACACCTGGGCTGCCTGCTGATTTCCCAAATGCCCGAACCTTGATCGAATACGGGATTGCAGCGATGCCGGATAAGGGCCATTGCGCAACATTTCAAGATCGTAGTTGCATTCAATCAACAAGGCGTTTGCGCTGTGCAGTTTTTCATAAATATGGGGGGTGCAGACACCCAGATCCGTAAGTGCTACAAAACGGCTTGTCGCGGCCTCACCCACTACTGAAAATACGTACTGGCACGATTCAGCAGCATCATGTGGCGTCGGAAAAGGGTCAATCGTGATATCGCCAATGCTGAAAGATTGGTGAGCGGTACAAAAATTAACCCGTTGAATTTTTTTATCCCGCCAGGCATCGAAAGAACCATGGGTTATCCAAACGGCTGCGCCACACTTACGTGCTATGGGACCCAGCCCACGCACATGATCACTGTGCTCATGGCTGACCAGAATGGCATCAAGATCATCCAGCGTCAGCTGTAGCGTTGCCAGCCGCGCGACGGTTTCCTTCAGGGTAAATCCACAGTCCAGTAACAACGTTGTACCGGCCGAACGAATCAGCGTGGAATTGCCCGCACTTCCACTACCCAAAGACGCTACACGCAGTAGTGGGGTCGGGGTTGTTGTCGTTGTTACGCCACTCACTCGCCTAGGCAGAACCCACAGCACCTGAGAGTACTTGCTGAATAGCACCCAGAATCCGGGTTTCCAGCTCTCTATCGACTTTTGTACCATCCAGGTTGGCGAGGTCGACAATGACCTTGCTGACATGCTCGGGTTGCATCAGCAGCACTAGCGGCTGTGTGCCGGTAGCCTCATCAGTAAAGCGAT
>CALLOA010000095.1 GCA_938005265.1 uncultured Granulosicoccaceae bacterium
CGGCATGGCATTAATAAACGGTATTTGGTGCCAATGCCTGAAACCGGCAATACCACGCCCTGTGCCGATTCCGGCAGGACCGTACCAGTTCATTTTGGGGTGCCAGAAATCCTGCATTTGCATCACTTCCGGGCCGCCGTCGCGAGGATAACGTTGCATCGCCAGCAGCATGTTGATCACTGTTTGTTGTGAGGCATGGCTGCTTGCTTCATCGTAGGCTGATTCTACAATTCCATCATTGCTGGCAGGTCCGGGAATGTGCCATTCCTGGCCGAGTGCCGGTGCCATCGGCCACGCACCTGCTTGCCTCATGACATCCACGATATCCCACAAAGCTTGCACTTCAGAAATTTTGCCGTTTTCGATGCGGTAAAATTCGTGGAAGCGCATCGATACCTGGTGCCCGCTTGGCGGGATGTCCAACCAGGGTGATGAGAATACGCCGGTGTAGTAGCCGGCACAGCCAACCCAAGCTTGATTGTCTTCGGTAGAGCCGGCAATGCGAATGTAGTCGCGTCGTTCCAGGTCGGGGATGGCGGTGCTGAGAGGAAGCAGGGCCTGTTCGAAGAAACAGCGAGGCCCGTGCAGATCACCGAACGGGTGGCTAAGCCGAATCAGGCAATCCTGGTGAAATAATTTATCCAGCTCAATAGCACAGTTGCTGCTGTCAAAGTCGTAGAGCACAGCGCTGAGTCGCCGTGCTACCGATTTATGCTCTTTGTGGAGTTGATCGTTGTAGCCCAATTCCGGGGTGATCTCCGTTTGAAATCGTCAGGGTAGCTGGATCAGTGAAGGACGGATATTAATGGGTGATACATTCCAGCTGCCGTCAATCGATGTTTCTATGCCTGCCTGATTCAACAGGTAGTTTTGCATATCGACGCCTGCCAGATTCGCGTTAACATCCAGTGCGGATCCGTCTGATGATCTAACCCGTGCCAAGCCAGCCAACGGTGCGGAATTCACTTCCTCACCTTGCGACTGTTCCCCTAAGACTTCGTAGAACAATGGCTCGGTTATTTCGAGGCTGATGGATAAACCCGATTCGATTTGCAGATTCATGCTGCCGCTTTCACGAGCTGATGCAACACCATTGGCTGCTTCCTGTAGCAATTGATTGGTCTTGTTCTGGTAAGTGGAGTCTGTAATTGTAACGAGCTCGACATTGGCCGATGACTGGCTGTACCGGCTTACGTTGGTTGTCACGTCTCGATTTATTTCCATGATCGTACCGCCGTCATTGACACTGATTTCATTGGTCAGTGTAGCTGATACTTCGAAGAGTTCATTGCTGAATGTACCGGCCAGTTCTGTATTGTCAAGCAAGCGGTTGATTGATGTACCGTCAAACGTCAACGACTCGCTGATTTCGGTGATAGTGTTGCTCGGGTTGTCAGGCGGTGTTGTCAGTGATTGGTAGATGATGGTGCCATTAATTGTCCTATCGATCAGTACGCAATCAACGTAGCTGTAAGCACGAGTGATGTCATTACTGAAAAAGAAACTGCTTTGTGGCAGAACCTCAATGGTTCCACCCGCTGCACAGGGCAGGGTGGTTCTGGCGGCAGTTGTACCTGCCAGTGCATTTGTCTGATTGAAGATATCGATAAATTGCGCGAGATAATTGGCTCGCGTAATATTCATCAGATTGGCAAATTCGCTTTGCAATGTGTCGGGTGACAATGTGAAACCACGAGCGTAGGGTTCCAGCCTTTCTGAATCGCGGTAAGTGGTTTGCCCGTTACTGACAATGCTGATGAACGTTGCACCATCGAATGATTCACTGCCTACTCTATCGATAGTTTGGCCCGCCAGGTTCAGCGTGTTACCCATAGCCCCTGTCGTTTCATCGATCTGGATTATTCTCGACTCCCCTGCCGGACTGATTGCATGCAGAATCAGAAACGGTGCGATTGAGAAACCGTTTTCAATACCTGCGATGTTATTACCCAGAGAAGACGTGAACTGCAGATTGCCACCAGCATCAATGGCTGTGACAACCCAGTTGTTGCTGTCGTTGGTGGTTGGATTAAGGACGTAAAGATTAGTACCTGAAAAAATACGTGTACTGGTAAACGATAAGTTCTCGGGCAAGGTGGTGCTGAAATTGACATCACCTGATTCGTTTAGTGAGAACAAGCGGCGATCGTCTCCTGCGCTAATACAGAAACGTGCGCCATTGGGTATCGTTATGATGCCACAGTCTTCGGGCAGGTTGGTTGCTGCTACCGGATTGCCGCTACTGTTGTCATCTTGATCCTCAGATACTGCGGGATCAACTGCATTGTCTGCTGGCATTACGTCCGTTGATTCTTCACTGAGTTCGTTACTGAGATCGCTATTAAGTTCGTTGTTAAGCGATGCGTCGTTCTGAACTGTGTCGCCATCACTACCGGAGCTACCACAAGCTGAGAGCACCAACGTTGCTGTCACAATCGCTGAAAATCCGACTCTGGATAATTTGATCGTCATTTCGTCTGCTTTCACCGGGTTCTTGATATTCCGGCTAGATTATCATGGCTCCAGGGCATTCCAGACTTAAGTGGTGCGTAACGGTAAACAGGGAAAATTGATCTTGTGAATCAGATCCCAAATTTTCACGGTCAGGGGCGGTGGGGTACTACTGCCATTAGATTTACGCGCGATAACAGGGCAGGCGTTCAAGTCGGTTTCCCGTACCCCTGAACTTGTAAATACCGAGCCTTCTTCAAGTCATTTTCGCGATGCCGCTGCGCACGAAAATCGGCCAGTGCTGAGCCATCAATTTGGGAGCTTGCCCTGAAGGTGCCATCGCTTCCTTTTCACGGCATGCCCACTGTTATGATTCGTTACACCTCCTCCGCGGAATTGCAGCGGGTATTGCCCGGTCTTTTTCAGAGTGAGTTGCTGGTTCGGATGTGTTTGTGGAATTGGGATGTTTCGGCTTTGCCGCTGCCCACTGTAGACATGCTTTCAGTCGCATTGCCAGGTCCGTTAAGCACTATTGTTCTATCGGTTGTTGCATAATATTACCGCTTAATCAACATGGTATCGGTTCATCGCTGAACGGTTTTGACAGGGTGAAAAAAATAGTTTTTGCTTGACAAATTCAGGCTGTGCAGAAAGCAGTTTGTAGTGCTGGTATTTACAGTTGATGTTGCTAAACTTCGTTCTCGCTCAAAAGTACAACCCACTCCGTTCTCAACAGAAACAGCATCCAATTCATGTGGTTCAAGAATATACAGGTCTATCGCTTCACCAAACCGCTGAAGCTCAGTGCAGAAGAAATTGCCACGCAGCTGGAGCAACAGGAATTCAAACCGTGCGATTCTCAACAGCCGCTATCCAGAGGATGGACTCCTCCATTAGGTCGTCACGGCAGTGACTTCGTGCATGCGGCCAATGGCTACATTATGCTCTGCAGCAAAACTCAGGAAAAACTACTGCCTGCTGCGGTTATCAATGAAGAATTGGAAGAAAAGGTTTTAGAGATTGAGCAAGCTCAATCGCGCAAGGTAGCGCGCAAGGAACGAAACTCTTTGAAAGAGGAAATTATTTTCAGCCTGCTACCCCGGGCCTTTTTACGTTCAAAACTTGAGTTTGCCTATATCTCGTTGGACGAAGGTCTGCTGGTGTTAAATTCGTCGTCAGAGAAGAAAGCAGATGAATTTGTTTCGAGTCTGCGCACAGCCTTGGGAACACTGCCGGTTATCCCTCTGGAATGTCGCTTGGCCCCGGTCGATGTGATGACCCAATGGGTGAAAGAAGGCAAGCCGCCGGGTAGCTTTGAATTGGGTGAGGAGTGTGAACTTCGCTCGGAAAATGACGTATCGCGAGTGATCAAGTGCAAAAACCAGGATCTGCAGGCCGCTGAAATCCTGAATCATCTGAAAATCGGTATGGAGGTGACCAAGCTTGCGCTTAGCTGGAACGAACGTCTGGAATTTGTTCTGGATGAAAAACTGATGATAAAGCGAATCCGCTTCACTGATGTATTTCAGGAAGAGATCAGGGAAAATGAAAGCAATGCTGATGACAATGCAGCACAGTTTGATGTCGATTTTTCAATTATGACGTTGGAATATACAAGCTTTTTCAGTGCTTTGATCAGTGCATTAGGTGATCTTAAACCGTTAGAAAATCTGCCCGGTCCTGCGGATGAAGGTGACAAAAGTGCCGGAATGAAAAAGGGTGAAGCAAAAGAAACGGCTGAAACGGAAAGTGCTGCTGAGCCGGCATAGCTTTCATGATCTTTCAGTGGTGGTGACTCTGGCCTTCATGGACCGGTCCTTGCAAACGGTGTTATGCAGAACGAATTAGTGAAAGCCCTGCAGCAGGGCGAATTGGCAGAAAACACTCATCCAGCTGAAGCTTCTATTCTGCTGGCCAGCGCAGCCACAACCATTCCCGAAGCATCTCGTCTGTCGTCGGTATTCAAGACCAGCGAACTTGCCACTGGGACTGTGTCCCTTTGTGCCAATGAACTCCACCGATTACTGACAAGCCTCGGGCAGGATATAGCTCCACCTGTAGTCCAGCCACGCTTGGCATCACTGTGGTTTGGGGATTCCTTAAAACCCCTTGGCTGGCAAGCGCCGGACGCCTGGGATTCTGTCGCTGGAGACTATCAGTGTGCTGATGGTTGGATTCGTTTGCACACAAATCTTGTGCATCACCGGCAAGCGGCAATCAAGGTTCTCGATTGTGTTGAGACCAGAGAGGCTGTCGGCGATGCTGTTTCGCGCTGGCAAGGTGATGAACTGGAATCAGCCATTGTGGGTGAAGGTGGTTGTGCAGCCTTTATGCGAAGTTTGCAAGCCTGGTCTGTTCATCCACAAGGGGCGGCATTAAAAAATGCGCCTTTAGTGCATTGGAGCCATGCAGACGCACCCGCAAACCAGGTCACTCAGCGCAAAGCTTCTATGACCTCTGCAATCAGTGGCGGGGGCTTGCCGCTTAATGGTCTTCGTGTGCTTGACTTGACCCGCGTGCTCGCAGGCCCCGCCGCTACTCGTCTACTCGCCGCTTTTGGCGCTAATGTGTTACGTATAGACCCTTTTGATTGGAGTGAAAGCTATCCGACACTGGAAATGTCTGTTGGTAAAACGCGCGCCCACCTTGACTTGAAAACTGTTGCCGGTGCTGCTGAACTTGAAAAGTTAATCAAAGGTGCGGATGTATTGGTACATGGATACCGGCCAGGTTCACTTGAACGGCTAGGGCTGGATGCGAAACGTTTGCAATCGCTGAATCCCGTTTTGATTAATGCGTCTTTGTGTGCATATGGCTGGAATGGCCCCTGGGCGGCACGACGGGGCTTTGATAGTCTGGTGCAAATGAGCTGCGGCATTGCTCACCATGGTATGGAAGTAACTGGTGCGACCAAGCCGGTTCCATTACCGGTGCAGGCCCTTGATCATGGTACAGGTTATCTGCTGGCTGCATCAATCTTGCGTGCACTACGTCATTTATACACACATGGTCGATCATCCACTGCCAGATTGAGTCTTGCCGGCACTGCTGAATTGCTGTTGAGAGAGCCGCTGCAGGAGATGAGCGGTACGCTGGGTGGTTACAGTGATGATGATTTTCAGCTGGAACCCGAGATAACAGATTGGGGGCCGGTTGCGCGGCTGCAATTTCCTTTTACGTTACCGGGTATCAAGCCCGGTTGGCAGATCCCGGCCGGTGAA
>CALLOA010000096.1 GCA_938005265.1 uncultured Granulosicoccaceae bacterium
ACGGCCGAGATGCTGCCATCAGTTTTTCTGTCAGGCCTCTTCGGTATGGCAATTACCTTTGTAATCTGTCTGTCCCTTGGGCTTTCGATTGGCGTTAGTGTGCGTGACGGTGGGGTTGCCATGAGCATGGGAGTCTTTCAGGTAGGCGCTGGTCTTATTCTTTACACGCTGGGATCGCGCAGTTTGCCTGCGGCGGAACTCGCCTTGTTATCGTTAGCTGAGGTGTTACTCGCACCGGTCTGGGTATGGCTGTTACTGGGAGAAACTGCAGGTCTTAAAACATTGATAGGTGGAGCTATTCTATTGGCTGCCATTGCAGGCAATGCGCTAAGTGGCAAACGCTACAAGCCCCCGGCAATTACCGCCCCCTGATTATCAATTCCATGCAACGTTTGTCTCACTCCACTTCCGAAAGCATGGCGTCGAGCAGGCTTTTAAGCTCGTCTTCCTGAGCCGGGATGCTGGTGATCCGCACTGGCTCTCCATCCTGATTGAGGAATACTGCCCGGCCATCAAACAACTGGTGGCGATCGGCAAACTGTTGGCCCTGGGGTGTTCCAAGATCGGCTATAACAAATTCCATGCGTGAATCGTAGTTGCCACGCACCTTACGCAGTAGAGAGAGTGCTGCGCCACCCATGGGTGAATAATTCTCGTAGCCCAGCACGATAGTCGGTTTGCCTTGGCCAACGATAGACAAGTTTGTACCGATTGGCTTGCCCGAACTGAACATAAACAGAGAACCCACTATTAGCAGCGCTATGAGTAGGGTTGCGATCACTACTACTTTTTTAGACATTGTTGCGTGGTTTCCATTCACATGTCGTGGTTGTGAAACGTCTTGAGTGCTGGTCTAAGCCTTTTTCCGGCAGCTATTGTTTTACCTTCATTCTTCGGTGTAGGGCATTACCTTTTCTACATCCAGTCGATAGCCTGATTCAGCCAGCTGGCTTCTCACTGTTTCGGTTCGAATGGTGCCTACGGCCCAGATGGGTTCGTACATATTTTCAAGTGTGATCTCATCAGGCGATTCGGCATGTACGACCTGGTTCGCGGGTGGCGGGGGTACATGTATACAGGCGCCGACGTAGGGTACAAGCAAAAACTCCTTCAAGGTGTTGTCTTCACTGAATTCCAACGGAGTGACATAGGCAGGAATTTTTACCCTTTTGCCATCGAGGTCATCAACCACGGGAGCGTAATTGAATTCTTCTTGCAATCGTTCAAGCTCGGCATTCGATTCATCGCTTCCATCCATGATCTTGTCGATCTCTTCCTGCGTCATGGTGGTAAATGGGTTCTCGGGTTGCACAAAATCATCCGGGATCAGATCTTCCCAGGTAATTTCGGATACGTCTTCCAGTGATTCTGACGAGCCGCCTTTTTTGAAAATGTCCCACCAGGCAGCATGGGCATTAACTGTGATTGACAGGGCTACTATTGCGGCAACAGTTAAAAAAATTCTTCTCGTTTTCATGGTATTCAATCCGTAATACAAAAATCACGTAAATCAAAGTCGTTGTGAAAGACCATCTGACAGTGATTTTAAATAGGCTTGCAAAGCCGGTAGGGTGCCTGCCAGCAAGCCCGCAAGTGCAATCGCCAATAATATTTTCAAATCTGAGTTGTTGGGCAAAGAGAGCGCTATGCTAAGCCCGTATTTTTCCTGCAGAAAGATTGAGCCGAGTCCGGCCAACACATAGTGCAGCATTAACCCGGCAATTATGCCACCCAGTGTTAATGCCGCAGATTCAAGGCACAGCAGTAAAAACACATGCGCAGGGCGTGCACCTGCAGAACGTAAGACTGCCATCTCTCTTCGTCGTTCGTTCAAACCTGCGAGCAACACAGACATCAGATTCACCAACCCTGCAATAACCACACACACCGATACGATCAATAAAGCCTTTTCGGCCACACTGACCAGATTCCAAAGCTCTTGCAGTGCCACCCCGGGCAGTACTGCCAGTAGTGGCTCTGCACGGTAGGTATTGATGGCCCGTTGCTCACGAAACACGCTACCTCTGGATTTAAGTCCAACCAATAATGCAGTAACGGCTTTTGGCTGCAAGTCCATGGCGCGTATCACGTCTGGATCTGTGCCGTCCCCTTTCACGTTGGCACCATTTTGCCAATCGACATGCATGGCCTCGATACCCTCCAGGCTGACATGAATGGCGCGATCAACGGGTGTACCCGTAGGCTGCAATATACCGCTTATCTTGAAGGGTTGTCGATCATGTTCCACAAGGGCAACACGGCCAGTACCATGCGCCACAACGATTTCATCACCGAGCCTGTAGCCAAGCTTTGCAGCCACCTCACTACCCAGGACAGCATCAAACACATCATCGAAAATCTGGCCACTGGACAGGGCTAACGATTTTCTGGCTCCATAGCGATAATGATCAAAGTAATCCGTATTGGTTCCCAGCACCCGGTATCCTCTATGCGAATCCCCCAGGGATAAGGGAATAATCCAACTGACTGCCCGGCGTTTACTGATATCTTCGACGCTTTCCCAGCTGATATTGTTGGTTGCGTTACCAATTCGAAAAACTGAATAAAGTAATAACTGCACGGCACCACTGCGGGCACCCACAATCAGGTCTGTGCCGGACACGGTTTGCGTAAAACTGTTGCGTGCATCTCGCCGAACCTTTTCAACCGTCAGTATCAGTGCAACGCTCATTGAGATGGCCAATACAGCAAGAAGGGCCGTGGGCCAACGGTTACACAGGCTTTTCCAGGCAATACCAATCATTGCACTGGCTCCCATTCATCGGAGCCGGAAACAGCGGCCGTGTTTATTTCCCGCAGATCGATACTTCGATCAAAGAAGCTTGCAAGGGAGGCATCGTGGCTGACAAACAATAGAGAACATCCGGCGGCATTTGCCTCGACAAATAGCAGTTCAATAAACGCCTGGCGGGTTTCACTGTCGAGGGCCGACGTAGGTTCATCGGCAATTATAAGCGGCGGTCTGCCAATCAATGCTCTTGCAACAGCCACGCGCTGTTGTTGGCCGACACTTAATTGCGTGACCGGTTTGTTCAATAGTTCTTCGGGTGACAGATGCATGGCCCGCAGCAAGCGATCCGTCTCCTGGTTAATAGACATGCCGGTTTGGCCGGCCTGCTTTCGCCGGGCCTTTGAAAACCGGCAGGGTAGTTGAATATTGTCGCGCACCGAAAGAAACGGTAACAAGTTGAATTGCTGGAAGACCAGTCCGATTCTATCTACCCTGAACTGGTCTTTTTGCCCACCTCTTAGCGAGCCGAGCGCCACATCATCAACAACAATGCTACCGCTCTGGGGTGTCAGAACAGCTGCAATGAGGCTGAGTAAAGTCGTTTTACCGGATCCTGAAGGGCCACGCAGAAACACACGTTCACCACGATCGATGTTGAACTCGTTGATCATCAACACGGGCTGCAAGTCATCAGCCCATGAAAAAGCAACGTTGTCTAACCGTACAATCTGATTTGAAGTACCTGTCATGGGTAACTGCGTGAATCCGGAGGAATCCAGTGCAGGGCTATTGAATTGCCCTGATGTCCAGGCGGGCCTGCTGTGCGGTAATTTCTTGTGCCGCCTGGCCACCCGGTCCGATCAGTTGAACATCCAATTCTTCAAAGCCTGACCAGATTTTCAGCAATTCGACATCTATCGCGTCCAGTTGTCCGCCATTACTGCAATTGAAGCTGTACGAAACAAGTACGGAAGAATGCGTGTCTTCATCCGCATGTTCGTCATCATGATGCCCTTCGCTGTCATGGTCCTTGTCGTCGTCATGGTCATCATGATCTTCGCCTTCATGGTCCTTGTCGTCGTCATGGTCATGATGCTCTTCACCCTCATGATCCTTGTCGTCGTCATGGTCATGGTGTTCTTCACCTTCATGATCCTTGTCCTCGTCATGATGATCCTCGCCATCATGATCGTCGTGATGCTCATCGTCGTGATCGGAACCAAGACTACTTTCAATCGCAGTCTCGGTGGCTGTGCATTCACTGCCGATAAAGCTAAACAATTGATCTGGTTGATTAAGCTGTCCCAATGCGTCATCAACCATGGCCTTCTGTTCAGAGGTACTGGGGTCATGTTCAAACCCCACCAGATTGTTCCAGGGGGAATCGAGTTCGATAAAAACCGAGTTGTTTTCAACAGCGATATTCAGAGAAGCTGAGCCATGCTCATGACTTCCGAGATCGCGTTCGGTTTGCGCATTAATAGAAGTAGAAAGGCTCACCGTGGCAACGGCAAATGCACTGAGAAGTTTCATGGAAATTTCCTGTAACTAAATGAATGAGATCGGGCCTTATGCCCAACTGGATCAGGTGAAGTTCAGGAAATAGAAGGTGGGGCTCTGATTTTGTAGTTATCCGCAGTGCCATAGTTGGCTGCGGTGGATACGAAAGTTTCCTGTGGAGTGCTCTTGTACGGGGCAAGCGGTTGGTTCTGTGTAACCAGGAAACCGCCATTAAGATTTAACAGCAGGTGGAAAATCTCGCACTCTATCCGTTCCTCATTGTGCTCTGCTGAGGCTGACTCAGCAACCGGGCTACCGAAGTCCGGATGTGCATGGGAGTGTGCGTGAGAATGTTCAGCGGCGGATAGGTGTGCGGCGTGTGAAGTGCTCAGGCCAGCGCCATGATGATGGGCTGCATGAGCGTGCGTTGCATGAACATGATCATTCTCATGTTCTGCCTCATGAAGGTGCCCGGTGACATGAATACTGGCTGCGAGCTGGCTCAGGAACAGCGCAGCAACGAGCAGAACATGAATTGTTTTCGAGCAGTTCACGTAAGCATTATAGTGGTACGACCTTACTCGTGCCAGACTTTAGTCGTCTGATTCCGGTCAGTGGGTAAAAAAAAGGCCGCCGTTGCTAACGCAGACGGCGGCCTTTGGTACTTACTACTTAATTACTTCCTGTTGAACTGTGTAGCTAGTTCTGACAGGTCCCCGCTTAGTTGCGAGTGATAGTCATTTCAAGAAGCTCTGAGCCTGCTGGGAAATCGAATACAGGGTTTTCAGAACCTTCCTGACCTGGGTGCAATTGAATAGCGCCACCTTCATTATCAGTGATGTTGTCGCTACCAGCGTCGCCACTGCAAGGTGGAACCCAGTAGTTCAGTGTCAGGACATTGGTTTCTGAACCAGCATCATAGATAGGCAGTGTGGTGGTTGTAGTTCCTTCAGGAATGGGTTGCGCGTCGACACCTGAAAAACCGTCATTAGTACATACAACCATGGAAACGACTGTCATAACCTGATCAGCAGATTCGATGTCCAGAGTTACTGACGCTACAGCACCAGGAAGCAAAGGACCCGGGTTTTCAGGATCAGGGAATGCAACACCGACAGCGCTGACAGTACCGGCTCCGATTTGGCCTTCAGAAGCCGAAACCAAAGGTGCATTGTTACCGTTTTCAGCAATTTGTATAACTTCACCAATTGCAGGTTGGCCTGCTTCGAACCAGTCGATACCGTTATCAGTACCAGGGGCGTTGTGCAGGATAACAACCGGTGGTGTCATTGGCTGTGCGCCAGAGGTATTGGTAAAGCTTAATGTGACGCTGCCAGGGGCAGGAGCTGCAGGAGCGGCATCAACCAGCTGACCGCGCAATTCACCCGGTGCATTCAGTTCTGTGTGAACATTTACGTACAGGTTGCCTTGCCCGAAAGCGGCAAGGCTGTCTGCATCGAGAATCGAACCTTCCGGGGCTGTCCAGACAGTGTTGTCTTCGTTAGGCTCCAAAGTTACAACGACAGGTCCAGCTACACCTGCTTCACCAAGGTGAATGTGTGCAACCGTTGCTGGGCCGCTGGTGTCACGCACTGTCGCGTTACCGACGATTGAGCCGGTTTCTGTATCAACAGCGAAGCTCGCTTCACCTGATGCATTGTCAGCACCGGTAGCTGGTGGAACTGTGATTGCACTTGAAAGCGGGAAGTTCACGTTAACGAGATTGGGGTTTACCATGCTGGTTTCGTCACCGTCACCACCTTCGGTAACATCACCGTCACCGCCATCTACAACAGGTGTGTCAGTATTATCGCTGCCATCGTTCTCATCATCATCGTCAGAGCTGCTGCAGGCGGCCAGTGTCAAGCTGGCAGCGAATACGACTGCGAGTGTGGAGATTTTCTTTACTTGTTTCATTCTGGGTTTCATTTCTGATCTCAGTTTTGGTCGTAAGTTGTATGGTTGTAATTATAGAGCGTTGGGCTCTTTTTTCGAGTGTTCTCTCGCCAGCCTGGCTTTATGTTTGGTACTCCAAGAGATGGAACTATAAGAGGATAGACGTTTCTACAGATCAATACAGCCGGCGATTGTTCCATGCGTCAAAGGTTTAGGGGTTGTTTGTGTCTAACCTGCAATCTTTCGGCCTATCGTGAGGCGAAAAGTTTCAAGCATGAGCCACTAAATCCTAACAATTTTAAGCTTGCTGCAATATAAGTGATGGGAAGTGCATGTTTGAACTGCTTTTGTGAGATTTAAATGGCTACCTGCAGTCTTCCTGATATGGGCTTTTCAGCATAGCCTGCAATACAGACTTTCCTCTACGGCCTATT
Source organism: uncultured Granulosicoccaceae bacterium (assembly GCA_938005265.1). Lineage (GTDB taxonomy): Bacteria > Pseudomonadota > Gammaproteobacteria > Granulosicoccales > Granulosicoccaceae > CALFCE01. Next base: position 6,583 of record CALLOA010000096.1, read on the forward strand.
GTTAAATCGGCCTGCTGTTAAATAGGCCTATTGTTAGATCGGCCTGCTGATTAATCGTTAGGTAAGAGAAGCAAGGTTTTGCAGCTCAGTAACGCAGATGCGAATATATCCGCCAAGTCAATGTATTACTCCTTGGTGCCGGTACCGACAAATCCCACCATGCGGCTGATCAGGTTGCCGTTTGATTCGATAAAATACTGCCCGAGCTGAATCATTTCATTGCCATCGGGCCCCTTACCACCAAAAGCAACGGTGGCTCGTGTCATTCCAGCTGTTGTATCGCTGGCTACCACTTTGGCTGACCATCCAGGGGCATTCGCACTGAACATACCGACGTACTCATTCAAGGCGTCGATACCCTGAACGGTTTGCGGTGTGCGAGGGTCATCGTACTGAACATCAGCCGTTACCGCCTTGCTAATTTCTTTCAGGCGGGGTTCACCCGATTCGATTTGCCATGCATCAAAGAAGGTTGCAATCGGATCTGTCATTGTTTGCTCCACCGTAAATTTTGTTTTAAAGACATCACCATTGTAACGCCACTAGTCGGGGGATATTGGCAAGGTTGACATAACACCAAAAGGTGTTCTATTGTAATAACACCATTTGGTGTCATGAGATCGGTAAAAAATGGATCTGCAATTACAACAGTCGTTTCGTGCCCTTGCTGATCCCACTCGCAGGGAAATTTTGCGTCAGTTATGCAAAGAACAATTAACCATTGCTGAAGTTGTTGAAAAGTTTGATCTCACCCGAACGGCTGTTCGAAAGCACCTCACAATTCTTGAGCAAGGGCAGTTGATTACGCTCACGCCCAACGGAAAGGAACGCATCACGCGAATCAACCCGACAGGGGTCCAGAAAACTGCTGCCTGGTTTGACTACTTTGACCAGTTCTGGGATGCCCGGCTGGATTCTTTGGAGCAAGCAATTGCACGCGACAAGCAAAGTACATAAGGAGAGAAAAATGAAAACCACAACGATCAACAAATCCATCTTCCTGGCGACCGATAGAGAAACTGTCTGGCAATACCTGACTGACAAGGACAAACTCGGTGAGTGGTTTCATCCAGCTGCAGATGATTTGATTGAAGGTAAACCCTATGCGTTATTGAGTGATGCTGACAACGGCAGTTCAAGGGTGTGCTGGGGGAATGTACTTAAAGCTGAAAAACCAGCATTGCTTGTTTATACCTTCACAGTCAAGCCGCTCAATGGTGCCATGACCACGGTGAGCTGGACTCTCGAGGAGGCAGCCGGAGGAACCCGCCTGACGCTGACTCACGACGGAATCGCCGAGGCCGCCGGTGAGGCTGCCATGGGTTTGCTGATGGCGTTGGACAAAGGCTGGGATGAGCATTTTTCCAAGTTACGGGGCTATTGCATCGTCTGAGGTTAGTCAGGAAAAACAATAAGGCTGGCGTTCAGCTTCCTGCATTCGCCTGTCGGCTTGTGGTTCCGTAATGTTGCGGATTTACTGCAGATTTACGCTGTTTTGACCGGCTAAAAAGACGTTAAGTTACTGAAACCTGTGAACCATGACTCAAACTGGGGAACTGATCACAATTGTTGATCTCTGTTGATACAACACCAAGAATTTTCGCGTTAAAATTCGTATAGTAGCCGCCTGTATATTGGTCGTTGATCGCGAAACTTCCTCACTTGTTGTGAATACGTTCGCGGGGAATTTTGCATTCCGCTGTGCGTTGCGCATTTATGGCCAGTCCGTTAGCGGAACTGGGTCTAAATTTTATCGCCAGGTTGCCGCTCTATTTGAGACATAACCCCGTGCTGGAGAACAAACTTAATGCGCGCAGATCAACTGCGTAGCGCTGCCGGAACCATAGCAGAGCTGCTGAAAAAATCGGATTTGCTCAATAGTATCCGCCAGCACCGTGACGCGCGTGAAGAGCGCCAGCGTCAAGGAACGCGAACTCGCCTGAGCCAGTCAGCCAAAATGTTGATTGCAGGGTCCCGTGGTTTTTCTGAAGCCGAGAAGTCGGTGTCAGGGTTGCTGCATCTGGACAAGTTATCTTCAGTTGACTATTGGCAAGCACTGGTCAGTGCCGATGGTGACCAGCGAGCTCAGCATGCCGAGCTCGTCCAGTTGTATAGCCGCGTCATGTTTGCTTCCAGTCATTTACCCAGTTTGCTGAACATGGTTTCAGATGTTCGGTCAGCGCCTGCGGCTATTGATCGCAGTCCCGGTGAAAATACGCTGATACTGCGTCTCAATGATGCGGGTGAGAAGGCTTCCGATCCTGACAGGGTGGCGCGTGCGATTGATGGTATCGACATGATCTATGCTGCCAGCGTTAGTTTGTCCCGAAGGCCAGCCATTGATCTGCAGCTTCGTGAGATTTCCGGTCACCCGGAAAAATTACTGGTTTTTCTGGGTGATGAACAAGGTATCTCGGCACTGTGCACCATACTCGAATCCATACCTGAAGCGCTCGATAGTTACCACGATGACGAGGAACTTGATGTTGCAAAGGTAGTCGGTTCTTTGCCGATCTTTCATGATCTTGCAACGCTTTCAGAAACAGCTAATTATTCCGATTTAGAGCTTCGTGATATTGGTGACACTATGCACCAGGGTGTCATGCTGGCTTTGGAAAGTGGCGTGGTGGTTCACGATATGCCACCACCGGTGGACCCTGAAAATGGCGTTACAACGCTTAATAAGCGTGCCGATTCACAGCATCCGCACCAGGTTGATCAAACACGCGGATTCGCAACTGAAGCTCAAGCCCGCTATGGTGATGACAATCAGGAGATAGAGCACTATCGCGATCGTGATCCTGCGTTGCACCGCGGAATGAATGGTAGCGCCCATCCTGCGCAGGAGCAGGGCTATGCTGGTCCTGATCACCATGCGCCTGCCGAATATGCGAGCGAACTTGTTAGCAACGACGGTGGTACTACACAGGGTAGTGAAAACAACGATGAATACTACCAACACTACCTGGAAGAGCGCGAACGATTGCGTGACGGCACCGAGGTGCCTGATATCGATAATATGGTCGATGATCTTGGTGCCGACGATCGTTTACAGGCCCGGCCTCAACGAAAGAACAGAAAGGATAAAGGCTCATCCCTGACCGGTCTGTTTAAAGGTTTGTCCCGTTCCAGAAACAAGTAAACAGAACAACCGGTCCAACAACCGGTTTAGCCTGAACGCTTAGGAATCCAGTCGCTTACGAATCCAACTCAACCACCGTGGACGCAACACTCTTGCGTCCGAAACAGTCATGCCCTTCACATGATTCAGGGTGTGGGTTGCAATGATTGATCGCCGCCAGCCCGATTCAATGGTTCTGACCTCCTGTTCCAGGTATTGATCATCATCAAGCTGGAGGATCTCATTGATCTTTATGCCCCAGCCGTAGTGGTACCCGCCATCTTGTGAGGGTCTGAAGATTTTGCCGTCGTGTCTAACCAAAGCCCCTGCTGGTCGTGCGGATCTGACATCCATTGATACCGGGTTATTAGCATGTGGTTGCCATTGTCCGGACAATGGAGAATCTGCATGAAACAGGTGTAACTGATCAAGGCAATCAGTATGTTCACTTTCTCGAATGGTGGTAAACATCCACCAGCGGCCATTAACTTCTTCAACATGGGTGTCAACGGCAAAAACATCTTCCATCAGGTTTTTAACAAACTCCCAATGATGGGGGAAGTCAACGCAGCGGTATAGCTGGATAGTCCGGTTGTCTCCGGTTTCCGGGATCATGTATTTTTCGTTCTGATAATTGAAAACGAACGGAAACGACATGTGGTACGGCTGCTTTATAACAGGCACCGCGCCGTTGTGATTGCCATCGCTGTCTACGGTGAGCACTGAGATATGACCGTGCCCTACACTGTATTCCATCTCCTCAATGAATATATGGAATTTGCCTGGGTCGTTGTCATCTGTAACCACGAATGGGTCGGCCCAAATCCTTTCAGCCGGCGGGTAAATCTCCCTGAACTCATGCAGAGAAACATCTGCCGGGCTGTATTCATTGTTGCTGCCCTTTATCAGCAAGCACCATTGTTCAAAGAAAAATAGTTTGCGTATTTTCAGCCGCGTGTAGCGTGCTGCATGAACAAACAGCCGCCAAAGCAATCGCCAGTTATTGGGGTAGGGGTAGCTCGTTTTCTTACACTCAAATTTATTTTGTGCAGCGATACGCTGACTGAAGCTTTTCGCACCCTCTTTGTGCAATCGTTTAACTGCCAGGACCAGTTGTGAAGCCGCCTGCATCATCACTCTGTGTCGTTGGCGTCCCAGCAACAGGATATCTGGTAAATGGGTAGACATTGAGATTTGCAAGGTTTGACCCTTTGCCTCATCTTCCATTTGCAATGCGATAGCTGTCGTTGCTGCGCCTGTTGTGAGCTCATGGAATCCATTGGGTTGCTGATTGAATTGCACACCATTGGCGTTGCAAAATCTCCATACCCCGAGTTTTGCATACTTGCCAGGTTCGCCGCCGGGTAGCGCCGACCCGGCATCCAGAAAAAAGTCGATCGAACTATCAGCAATCTTATTTATTGCTTCAAGTTGTTTGTCTTGCGACGCCTCTGACATCAAGGGGTATTCAAGTATTTCGGCCCCGGGCAATAATTGCCTTACAGCAACCGGATGGTCATAGGCGGGTTGGCGTCGCTTGAGTCGTGCGTCAAGTTTTTCATAAAAACGAAACCCTGCGTATTTGAATCCACTGGAAGGTGCGCTACTGCTGACCGGGCAAACGCCAGTACTCGCAGCGTGGGTATTCCCGCTTGAAACTTTAGAGTGGCTTTGTGGATTCAGGATCAGCGGAAATTCTGCGTAATCGCTATCGCGCAGTCGCTCAATGGCCGATGCCAACCATAAAGGCACCGTATCCCCGTTTATAAGAATCCCGATTTTTACTGCTGAGTGCATTTCCCGTTTATGCTTTTTCGTGCTGGTTACCGAATAGTTACCCGTAAATCAGGTGGCTTACTAGGCTTGCTGGCGTGCGCAAGCTAAGTAGCTAATTTATCAGTAAAATAAATCATTTCTCATGCCGGATTTAGCGCGAAATTAAAGCGGGGTTGATATTTTTGATATGGACATCGGAAAGGTATTAACTGGCTCATGTGTCGATCGGAAAGTAGTTGTAGACTCAACGAATAACGCTGACATATGATGCTCGAAGCTTCTCCATCGGAACCGGATGAAACGATAGTGCCTAAACAAGAGTGGTTGCTGACGCCCGGGCCCCTGACTACTGCGCGCACAGTAAGGGAAAGCATGCTCAAGGACTGGGGCTCCTGGGACACGGAATTTCGACAACTGACAGCTGATATACGGCAACAGGTGCTGGATATTGCAGTTAATGACCATTCCATTCGGGAAGAATATGACTGCGTACCACTACAGGGTAGTGGCACCTTTGTTGTGGAAGCAATGTTGGGAACGCTGTTACCGAAACAAAGCAAAACGCTGGTCCTGATCAATGGTGCATACGGCAAACGTATCGCGACAACACTGTCCTACCTGGGCCGGCAATATGTAACTCTGGACAAGGGTGATTTTCTGCCCCCACTTCCACATGAAGTAGAAGCCATGCTGGATGCCGACCCGGATATTACCCATTTGGTCATCGTGCACTGTGAGACCAGTTCGGGTATTGCCAATCCTCTGAAGGAACTGGCGGCCCTGGCTAGAAAACGAAATCTGGGTTTACTGGTTGACTCAATGAGCGCCTTCGGTGCAATGCCCGCGGATGCTGGCGAACTTGGGTACGATGCACTGGTATCCAGCGCGAATAAATGCATTGAAGGTGCTCCCGGATTCGGGTTTGTGATTGCCAGAAAGAAATTACTGGAAGCCAGTCGTGGTAACAGCCACTCAATTAGTCTGGATGTTTTCGAGCAGTGGGACAACATGAATCGCACGGGTCAGTGGCGCTTCACACCACCCACCCATGTGGTAGCTGCGTTTGCTGAAGGGCTCAGATTGCATCGCGAGGAAGGGGGGGCCGAAGCTCGTCTTAAGCGCTACGTCGACAACCGCGATACGCTGGTTGACGGTATGCGTGAACGCGGCTTCGAAACATTGCTATCCGAGCGTTGGTTGTCGCCAATCATCGTGACATTTTTCAACCCCGCACATTCGAATTTTGACTTTGCCGCTTTCTACGATGGGCTGAAATCACGCGGCTTTGTTATTTATCCCGGTAAACTCACCGAGGTGGACAGCTTTCGCGTAGGCTGTATTGGCCGTATTGATACTCAGGTTATGCAACAGTTGCTGCGTGCCGTGGATGAAACGCTGAACGAATTATCCGTCGATGATGCTTCACCCGGCGCTGATGCCCTGTCACAACGCAATCTCCTGGATGAATATCTTGAGGCCAGTTAGCCTTTTAAGCACAACCTCATTGCAACACCACAATTGGAACGGATATTAAACACGTGAAAGAGCTGACGGTAAACGACAGGCTATACAGCTTGCCATCCAACCCGATGGTAGTTATTTGTCTTGATGGTTGTGAACCAGCCTATCTTGAAAAAGCGGCAGCAGCTGGTAAGACGCCTGCGCTTTCGCGTATCAGGCAAGAGGGCACTGATCGCATTGCCCATAGTGTGATTCCGAGCTTTACCAACCCCAATAATATGTCGATTGCAACCGGGCGTCCGCCAGAGGTTCACGGTATTTGCGGGAATTATCTTTACAACCCGGCCAACGGTGAAGCGGTAATGATGAACGATCCATCGTTCCTGCGTGCCCCGACCATTTTCAAAGGTTATTACGATGCCGGTGCCCGTGTCGCCATTGTTACAGCCAAAGACAAATTGCGCACACTGCTGGGGCATGGTTTGCGGTTTGATGAGGAGCGCGCGGTGTGTTTTTCATCGGAGCGCTCTGGTGAGACTACGCTATCCGAGCACGGCCTGGAAAAGGCTGCGAACTGGCTCGATCGCGCGGTGCCGGACGTTTATTCAGCTGAGTTGTCCGAGTTTGTGTTCGCAGCCGGGGTCAAACTGTTGGAAGAGTTCAAACCCGATGTCATGTATCTGACCACTACTGACTATATACAACACAAGTATGCGCCTGAAGATGATGAAGCGATCGCCTTCTATGCCATGTTCGACAAGTATTTGCAGGAGCTGGATGCATTGGGTGCCAGCATTGTCATTACCGCAGACCATGGTATGAAGCCAAAGCATCTGTCTGATGGTTCTCCGGCGGTGGTTTATCTGCAGGACTATATGAATGAATGGCTGGGCGAGGGCAGCTCTAAAGTAATACTGCCAATCACTGACCCTTATGTTGTGCATCATGGTGCCCTGGGTTCCTATGCCACGGCATATATTGAAAAAAGTGAAGCCGATACAGGGGTTGCCATTGCCGATTTGCTGTCAAGAATCGAGGCACTGGAAGGAATTGATGTTGTGCTTACAAGAGATCATGCCTGCGAGCGTTTTGGCCTGCCGCCTGACCGCCTTGGAGATCTGGTCATTATTTCAGGCGAAAACGTCACGATAGGCACATCGGCTGTCGAGCACGATTTATCAGGACTGGATGCACCTTTGCGTTCGCATGGCGGCCTGACAGAGCAGGCGGTACCTTTTATTTGCAATCGGGTTATGGCCGATATGCCGGCAGCACCGGAGTTGCGTAACTTTGATGCGTTTTTTCTGGCGAGCCAGGCCGCAACGCAATCAAACGTATAAAAACGTATAACAGTCGGCAAACAAACAGGTAACAAAAATGAACGATACATCAACACAGCAAGTAGCGGATAGCAAAGGTGCGGGCGGTTCGACTGCTGGCTCGGCACCAAGCACCATTCGCCATGAACCCATGCGAATTGCTGGCGAGAAAGTGGATGCCGACCAGGTCATTGAGGTTCACTATCCCTACACCGATGAGGTAGTGGGTACAGTGCCTGCCGGTACGGCTGAACATGCACGCATGGCATTTGAAAAAGCTGCAGCATTCAAACCCAAGCTGACACGCTACGAGCGACAGCAAATTCTGTTTCGCACCGCTGACATCCTGGTATCGCGAAAGGAAGAGTTGTCGAATCTGATAACCAGCGAACTCGGACTATCGAAAAAGGATTCCGAATATGAAATTGGCCGAGCCTATGATGTTTTTACGCTGGCGGGACAGCTGTGCATCCAGGATGACGGGGAAATATTTTCATGTGACCTGACACCCCATGGCAAAGCCCGCAAAATATTCACGTTGCGCGAGCCGTTAAAGGCTATTTCTGCGATAACGCCGTTCAACCACCCCTTGAATATGGTGGCCCATAAAATCGCACCGTCTGTGGCAACAAACAATTGCATGGTTTGCAAGCAGACTGAGCTGACACCCATGACGGCTCTCATCCTTGCCGATGTGCTGTACGAAGCAGGATTGCCACCTGAAATGTTTTCAGTGGTAACCGGTTGGCCGACGGAGATCGGGCCGGAAATGATCAGCAACAGCAATATTGACCTGATCACGTTTACCGGTGGCGTACCCGTGGGCAAGATGATTGCCGAAACTGCCGGTTATAAACGCACGGTATTGGAACTAGGTGGTAATGATCCGCTAATCGTGCTGAATGATCTGGGGGATGAAGATCTGGCCAAAGCGGCTGATCTTGCCATTGCAGGGGCAACTAAAAACTCCGGGCAGCGCTGTACAGCCGTCAAACGGATTCTGGTGCAGGAATCGGTGGCTGACAAACTTGCCGAGATGCTGTTGGAGCGTGCCAAGAAAATCAAGTTCGGCGACCCGATGGATCCGGATACGGATCTTGGCACCGTCGTACATGAGCAGGCAGCTGCCCAGTTTGAAGACCGTGTTAATAAAGCGGCGGAGCAGGGTGCTGAAATTCTTTATCACCCGGGGCGCAAAGGTGCGCTATTGCCGCCCATCGTGGTAGACAAGGTCAACCATTCATCAGAACTGGTACTGGAAGAAACGTTCGGTCCTATTGTGCCGATCATTCGCGTGCCAGACGATGATATTGAAGTAGCCCGTATCTCCAACAGTACAGCCTTTGGATTGTCTGCCGGTGTTTGCACTAACAACTTCAAGCGTATGAAATTTTTTATCGACGCACTGGAGGTAGGTACTGTCAACATTTGGGAAGTGCCGGGCTACCGCATTGAAATGTCACCTTTTGGTGGGATCAAGGATTCCGGTCTGGGTTACAAAGAAGGTGTGATTGAGGCGATAAAAAGCTACACCAATATCAAAACCTTTTCCTTGCCTTGGGAGTAGCTCGGTAAGTCTTGGCTGCTACCTCCAATAGTTTTTTGTTGAAACGGTAATTCGGGAAAAACCAGTGCCGCGAACAAACATTCTGCTAATTACCGCTGACCAGTGGCGGGGTGACTGTCTTTCGGCGGTTGGTCACCCATTGGTTCGCACACCCAACCTCGACCGTCTGGCCGCCAAGGGTGTGTTGTTTCGTAACCACTTTACCAACGCCGTACCTTGTTCACCGGCGCGGGCCTGTTTGTACACCGGCCTCTACCAGATGAATAACCGAGTTTGCATGAATGGCTCTCCACTGTCGCGGCGCCACGATACCCTGGCTTTGGCCTTCAGGCGCGAAGGTTATGAGCCGACATTGTTCGGTTATACCGACCAGACTGAAGATCATCGTGAGCTGCACCCGAACGACCCAAGGCTTAAGACTTACGAAGGGTTGTTGCCCGGTTTTAACTGGCGTGTCTGTATGTCGGATGATCAGCGTAACTGGTTATCCTGGCTAGAAGAGCAAGGCTATAGCGGTGCTCTGCAGCAAGACCCGGTAGCCTTTCACATCCCGAGCAGTGGTGTTGATGACCCGCCCAAAGGGGCCGCTCCCGTGTATCGCGCCGAGCACACGGAAACCGCCTATATAGTGGAAGAATTCGGTCGCTGGCTGGCGGAAGAAAATTCAGCTTCGCGTCAGCGCTCTAATCACCCCGGTTGGTTTGCGCATTTGAGTTTTCTGCGCCCGCACCCACCCTTTACCGTACCGGCACCCTTCAATGAAATGTACAGTGCCGACGATGTCCCTGCCTTGAAGGGAAGCGGTGACTGGAGGACTGAGGCAGCAAAACATCCCTTATTGCAATACTTGTTGGAGTCAACTGGGAAAAACCATTTTATTCCGGGCACCGAGGGGTTGGTTCGGGATTGGGATGCCGAGAACCTTAAGGCAATTGCCGCTATCTACTTCGGCATGATCACAGAAGTTGATGAGCAGATCGGTCGTGTGCTGAAGATGCTGGACTCACAGGATGAGACTGAATCAACCATCGTTGTGTTTACATCCGATCACGGTGAACAGCTGGGAGACCATTGCCTGCTGGGCAAATACGGTTTCTATGACGAGAGCTTTCACGTACCGTTGATCATTTGCGATCCGCGCGAGCAGTATAAGCCCGGCCATGGCAAACAGGTCGAAGCACTGACTGAAGCTGTTGATTTGATGCCAACCTTGTTGTCTCTTGCGGGTGCTGAAATTCCAGTACAGCTTGATGGCTGTTCCCTGCAACCGTGGCTCGGTTATGCTGGCAATGAGGCTGGCAATGAGGCCGGCAATGAGCCTTCTGACTGGCGCACCCATGTGCATTGGGAATATGATTTTCGCGATGTCCTGACTCAAAAAGCCGAGCAGCATTTTGGTATTAAGAGCCAGGCCTGTAATCTGAGTGTCAGCCGCAGTGCTGAATACAAGTATGTTCACTGTGCTGGATTACCACCCTTATTGTTTAACCTGAAAGACGATCCCACTGAATGCAATAACATCGTCGACAAACCTGAATCCCAGTCGATTCGACAGGCACATGCTGAAGAGTTACTGTCTTGGCGTGCACGGCATCTGGATCAATCAACGGCGCTGAGCCGCGTTAGCATCGATGGTGTGGTTTTTGGTGGCGAGTAATTTTAAAAACCGGTAAAAGCGTATGGCAATTCAAACAACCTGTATTGGTGCTTATCCAAAGCCGGATTTCGTAAAGTTACCTGACTGGTTCAATATTCCCGCAGGCCCGGATACTGCTGACCCGACAAAATTATGGGTGCAAGCCATGGAAGACATGGGGCCAGAGGCTGCAGCCATTGTTGATCGCGGCATCAAGCAGGCGATCAGTGATCAAGAACAGGCAGGTATTGATATCCCCACTGACGGTGAGATCATTCGGGAGAATTACATTCACTATCACTGCCGCCATCTCGACGGATTCGATTTTGATAATCTCACCAACAAGGAACTCAGAAACGGTGCGTACGCGGCTAATCTTCCAACGATAAGAGGGCCGGTATCACTTAAAGCCCCGTTTCTGGCTGACGACTGGAAAAAGGCTCAGCGACACACGACCCGGCCGTTGAAAATAACCTTACCCGGGCCAATGACCATCGGCGACACCAATGTTGATGCCTTCTATCACGATGGCAGGAAACTGGGTGCTGACCTGGCTGATGCACTGAATCAGGATGTGTTGGCTTTGGCCGAAGCCGGTTGTCAACATATCCAGATTGATGAGCCACTGTTCGCACGAAAGCCCGCCGAGGCGTTGGAGTACGGTTTTGAAAATCTGGAGCGTGCATTCCATGGTTGCCCGGATTCCGTTGTTCGTACCGTCCACATGTGTTGTGGCTACCCGGACCGGCTTGATAACCCTGACTACCCGAAAGCCGATCACGATGCCTACCGAAAAATAGCGGATGCCATTGAACAGTCTTCCATCGATGCCGTGTCGATCGAGGATGCTCATCGCTACAATGATTTATCGTTGTTGGAGTATTTCAAAACCACCCGTGTCATTTTCGGGGCTGTAGCGATAGCCAAAAGCCGCATCGAGCCGGTCGAGGAAATTCGTGAACGGTTGCTGGCGGCGCTGCAGCATATCGATGCCGAGCGGCTGCTGGCAGCGCCGGACTGTGGTCTCGGACTGCTCAGCCGCGAACAGGCAGTCGGGAAACTGACCAATTTGTGTGCAGCTGCGGCAACGGTCTAGAGTACCCGGCAGAACGGCCATCCCCCG
>CALLOA010000097.1 GCA_938005265.1 uncultured Granulosicoccaceae bacterium
CGAAATATGCGAAAAATAGCTGAAATCTACTCAAAATGAAGCAATCACACACGATGACCAGTGCAACGTATGGCACCAGGCACTGCCACTATCAGTGGCAGACTTGGTTAACGAAAAACATCAGTTTTCGGACAGGCACTAACTAGGTAGTACCAATCCATTTGACCACTTCAAATGGTCCTTGCCGATCTTGAACTGATTGCTGATAAAACCTTTCGTCTCAGTTGGCAAGCGGCAGAGGGGGCTGAGTTTTACAGGGTTATGGAAAATCCAGATGGCGTGTCCGGATTTAGTCAGATAAGTGGCGACCTTGAATCTTCAACGCTAAGCTTTGATCACCGGGTCGCGCTGTATAACCGTGTTAATGCGCGTTACATAGTGCAGGCGTGCAACGCGACTGGGTGTGTAGATTCTGATACACAGGCAGTAACAGGTACCCTAGCCAACGCTATTGGCTACGTTAAAGCCAGCAATACTGGCTTTAACGATTTGTTTGGTGATTCCGTTTCTCTGAGTGCGGATGGCTCTACACTGGCTGTCGGTGCTCCCGGTGAAGACAGTGCTGCAATCGGCGTTAATGGCGATCAGGCTGATAATACGGCCTTAAGTTCAGGTGCAGTCTATGTCTTTGCTCTTAGCAATGGACTTTGGCAACAGCAAGCCTATATTAAAGCCAGTAACCCAACCGCACGTGATGAATTTGGCTTCTCCGTCTCGCTTAGCGCTGATGGCAATACGCTGGCGATTGGCGCGAGACGTGAAGACAGTGCCGCGACCATAATTAACGGCGATCAGATGGATAATCTTATTGATGCCGGTGCTGTCTATGTCTTTGCCCGCAGCAATGGACTCTGGCAACAGCAAGCCTATGTCAAAGCCAGTAATACTAACCGCGATGATTTTTTTGGTGCTTCCGTTTCTCTGAGTGCGGATGGCAACATACTGGTTGTCGGTGCTTCTGGTGAAGACAGTGCTGCAACCAGCATCAATGGCGATCAGGCTGATAATTCGGCTCCTGATTCAGGTGCAGTCTATGTGTTTGCTCGTAGCAATGGACTTTGGCAACAGCAAGCTTATGTCAAAGCCAGTAATCCAGGAGATAGTGATCGATTTGGGGCCTCCATCTCTCTGAGTGCAGATGGCAGCACGCTGGCGATCGGCGCAGGTTTTGAAGACAGTGCCGCGATCGGAATCAATGGTGGTCAGATTGACAATTCGGGCCGAGATGCAGGGGCTGCCTATGTCTTTACTCATAGCAATGGACTTTGGCAACAGCAGGCCTATATCAAAGGTAGTAATACCGAAGCTGGCGATTTTTTTGGTGCATCTGTTTCTGTGAGCGCAGATGGCAACACGCTGGTGGTTGGCGCAAGACGTGAAGACAGTGTCGCGACCGGTATTAACGGCGATCAGACTGATAATTCGGCCTTAAATTCAGGTGCAGCCTATGTCTTTGCTCGTAGCAATGGACTCTGGCAACAACAAGCTTATGTCAAAGCCAGCAATCCAGGAGAAAATGATGAATTTGGTTTCTCCATCTCTCTGAGCTTGGATGGCGACACACTGGCTGTCGTTGCAGTTGTTGAAGACAGTGCCGCAACCGGTATCAATGGTGATCAGAATGACAATTCGACTCGTGAGTCAGGTGCTGCCTATGTCTTCGCTCGCAGCAATGAACTTTGGCAACAGCGGGCGTATGTTAAAGCCAGTAACACTGGTATTCTTGATCTTTTTGGATCCTCAGTTTCTTTGAATGCAGACGGCAGTACACTAGCTGTTGGGGCGCTGCAAGAAGACAGCGCTGCGACCGGTGTTAACGGCGATAAGCTAGATAATTCGATTGAGGACACTGGAGCGGTCTACATTTACTGATTTTGCATGTAGCCGTTCAGCGCTCGTTCCGTTGTTTGTTACATCTGACATTAGAATCAATTGAATAATCGTTTCCAACGGCGTCTTCGGCACCAGGCTGATTACCCCTATAATCAATGTGAAGGGTTGGAACCGGCCCACACCGGAAGTAGAGAATATATGGTAATTTTCAAGAAAATTTAATTTGGATTCCCCAAAATGCATGAGCCAAACAGTAACTATTAACAACACTCGATCAGACAATATACCACTCGCAGTAGGAACCATAATTTTTACTGTTCTGGCCTTGTCACTGGGAGATGCACTAATTAAGCTGACAAGCGGAAATTTCGTAATATGGCAAATTTTCGTAACTCGGTCGGCCATTGCTGTTCCCTGTCTAGTAGTCTATATGCTAATTGGTGCTCGCGCATCACTTCGATTTCCAGCCTCACTAGTGTGGACGATAGTTCGTAGCTTGCTTCTTGTATCTATGTGGGTCAGCTACTACATCTCGTTGCCTCACCTGTCTCTTTCAACAGCAGCGGCAGCGTACTACACACTCCCAATATTTATTACATTGTTTTCAGCGGCTATCGTAGGCGACACGGTTACCCGTGCAGGATGGATAGCTGTATTTCTTGGGTTTCTAGGGGTAATTCTGATCCTTAAACCAAAAGTCGATGACTTCAATTGGTATGCGCTTCTTCCAATTCTTGCCGCCATTCTCTACGCCTTAGCCATGATACTGACAAGAACAAAGTGCCGTTCAGAGCATCCGCTTCTACTGTCTCTGGCCCTCAATATCTCTTTCGTGGTGGTTGGTGTTATCACGGCTGCATACATCTCGACCTTGCCCAACGAGTTGAGACATGGATTTCTACTGGCTCACTGGGCGACAATGGGGCCGTCAGAATGGTTATCAATGACTTTATTAGCTGTTGCAATTCTTACAGGTAGCATAGGTGCTGCAATTGCGTACCAGAATGGTCCATCATCAGTGATTGGTGTTTTCGATTTTGCGTATGTCGGCTTTGCAGTGCTATGGGGCGTACTGCTGTTTTCCGAAATACCTGACCTTATCTCCATTTCAGGTATGGTACTAATTGTAATTGCCGGAGTAATGTCGCTGCGTCAATGACCGATTTGGGGACACAATCGACTATCGCCTATACTCAATAGGACGGCAAATTTCAGCCTTAAGCTGACATTTTAGTACAACAGCGATAAGCCTAGAAATTAAATTATTTCTGAATATGAATCATGTAGTTCCATGAAAAGAATCGCCGTGATTGGAAAGCCTGCAAGCGGAAAATCTACTCTTAGTAAAGATTTATCAGCCGCTACTGGTCTGAGCTTGTTTTCGTTAGATTTAATTGAGTATGAGAAAAATGGTGAAAGAGTGTCAGCCGAAATCTACGCAGCAAAGCATTCTGAGTTGATAGCTGCAGATAGCTGGATAATCGAAGGGCTTGGCACTATATCGTCATTCTGGGAACGGATAGATGCGGCGGATACGCTCATTTATGTCGATTTACCATACAGAGTCAGTTACTGGTGGGTAGTGAAACGGTTGTTGAAAAGCCCATTGGAAAAACCACTGGGTTGGCCAAAAGGTAGTTCAGTGCTAAAAGGCACAATAGCCGGATTTAAATACTTGAAACGCTCACCTAAATTTTGGACTTCAGAGCTGTTCGAAAAGATTAAGTCGCATGATGAAACAAAAAATATTTACCGGGTAACATCTGTTAAAGAGCTTAATGAAATTGCAAGAAACATTCTAAGCGAGTGAATTTATTTTTGTAAAAGCTGGATATTTGATTGTCTGCATTGGAGCCCCTGCTGACTACCCCAACTTAAATTAGGAAGGGAAAAAACAGCGAATAAGCCGGTATTCGACTCGTTGTGTTTTTTGAAGTAGGTTGAATTCATGACTAAAGTAATGGTAATCGGAAATGCTGGTGGTGGTAAGTCAACTATGTGCCAGTTTTTGAGTTCCTCTCATGATCTTCCGTATTTTTGCATAGACGAAATCCAGTGGAAACCAGGGTGGATTCCAACACCTCCTAACGAATTTGAACGGATGCATGAAACCTTAATCTCCAAGGAACGATGGTTGATAGATGGCTATGGCCCGTGGGCTTCCGTTTTAAAACGAATGAATGCAGCTGACACAATAGTAGTTGTCGACCATGCTATCTGGGTTCACTACTGGTGGGCTACAAAGCGTCAGATAAAATCTCTATTTCTAGGTCGCGCTGACGGGCCATCGGGATGCCCCATGTGGCCTGTGACTTTGAAGCTATATAAAATGATGTGGCGGCTCCATAAGATTCAGCGTCCCGTTTTACTCGCGGAAGCTGAGGCACAAGCAGCAGATAAGCGGTATATCCACATAAGATCGCCTTCTGCGTTAAAACGGTTTGCCGACAATCCTATTTAGATGAATGGGGATCAAGCCGCCTACCTTCTATACTTAACAGGAAGGAAAAAACGGCCCATGGCAATTAAAGCTGTTGCCGCTCTGTCAGCCCAATTTTCGGGATAATTTGCTCTAAAGCGGTCTTATAAATTGGTGCCTCGTCTACTAAATGCACTACACTCGGTTCTATCGAGTAATTTCGTCAACTCTGCTGTGGATGGGTATTTTTAGTCTACGGAATTTTTGAAGCATTGCAGAACACCAATCAAATTATATCTACCAATAAATTTGAGTGTCGCTCTATACGAGTAATATGGCTGATAAAGATCTACAACAAAATTGGCGTGTGGTATCGCAGTATTTGCGGGGCAGCGCATATCGCAACGCTGACACTATCAAGCAATTGAAAGAAATATACTTCGGTAAAAAACCGCTCGGTAAATTTGCACGATCGTACATAGCACTGATTCTGTCTCCAGAGATCAATGAGTCAGTGTTGTGTGAAATTGAAGAAGCTCAACTAAATGATGGAGACAAAGATAGTTTATACAGAAATTTGCAAGATCTTCAAAAAAGCCACATGTACTATTTCGGCAATAACAGCTTGTTCAAACGCGATGAAAAAAAGATATTCGACTATTTTCAATTTGTTGAAACTGAGGATTTTAAGGAGAGATTCTCTGAAAGATATACCGGATCATATCGTGGTGTTAAAAAAAATCGATCGGCGAATATTTGGACACTAGCTGGTTCAGAGGATATTTAGAAAAACACACAGTACCCGTGCATAATCAGAGCTGGAAAGAGGTTCATCGCTGGGAGGCGAGGATACGTAGCACGCCGAGTGATGTAAAAATGGAAGGTGTCGATGATTGGACAACTATGAATTTACTGTCGATTGAAATAATAAATAAATATCCAGACAGGTTCGATCCTAACATCGTGGCTCTTTCACAGAATGTCTACAAAATTCTCACTGCTGGAGATACTCCAACGGTAGTCAAAGATTACTATCAGAAATTAGTTTCAGAGAAACTGTCTGAATACCAACATAATGCCTGTGTCGGAAATAGGTTAACAGTGTGTGTGAGGTACGATAACAAAGAACAGCTAAACGCCAGCATTGAACAACTGGATCCGAACACCCGGCATCCATCAGGTGCGAATAGTAACGATGGAAGAATATACAACCTGAACTCGTATGAAGGTAATATAAGGCCGAGCGTATTTATTATAAATGAGCTTTGGAAGCATGGTTTAGTTACCGACGAGCTGCAATGTATCGATGACAAAACACTCGTGTTCTCATTGCATGTCGGGACGAACTATGGAAAAACGTTTTCTGCCTTTTCAACAATGTTCTACGATGCCTGCGGTATTAGGAAAAGATATTCATCAAAGACATCTCTTGAAGGTTTCCCTTGGTAGTGACACTATCTAAACGACAAGGTAGGTGATCAAAAACATGCAATACTTCGACGGAGTGAACAGCCTCTTGTCAGAGAGGCTGTTCTCTATTTGTTCGGATCACATCGATGCGAAGTTCTTCTCCACTGCTTTATGATCTTGACACCACGCTTCATAAACTTGTTTGGACATAAGGTCGGGAAACACATCCTCCTGGTTGTTTTGCACCGCGTGCAGTATTTCTTGGGCAACATGATCAGGAGATGTTTTATTTATCTCCAGGCCGGATAGCATGTCGGTATCTATAGCACCTGGAAACGCGTTCACAACCTGAATGTTTTTCGGTTTCAATGAGGCTCTGAGTGACAGGCTCATCGACCATGCGGCTGCTTTCGACGCGTTGTAGGCTGCAAATCCTGGCATGCTAGCTAAGGACAACAGAGTGAGGGTGTTAACGATGGTCCCGCCTCCATTGGCTTCCAACACTGATGCGAAGTTTTTTGCGACTGAGAGTTTCCCAAAGAAGTTGGTTTCGAAAATATTTCTCAAATTTTGCTCGGGTGTTTCCAATATTTCCCCAAACTCAAGTACACCTGCATTATTGAAGATGATTTGAATATCGGATGCTATTTCCGCTGCTTCCTTAAGTGTTTCCTGTTTTGTGACATCTAATTTTAACGGGAAAATTTCTACTTCTGTATCTGGAAGCTCTATGCTGTAGGTTTGGCGGGCAGCTGCGTAGATCTTCTTGCACCCGGCATTGGCCAAGGCCGCCACCAAGCTTTTACCAAGGCCGCGATTGGACCCTGTTACCAAGGCAATTGAATTCTTGATTTCCATGATTTTGCTCCTGTTTGTAGGTGAGAGCAAAGGATATTCATGTAGGTACTGACTAGAAATAGGATGGGGTGCACTAATTTCATGCTTATAATGCACGAATGAATTTCGATTACCTAAAAGTTCTCCATGAAACGGCAAAGTCAGGCAGTTTTGCTGCAGTCGCAAGACAACAGGATAACGACCTCATGGTGTCTACTTTACGTGGGTAACACCACAGAGCGGACAGTTTTCATGATGTATGGTCCTCATTTTCAGTAGTACTGACGAGGTCCTTTAAATAGTCGATAAAAAGCCTGGTTTTCCTGGGCACATATTTTTTTGATGGGTACAGTAGCCAGGCGGCGGTATCGAACTCTCCGGCACTAACCCCCCATTCTGGAAGTATTTCAATAAGGTTTTTTTGTTGAATATCTTTATCGACCATCCAGTTTGCTAAAAGTGTTGGCCCGAGACCGTCGAGCGCCGCTCTATGCAACGCTTGTGGGCTGGATGCAACGATTCTTCCATGAACTGAAACTTCTGAAATATCTTCCTTTTGTCGGAATCGCCATAGAGAGCGATAACCAGGAAGAGGTAGCAGCAAGCAAAGGTGTTCCGAGATATGCTCAGGTTTGGTTATTTTTGGTGCACGGGCCACATACTCAGGGCTGGCGACTACTCGGTACTGGGTATCCATTAGTTTGGTAGTGACTAATGATCCCTCAGGTTTAGCTATCAGCCGGATGGCAACATCGATCCCTTCGCTGGCAATATCAATCGTGCTGTCCGTGAGTTTCAAGTCAAGATTTATATTTGGATTAGCCTCACAAAAAGTTTGCAAACGCGGCATCAACCAACGTTCCCCAAAGGCATTCGACGCAGTAACCCTTAAAATTCCTTTTGGTTGCGCCACCATGTCTGCCGCTTCTTGCTGCGCAATCAATAACTCATCGACCAGTACACGAGAACGGTCCAAGTAGATTTGTCCAGCTTCGGTGAGCTGAAGCCGCCGTGTCGTTCTGTCAAAGAGTCGAAACCCGATCGCGGACTCAAGCACCCCAATATGCCGGGATACTATTGAAGGATCGATTCCGCGTTCTCTGGCTGTCGCTGCCAACGAGCCTGCTTTGGCAACATCATCGAACAGCCGGAGCAACGCTATTGTAACGGTTGGTTCTTCCATTCATGCAATTATTGCATGACAGATTGGCGATTTGGAAGGTTTGAATCCGCTCTTTGCATCGATATTGTGTTCTCCACACTCACACAACAGGAATAACGATGCTTCACAAACTATCTAGATTCTCAAATCTTTCAGTTCCTTTTGCGGTAACAACTGCATTACTTATTGGGTCCAATGCTGCTTTGGCAGACAGGAAGGAATGGACGCTGGATAAAGGTCATGCCCATATCGGATGGGATGTATACCACATGGGATTATCACGGACCGGTGGCCGCTTCAATAGTTTTGGCGGTACGTTCATGATTGATGAAGATGATTTCTCAAATTCTCAAGTCAGTTTCACCGTAGATGCAACCAGCATAGATTCCAACCACATTGGTCGAGACAACCATTTACGTGGTGAGGATTACCTCAACGTTAGCAAAAATCCGAATATCACTTTCGAAAGTACCAAATTGGAAATGCTAACACCACAGACAGGAAAGCTTTACGGTGACCTCGAGTTGCGTGGGGTTTCAGCTCCCATAGTGTTGGACTTCACGATGGTTCGGGACATGAACTACCCAGCATTCTTACCAAATTACGATGAATTACGGGTCATCGGCATTGAAGCAACAGGGGAGATCCTAAGGCTCGACCACGGCATGGACTTCATTGCTTTTTTAGGAAGCCCGACAGGGCTATCCATTTCTTTGGACTTACGGTTTGATCTGGTCGACTGCACAGATGCAAAACCCACGAATATACCTTGCAATTGGGGTTACGTGGACGGATTCAAGGGGCCAAGCGAATGATAGCCTTACGTTACTTTGGGAGAGTCTTATGTTGAACGAGTCTATAGACTTATCCGATCAAACTGCGGTCGTAACAGGAGCTAGCCGGGGGATTGGAAAGGCAGCAGTTAAACGACTAGCAAAAGCCGGTGCCAATGTAGTACTGCTTGCCCGGACTAATAGCGATATTGCTGAATTGTCTGAAGCTATCGGAGAAAGTGCTTTCTCGCAGGCCTGTGATGTATCAAATTGGGATGATATGGAAGCGGCATTTGCACGAGCTGAAGAACGATTTGGTTCGATTGATATTCTGGTCAACAACGCAGGGATTATAGAACCTGTTGCCCGTATCGAGGATGCTGACCCGGAAAGCTGGGGCCGAGTCGTTGACGTTAATCTTAAAGGTGTTTTTCATGGGATTCGGGCAGCCATTCCTTACATGAAAAACAACAATGGCAAGATTATTAACTTGTCGTCGGGCGCATCAACAAGTGCTTTGGAAGGTTGGTCACACTATTGTTCGACAAAAGCTGCTGTTTTTTCACTGACTCGCTGTGTTCACAAGGAATACAGTGCTGAAGGCGTGCGATGCGTTGGTCTATCCCCAGGTACTGTTGCCACCGGAATGCAAGAGACCATTGCAGCATCGGGTATAAATCCTGTCA
The DNA here is from genome assembly GCA_938005265.1 of uncultured Granulosicoccaceae bacterium. Taxonomy (GTDB): domain Bacteria; phylum Pseudomonadota; class Gammaproteobacteria; order Granulosicoccales; family Granulosicoccaceae; genus CALFCE01. The sequence continues at coordinate 9,121 of CALLOA010000097.1, forward strand.
GCCAGCTTGACTGGTCAGTCCACATCACAGCCGACGTTGTTGCAGAAGCTATTGTTTGGCTTTGTACTGATGCAGCGCGTGAATATGATGGGACTGACTTCTCATTGAAAACAGACGCTGGCCGTATGGCAATTGGTTTAGTGCGTGATGTTTAGGCATCTGTAGCTTGCGTAGGTCAATCGAAACCGATAGCGCTTGACGTCATCATCAATGCAGCAACTAATCAACTCGCGTTAAGAAAACCGCTTGTCCATAACAGTGCCCAGGGCCGCTACTGCGCTCTGATTGGGGGGTGGGTAAAAGTACGCCATCTGTCAGTGACGAAATCACTTTACAGATCGAAGTTGAAATGTTGCAGGGTTCAGTGAGCGCTAAGATGTCTCCCGTTGGGAAATTCCAACGGGAGTTCAAATAGATTATCTACCGCCTGATTGGTCACGTGCAAAGGTTGAACAGTGTCTTCGCACAGTTTGAGCCAAGAAAATTCCCCGATTTTTTTAAATAATTTTATTCGACAACGAACTCCTAAAACAATTAGCGAATCTCACCAATGACTCAGCAAGCTACACGCTACAACAACACAGCCATCATCTTTCACTGGCTGACGGCCATTCTGATTATTGGCATGCTCGGGCTGGGCAAATTCATGACCACTCTTGATCAAACCAGCGCGCTTCGTTTTTCGCTGACTCAGTGGCATAAATCCTTCGGACTGCTAATTCTTGCTCTGTCATTAGCCCGCTTGGGGTGGCGGCTCGTGCACCGCGCCCCCGGCCTGCCGGTTACCATGGGTGCCTGGGAACGGTTGGCGGCTCATCTGAGTCACTTGTTTTTTTATATCCTGATCCTATTTTTGCCAATCAGCGGTTGGTTGATGGTGTCCGCGTCACCGCTAAATATCAGTACCTTTTTTTTTAATGTAGTAAAAATCCCGCACTTACCCTGGCTATCAGATGCTCCAAACCGTGAAGAACTAGCAGTGAATTTTCTGTTGGCTCATGAATATGCATCCATCGCGTTAGTCGTTTTGCTAGTACTTCATATAAGTGCGGCGATACGACACCAGTTCATACTGCGCGACAAGCTGATGACCCGTATGACTCTTGATCTTAATGATAAACGTTTTATAAGCGGCCTCAAACAGTTTACGGGCGTTTGTTTTGTTGTTGTCGTGGGGAGTTGGCTATTTGTTGCTGGATCACGATATGAAACTGTTGAAAAAAATAGCAATAGCGCCTCCGGTATAATCGAGGGCAACCGCGGGGATGCACACGGGGCCCTCAATGATTGGCGGCGCGCAGAAGTCAATTACACTTTGCTCTTGATGGGTGATGAACTTACAGGCAGTTTCTCGGCGGCTCGCGCTGTCGCTTTACTTAATTTGAACAACCCTGAAAAATCTACGTTGAACGCAGTTGTAGAAACTGCCAGCGGTATGACCGGTACGCCGCAAGTCGATGACACCTTACCGAGTTCAGCCTGGTTTGACAGCATTCAGTTTCCTGAGGCGACTTTTACATCGATAGCTTTCAGTCCATCAAGCGCAACTTCCTGGATGGTCACCGGCAAATTGAAAATTCGCGATGTCGAACGAACGATAGTATTACCTATGGATATAGACCTTGATACAGGCACAGCATACGGAAGATTCACCATTAATCGTCTGGATTTCGATGTAGGTACAGCAGAGCAACCTGGAGATTCACAGGCTGGTTTAAACGTGGTTATCGACTTCAAAGTCAACTTTAATGCTGCAAATAACAACTGATAGAGACGGCCAATGGCGAAAGTTTATCGAAAGCACCACAATGTCCGTTTGTGTTTGATGCTAGTCGTCTTTGCGGCTGGCAATTTCCTGCGGCATCAACGCGTTTCTGGCAAACGACAATGCCGGTGTTGGCACTCCGTGCTCCCTGCCCAATTCAATAACAGCGCCCACCTGTGTTTCGAGCTCTGAAGGCTTGCCGTTTCTGATGTCACGTTGCATGGAGGTGGTTCCGTCCTGCGGGGATTTGAATACCTGCTTGACAACAAAGTCCCTGTGTTCAGGTGTCAAGGGGACGTTACTTGCCATGCCAACGGCTACCGTTTCATCCAGAAGTTGCTCGAATAATTGCATGGACTCGGGAATAGAGCGCAGTTCCCCGATTGTTGCGCGCGTCACACTGGTTGCGGCACTTAAGGGGCAAATAAAAATGAATTTACGCCACATTGATAACTGAATATCCGTAGCGATAGTGGCCTTGAGTTGTGCTTGTCTGAATGTAGAGTCAATTGATTGTAGTGCGTCATAAACTGTTGCCGTAGCACTACTTTGATTACCAAAGTTCATAACTCCGAAAGTGACGAAAGGCTCTATGCCAACGTGTTTGATAACGCCGGGCTCTTTTATTTGCGCGATTATACCACACAGTCCGCCGAGTACTTCATGGTCCGGTAGATTGCACTTCAGCAGGGCAGGTGCACTGATACCATTTAATAATGGCAATACCAGTGCACCGGGTTGGCAAACTTTTGGAACAAGTGCTGCAGCCTGTTCCAACTGCGAGCCTTTGACGGCTACAAGAACGAGATCAGTGCCGCTGGCGTTAGGTGTTGCCTGATCAAGCGCTGTGGAATCGAGTGTTTTAACCTTCACTACACTCTGCCGGCCATCAGGATGTTCGATTTTTAGGCCGTGTTCCCTGATAGCTTGCAAGTGCGCACCGCGGGCCACCAGCGTGACATCCGCGCCAGCATCAGCAAGCATGCCACCAAAGTAACCGCCAACACCACCTGCGCCTATAACAACAATGTTCATCACATGGCCTCTTTGTTCAAATCAACTGGTCGACTAGCCCTGATTTGAGGGAACTATGTCTATTAGGGCTAGCTTAGTCTGATATTTAAGCAATATAAATCAAATTTGTGTTTTTTAGTCCGGTTTAGGCACAGCCTGTGAGGTAATAAATACCAACATTTGGCTAAGTAACTGGAATGTTCAAGCTGTACAACAATAACCCCATAAACAGGATGAACAGCGCTGTACGCGGACTGTCTACTGTGATGATGCTGTTGTGCATTCTGTTTGTCAGCAATACTGCTGCTCAAACTGAAATGACTGCTGCTGTGCCTGCCAATCAGAATGATAATGCGGGTATCGTCAATAAGTTGCATGCTCTGGTGTTCGAGATCGAACAGTTATCAAGCGAGCGTGATGCCATGGCGAAAAGCCTGGAGGCCATCGCGGATACCGAGATGCTGGAGCAACGTGAACAGCTTGCGCAAATGAAGCGAACATTGGCAACGCTACGCTCTACATTTGAAGTCACCGCATTGGCAGGTGTTGATACCGGGAGTCTCGATGAGCCGGATGAGGAATATAACTGGCGTACTGAACTGATTGAGATTGCATCGCCATTGCTTGAATCGCTAAAGAACGTTACCGAAAAGCCCAGACGAAAAGCTGAACTGATGGCTGAGCGGGAGCGATTAACACAACGTCTGGTGTTGGCAGTTGAAGCCGCCCGAGTCATTGAGCAGCGGCGTAGTATTAGTGACAAAGCAGGCACCACACAACGTCTGGAATTGCTTTCGGCCAAATGGTCTTCGGAAATTGGCGAAATGGAGCAACAACGGGATCTGGTTTCCCAACAGCTTGAATCAATCAATAAAAATAAATCCGATTTTCTTACAGCGTTTGGTGATACCTCACGGGCGTTTTTTCTGGGCCGAGGCCTCACCATATTTCTTGCAATAATCGGTGCGCTGGTAGCGTGGGGGCTGGCAAAATTTATCTGGTGGTTTGCTAACCGCTACCTGATTAACAAGCGAATCAGGCGCCGCAGTTTCTGGTATCGATTATTTTCCTACAGCTACTTTTTGGTGACGTTCATTTTTATTGTCGTTGCCATATTTTTAGTGCTTTACCTGCGTGATGACATACTTCTGATCGCATTGATGTTCTTGTTGCTGGCAGCTGCCACGCTCAGCTTGCGAAGCCTGATTCCACAGTACATGAAGGAAGCAAGATTACTGTTAAATCTGGGGGCTGTGAGGGAAGAGGAAGTGGTTGTCTACGATGGACTGCCATGGGTCGTCCGTTCGCTTAATCTCTATTCAACGCTACATAATCCAAAGCTTACCGGTATTGTTCGCTTGCCGATGGATAAGGTTAAAAATCTGGTATCGCGTCCTATAAAAGAGACTATCTGGTTTCCTACCAGCAAAAATGATTACATATTTTTACCCGATGGCAGCTTTGGTAAGGTACTAAAACAGACACCCGACCTTGTTGAAGTGGAAGTGAGAGGTGGTATGGTGATGACTTTTAGAGCCCGTGATTTTTATGCTCAAAAAATTACCAATTTAAGTCGCAACGCTACCTTTGGAGTCAGTAGTGCATTCACCTTATCAACGACGCAACCGTCTTTCAATGCTGACACTGTTAGTCTGGACCTGATATCTGCCATCAGGCTGTCTCTGGCAGAAGCCGGCTACGGAGATGGGGTTCAGGATGTCATTGTCGATACACAGGCATCAGGAGAAACTTCGATGGCATGTATCGTATACCTGACTGTTACCAGTAAATACGCATCAAATTATTTTTCTCTTCAACGTTTGGTTCAGAAAGCCAGTATTGATGTCTGTAACAATAATCATTGGGCAATTCCTGATCAAAAGCTGGCAGTGCACTCCGGAATGGCTTAAATAGGTGATAAAATCCCCCTTAAATACCAGATAACCGTTGTACCTTTGTCAGGATGTTTTTAGTTATGGCGTTTCAGCTCGATCCTGTACTGGCCAATGATACGGTAGCGTTGGCTGACACCAATGACTATGCCATCCGGCTGGCTAACGACAAACGTTTTCCCTGGGTGATTGTTGTTCCCAAAGTTGCCTCAATTACTGAGTTGTATCAACTTGATGCAAACTTGCAGTTGAAAATTGCCAGAGATACTTCTTTGCTGGGTCGCGAGTTAATGGAGCTGTTTGAAGGCGATAGTTTGAACACCGGTGCATTGGGCAATGTCGTAAGGCAGCTTCACCTGCATCATGTAGTGCGTTTTCAGAACGATGCGGCCTGGCCGGGTCCTGTCTGGGGTTTTGGCAAATCTGTTCCCTATCCACCCGGGGAATTAGAACAGCGAGTTGATTTGCTACAGCTTTCTTTGACCATCGCAACGCTGCCATAACTCCCACCTCTGACAGTAGTTTCACTATCTGCATCGCCTTTGTCAGGTAAATATACAGCTTCCACCCCCAGAGTTTGTCAGATGGGTCAGTTTTTCACTGAAACAGCAAAATAATACGAATAACAAATTGTCTTGACAACTTGTCAACTCTGACGCTAATCTGCCCTCATGGTGCTAAATAGCCAATCACCCGTCCCTTTATACAGGCAGCTGGCGGACAAGATCCGAAGCGAACTGGATGCCGGGCGCTATGAAGTGGCTTCCCGCATTCCGTCTGAACATCAGTTAGCTGCCGATTACGGCATTGGCAGGCCGACTGTTCGGCAAGCTACAGATTTACTGGTCAGGCAGGGTCGTTTGCAGCGTCGTCGGGGTGCCGGCACTTTTGTTTGTGAATCGCCCGCTGCTATTGATTTGTTTTCCTTATCGGGCACCAGTGCAGCACTGGAAGCGAGCGATCTGGAAACCAGCCTGGAGCTGGTACGTGGCCCATTGCTAACAGCTGCTGAAACCAGCGCTACTGTCGGTGATGGGAATGCTGCCAAACAAATTTTGGTTGAGCGGCGTGCCAGAGTATCCGGTAGCCCCGTGTTGTACGAACAGTTTTTGTTTGATGCAAATGTATTTCCGGGATTGGAGCAGCGTAATCTGGAAAATTGTTCACTCTCGGCTTTAATTCGTGATGAATACTATCTGGAGCCTACGGCGGCACGTCAAACATTCTGTGTGATAAATGCCGCGCAGACCGAGACTGAAAAGTTGGAAGTAGAACCCGGTACGGCGTTGTTGCGGGTGTCGCGGGAACTGACTTTCGGGCAATACGGCAATGCACTGGTTGCCGATATTCTTTGCCGCACCGATCGTTTTGAGTTCACCCAGATGTTATACCCGGCGCAGCAGACACCGGCAGTCAACTAAATCGAAATATTTTTGAACCTGTATTAACTAAATCTTGCCGAAAGTTCGTACAGGTCCATAGCAGAACTGATTCTGCAATAACGGAAAACCCGGAAAACCAAAATGAGAAATAGCGGTTACTTCAGTCAGTTCGGTGGCGCATTCATACCGGAAATATTGGTCTCAACTTTTGATGAGCTCGAGTCCGCTTATCTGGAGGCCAAGGATGATGATAGTTTCTGGAAGGAATATCTGGAACTGATGTCGACTTACTCTTGTCGTGCAACACCGATTACGCGGCTTGACAACCTGAGTGAACAACTTGGTGGTGCAAGCATCTACGCTAAACGCGAAGACTTGAATCATACGGGTGCCCACAAGGCGAACAACGTCATGGGGCAGGGATTACTCACAAAACGTATGGGAAAAACCCGCGTTATTGCTGAAACCGGGGCCGGTCAGCATGGTGTTGCCACCGCCACCATGGCTGCTAAATTCGGTTTCGATTGCACGATATACATGGGGGCGCACGATGTTGCGAGACAACGCCCGAACGTATTCTGGATGGAGCAAATGGGCGCTACGGTAGTCGCGGTGAAAGACGGTAGCCAGACACTGAAGGATGCCATCAACGAAGCCTTCCGGGATTGGGTAACCAACATGGATGACACGCACTATGTGCTGGGAACAGCCTGCGGGCCACATCCGTTTCCTGAAATGGTCAGTTGGTTTCAATCCATCATTGGTACTGAGGCTCGCCAGCAAATGCTGGATCAAACAGGCAAGCTGCCGTCCAGAGTGTATGCCTGTGTGGGTGGTGGATCCAATGCCATGGGTATCTTCTCCGGCTTTATTGACGACAAGGAAGTAGAGCTGGTTGGTGTTGAAGCAGGGGGGCGCGGCCGTGGTGTCGGCGGGCATGCGGCAAGGCTTGCCTATGATGATGCTACCATCGGTGTGGCCCAGGGTTACAAAACCTATTTTTTGCAAGACAAGGATGGGCAGATGCAAGACACGCATAGCGTTTCAGCAGGTCTTGACTATGTTGGCGTTTCACCGATTCTCAGTCACTACCATGAAACAAGACAAGTTCGATTTGAAGCTGCCACAGACGATGAGGTCGTTGAAGCCATGCAACGTACGGTCAGGCATGAGGGATTAATTCCGGCACTGGAATCTTCACATGCATTTGCCCAGGCTTATCGCGAAGCACCGCAGATGTCGCCTGATGAGAATATCCTGATCAATATGTCAGGTCGTGCCGACAAGGATATCTTCACCGTTGCTGATGCCGTAGATGATCCAAAGTGGCGAGACTTTATTATTACTAAAGCGGCAGAATATCAGATGGGCCAAAACGATAAAAAACAGGGGAACGGTCATGCCTGAACAAACAAAACTGGAACTGGCGATCAGGCAAAAGCTGCAGCAGAAAAAACTGTTGCTGATGACGCATATCGTTCTGGGCTACCCAAGCTTTGATGACTCGCTGCGAGTGGTTGAAGACATGGTGAAAGCCGGGGTCGATCTGATGGAATTACAGATTCCTTTTTCAGAACCCATGGCTGATGGCCCGGTTATTCTCAAGGCCAATGCGGAAGCGCTGAAAGCCGGCGCTACCGTTGAAAAGAGCCTGGAGATCGCAGAACGAATAGTTAGCGAGTTTGATATACCGTTTTTATTCATGACTTACTACAACATCCTGCATACCTATGGGGTAAATGAATTTGTATCGCGTTGTGAATCAATAGGTATACAGGGGTGTATTATTCCTGATTTGCCACCGGCGGAAGGTCTTGATTACCTTGAAGCCATGCAAGCTGACAAGCTCGCACCTGTGCATATATTTACTCCGAACACTCCGGATGACCGAATGCGCTTTCTCAGTGACAATAGTGCGGGCTTCATCTACAGTGTGGCGCGTAAAGGTGTAACGGGTAAGGAAACGACATTTTCCGATGATCTGTCAGATTATTTGGCCCGTTGCCGGGCCAATACGACATTGCCGTTAGCCGTTGGCTTCGGTGTTAAATCGCGTGAAGATATTGATTTCCTCACCGGCAAGGCAGACATAGCAGTGGTTGGTTCGGAAACGATACGGATTGTTGAAGATCAGGGAGTATCGGCGGTGAAAGGTTTTGTGGAAAGTCTCGTCGCCTGAAGTCTGATCATTCGATGGGGCACGCTGATAAGCTTGCTTACAGCATGCGCTGGCCTTTGCGTTCACAGGCATGTTTCTAAATAATATTTTTTAGCAGATAGCACTACTATGTTTCTAAGTTGTGGAGATGCACTCTTTGATTTGTTTGTAGCAGATCAAGTAGACCCGGCAATAAAAGACCCGGCCGGTACCTTTGTATCATTGTCTGGTAATGCGGGCGGGTCGCCGATGAACGTTGCCTTCGGTCTGGCGCGACTCGGTCACAAATCGAATTACCTGACTAACCTGTCCACTGATTTGTTCGGCCAGCGCTTGCGCCAATTCCTGCGCTTTAATGAAGTCGATATATCACTGTGTCCGGACACCGATCTCAACACCACGTTGGCGATCGTTGAAAAAGCGGCCGATGGCTCGGCGCGGTACGTTTTCTATATCGACAACTCCGCTGATGTCAGTCTCAAACAAAGTGATTTACCGACACAATTGCCGGAAGAGATTCGTGTCTTGCATTTTGGATCTTACTCCACTGTAGTCGAGCCTACAGCCTCCTCATTGGCCACACTGGCCAAACGTGAAAGTGCCAACCGTTTTATCAGCTATGACCCGAACCTGCGAACATCGATTGAACCTGATCTTGACCGCTGGCGCGAAGCATTCGCATCACTTTCAGCATCAGCTAATCTGGTTAAAGCCAGTGATGAGGACATTGAAGAACTATTGGGTAAAAACAGTGAAGACAAGTTTGTTGCTTCCTGCCTGGATGCCGGAGCTGATCTGGTGTTCATTACCCGCGGCAGTGATGGGAGTAGTGGTTACGCCAAAGATGGTGAGAGAGTAGATGCTAAAGGCGTTACTGTAGATGTGGTGGATACCGTAGGCGCGGGAGACACTTTTCAGGCAACATTGCTGCATTGGCTGGCAACACACCAGCACATTTCGGAAAAAGGGACGTTGCAATCAAAACCGGACCTGTCTGCGATGATGGATTGCGCCACCCGGGCTGCAGCCATAACCTGCACACGTGCCGGGGCCGATCTTCCTCGATTAGCGGAGCTGGAAACCTGACCCGAACATCTGAATTTCTTTCTATTTTGTTTTACAACAGTTGTTTTACAACAGTACCTGAAAACAGGATCCCTATTGGTCAATGAATCAATTCAGTCTCGAAAACAAGCGGGCGCTTATTACCGGTTCTTCACAAGGTATCGGCTACGCGCTGGCCAAAGGGCTTGCCCAGGCAGGTGCAAGTATCATATTAAATGGTCGCGATACCGCAAAGCTTGCTCAAGCAGCTGAAAGTCTGGCCACTGTATCAGGTGCTCTATCAGGCAGTCAGTCAATAGATACAGCCGACTTTGATGTAACAGACCATGCATCGGTACAAACAGCAGTTAATGCACTGGAAAGTGACGGTAAAACTATCGATATCCTTGTGAATAATGCGGGTATGCAGCATCGAGGGCCGTTGGAAGAGTTTGAACCTGAGATGTTTGAGAAACTGTTGCATACCAACGTAACCAGTGTCTTTAATGTGGCACAGGCAACGGCTCGCCACATGATCAAACGCGGAAGCGGCAAAATAATCAATATTGCCAGTGTTCAGACTTCACTGGCGCGCCCGGGCATCGCACCTTACACGGCAACCAAGGGAGCGGTAGGAAACCTGACTAAAGGTATGGCAACAGACTGGGCAAAATACGGCTTGCAGTGTAATGCCATCGCTCCGGGTTATTTTGATACACCATTGAACGCTGCATTGGTAGCAGACCCTGAATTCTCGGCCTGGCTTGAAAAAAGAACTCCTGCAGGGCGCTGGGGTAATGTGGAAGAATTAACCGGTGCTTGTGTCTTCTTGTCCAGTAATGCGTCAAGTTTTGTAAACGGTCATACGCTTTATGTAGATGGTGGTATCACTGCCTCGCTATAAGAGCGCGCTATTTAATAACTCAGAATTCATAAGGACCGAATTCGGCATAATATGGATACATTAAACGCAGACAATTTACTGGCACAGCGCATAGTGGTTATGGGTGTGGCTGGTTGCGGTAAAAGCACAGTTGCCTTGGCATTGGCCGAACGCATCGGTGGAGAATTTGTTGAAGGCGATGATTTGCATGATGACGCCAACATCAAGAAAATGTCCAGTGGCGAGGCTTTAACAGATGAGGATCGCTGGCCGTGGCTGGAGCGCCTGGTGCTGGTTTTAGCTAATAGCCAAACCCCCGTGATTGCTAGTTGCTCCTCTTTGAAGCGAATTTACCGTGACCGAATTCGCCAACAGTGTGACGAAACGCTTTGCTTTGTTCACCTGACGGCTAGCTATGAAGCCATAGAACAACGCATGCAGCAACGCACCGGGCACTTTATGCCTGCAGCTCTGCTGAGCAGCCAGTTTGCCGTGCTTGAACCGTTACAGCCGGATGAGGCCGGTGTGGATGTTTCAGCAATCGGCGAGCAGCAAGAGGTCATTGATGCAACAATGGCAGCCATAATGAAAAAATAGAAAAACACCGTGAGTTGTATTATCACATCGCCTTAGTATGTATCACAGGAGCTTTTTTTTGCGGTTATCCGGTTACAGCACTATTTTGGATATCCGATGTACGGTCAGAATAACCAACTGCTATACCATTAAAATCTACTTAAGTTTAAACTGGAATGGAGACTCCATATGGCACCTTTAATTAATCAGGTTGATCCGAACGGCCTGCTGGAATACTCGGTTGTCTATACCGATCGTGCACTTAACCATATGTCCGGCAACTTTCAGGACGTTATGTGTGATATCAGTCTGACATTGAAAAATGCATATAAGGCTCATTCCGTCGTCGTGGTGCCCGGTAGTGGTAGTTTCGGTATGGAAGCTGTAGCCAGACAATTTGCGCAGCAAAAGAACTGCCTGGTTATACGTAATGGCTGGTTCAGCTACCGTTGGTCACAGATATTGGATATGGCTGCATTGCCCTCCGAGACCACGGTGCTGAAAGCATCCCGTTCAAGTGGTAGTGCAACTTCGCCTTTTAGTCCGGTGGCAATAAACGATGCGATCGCTGAAATCAGCCGCCTGAAACCTGATGTCGTGTTTGCACCTCATGTGGAAACATCAGCGGGCATGATTCTGCCGGATGCTTATATAGCGGCGCTGGCTGAAGCCACTCATGCTGTCGGTGGGCTATTCGTGCTGGATTGCATAGCTTCTGGCGCTATCTGGGTTGATATGCAGAAAACCGGTGTTGATCTACTCATTAGCGCACCACAAAAAGGCTGGAGTGGTCCTCCCTGTGCGGGGCTTGTGATGATGAGCGAGCGGGCACGGGATGCTATCAATTCAACAAGCAGTAACAGTTTTGCAATTGATCTGAAGAAATGGCTGGATATTATGGAAGCCTATGAAGGCGGCGGGCACGCTTACCATGCAACCATGCCTACCGAATCGCTACGAGTCTTTCGCGACGTACTAAAAGAGACAGAGAGCTTTGGGCTGGAGCAAGCACATCAGAGTCAACAACTACTCGGCGATAAGGTACGGGCTCTACTGGTTGATCGTGGGTTTGAAAGTGTAGCGGCTAGCGGGTTTCAAGCGCCCGGTGTTGTGGTTAGTTACACCAGCGAAGCATCGATTCAGAATGGTGCTCTCTTTAAAGAGGCCGGTATGCAGGTGGCTGCCGGTGTTCCTTTGATGTGTGATGAGGGCGAAAACTTCAGCACCTTCAGAATAGGCCTGTTTGGTCTTGATAAACTGAAGAATGTTGATCGTACCGTAGCTACTTTCGAAAAAGCACTGGATCAAGTTGTCGCGAAACATAATCAGGTGGCGATGGAAACCTGATTACATTCACCCTTTATTCTGTTTGCCTGGATTTCCAACTCAGTGGCTCTCCGCAGTAATCTCACCAGTGAGTCTCTGTAGCGAGTCTCCTCAGTGCATCTCCTTTATGGAGTTGGAGTCGTCCAGGCTATTTTAAATTTTATACTGGTTAGCCGGAATCAATACTATGTCTAAACCCCATATAGTAAGTTTTGAAGAATACAATGAATGGGACTCTAAACCGATGAACGAACGGTTCGAGGTTCACCCCATGCCAGCCAGTGGTGACCCGGCCGATATACCCGAGGATATTCGTAACAAGATCGAGGCTTTTGCATTCAAGGGCCACAGTGCGATGGATGCCTCCATCATGGATCAATTTCCCAACTTGCGTTTGATTGCCAACTACGGAGTAGGCTACGACACGATTGATGTAGATCATGCAAGGTCACGAGGCATCAAAGTCACCAATACACCCGATGTTTTGACAGATGATGTTGCTGATCTGGCAGTGGGAATGTTGATAGCCTGTTCGCGCGACATGATTGGTGCATCCAATTGGGTAACGTCAGGTAATTGGGCAACATCCGGCGCTCATTCATTGCAGACAAAGGTCTCAGGCAAAACGGTGGGCATTGCAGGGCTGGGCAGAATCGGCCGTGCGATAGCCGAGCGTATGCAGGCTTTCAATTGCCCAATCCACTACTACTCCAGATCTGAAAAAGATACACCGGGCTGGACGTATGTCAGCAGTGTTGTAGAACTGGCGTCAGCTGTCGATTTCCTGGTTGTCAGCGTATCCGCAGGCCCGGAGACTACCAGTATTATTTCAAAAGAGGTGCTTGAGGCATTGGGGCCTGACGGCATGCTGGTTAATATATCGCGTGGTGTCACAGTTGATGAGGATGCATTAATCATGGCGCTTGAAAACCGCACGATAAAATCAGCAGCGCTGGATGTGTTTTACAACGAGCCTAAAATCGATCAAAGATTTATGAAACTCGACAACGTTCTTCTGCAACCACACCAGTCCTCCGCCACAACAGAAACCCGTAAGCTGATGGGTAAGTTACAACGCGATAATTTGGAGGCCTTTTTTGACGACAAGCCTCTGTTGACGCCGGTTGCTTAAGTTATTTGAGTTTGTGGTATTGCGGCGGTAATTCTTGCCGCAATAGGGCAATAGGACTGAGGACTGATGTCTCTAGGAATCTACAGCTGTTAGCTCAAACCAATTGACATTGAACAGGTGGCGGCCGCTACCACTATACTCAAGGCGGTAAGTCGCTGGTCCTGCGGTCAAAATAGCCGTTGTTTCCACTGTTACCCAGTTTTGCCAGCCGCCGGTTACCGGTACATCAACACTTGCCAGCACAACATTACCTTGTGTGAGTGTGATAGTGCCGCCAAATAGCAGGCTCGCTACCCGAAACGACACACTGTAAGTTCCGTTGTTAGTTACATTGATAATATAGTCAGAACTATCGCCGTTGTTTATATAGCCGATGTTTTCACCACCGCCGACGTCGGAGGTCACTTCACTTTGAATACCCGATTGTGCGGCAAATTGCTCTGCCTCTATTCGTGCAATTGCCGGGGCAGAGGCAGAATCGATCGGGGATTGTGTTGTACCATCCGAAACGCTATCAACTGCTGAAATTTCAAACCAGTCGATATTAAACAGGAAACCGTTTCCACCCGAGTACTCAAGCCGATAAGTCGCTGGGCCTGCGTTTAGAGTGGCTGTGGTTTCAAGAGTCACCCAGTTCTGCCAACCGCCCGTCAGCGGTACATCGACACTAGCCATAGCAACACCGCCTTGCGTGAGTGTGATGGTGCCGCCATTGATGAGGGTTGCCGCATTAAACGAGACGTTGTAAGTGCCACTGTCTGGCACATTGAAGAAGTAGTCAGTACTGTCACCGTTTTGTATGTAACCGACATTCTCCCCGTCGCCGGCTGTATTAGCCAGAACCAGAATGCCTGCCTGAGTGCTGAAGTCTTCGGCCTCTATTCTTAGCGTGACTTCGGTTGAAGGCACAGAGTCATCAAGTGTATCAGAGCCAGCTGGTACGGTCGTTTGATCCACAGGCTCCGAGTTTGGAACAACCGTTACCGGATCAGTGTTATTCGGCTCGTTAGTGGCGCCACCGACGGCGG
>CALLOA010000098.1 GCA_938005265.1 uncultured Granulosicoccaceae bacterium
TCATACGGCAGCCCAGACTACCGCTATTGAAGGGCAGGAAGCAGTTACGGGTGTCAGGTTGGCAGACGATACCCACATTCCTTGTGAACTGGTTGTTATGGCGGTGGGTATCACACCTTCCACCGAGCTAGCCGAATACGCAGGTCTTGCCGTGAATCGCGGCATTCTGGTTAACGATGTACTTGAAACGTCTGCTCACGATGTGTTCGCACTTGGGGAGTGCGTTGAGCACAACGATATTTGTTACGGCCTGGTGGCGCCGCTTTATGAAATGGCCAATGTGCTGGCTGATCGTTTATTGGGTGAATCAGCCGCGTACACGGGTTCAGTAACAGCCACCAAACTTAAAGTCAGTGGTGTTGATCTTTATTCAGCGGGCGATTTTGCTGATGCGCCGGATCGTGAAGAAATTGTGCTGCGCGATGCCAGTGCCGGTGTTTACAAACGGCTGATACTCCACAACAACACGATATGCGGGGTCGTTCTGTACGGCGATACTGCCGATGGCCCGTGGTATTTTGATTTGTTAAAAAAGTCGGAGGATATTTCAGAACTGCGCGAAACACTTGTGTTTGGTCAGGCATACCAGGGAGGTGAACCGCTGGACCCTACGGCGGCCGTTGCAGCCTTAGCGGATGATGCTGAAATCTGTGGCTGTAACGGCGTTTGTAAAGGCACTATTGTTAAGGGAATTGAATCACTAAAGCTCACCACACTTGATGAGGTTCGGGCTCATACCAAGGCATCCTCCTCCTGTGGCACCTGTACCGGTCTGGTGGAGCAGTTGATGCAGTTATCGTTAGGTGAATCGTACAACCCTTCCGCTCTCACACCGGTATGTGGCTGCACGCCGCTAGGCCATGACGAAGTCCGTCGTTTGATCAAGGCGCAATCCCTGAAGAGTATTGAATCCGTCATGCAAGCGCTGGAGTGGAAAACGTCCTGCGGTTGTGCAAAGTGCCGGCCGGCCCTTAACTACTATCTGGTTTGCGAGTGGCCGGAGGAATACAAGGACGATTACCAGTCCCGCTTTATCAATGAACGAGCGCACGCCAATATTCAAAAGAATGGTACGTACTCAGTGGTCCCTCGTATGTGGGGCGGTATGACGTCTGCCAGTGAACTAAGAGCCATTGCTGATGTGGTCGATAAATTCAACATACCGGCGGTCAAGGTAACCGGTGGGCAGCGTATTGATATGCTGGGTGTCGAGAAAGAGGATTTGCCGTTGGTCTGGAAAGACCTGGGCAAAGCAGGTTTTGTGTCTGGGCATGCTTATGCCAAGGGATTGCGTACGGTGAAAACCTGTGTGGGCAAAACCTGGTGTCGGTTTGGTACACAGGATTCTACGGGCCTCGGTATCACGCTTGAAAAAAGTCTTTGGGGTTCCTGGACACCGGCAAAGGTCAAGCTTGCGGTTTCCGGCTGCCCACGCAACTGTGCTGAGGCGACGTGCAAGGATATCGGGGTGATTTGCGTTGAATCGGGTTTTGATATTCACTTCGCGGGAGCTGCGGGGCTTGATATCAAAGGCACTGAAATTCTCGGGCATGTCAGTACCGAAAAAGAAGTGCTGGAAGTCACTCGGGCTTTGCTGCAAATGTATAGGGAGCAGGGGCACTATCTTGAGCGTATTTACAAGTGGGCACGCCGTGTTGGTGTTGATACGGTTAAAGAACAGATCATGCGGAACGAAGCAGTTCGGCGCCAATATGCCGGGCGATTTATAGCATCACAAAAAGTAGCTCAGGTGGATCCATGGGCCGAACGTGCAAGTGGCCAGTATCATCACGAATTTGCAGCCTTGAATGTCGGCCGTGAAAGGGTGGTGGCATGAGTGGGGCTATCAGTGGGACTGCGAGTGGTTCGATGAGTGGGGCAGCGATTGGCTCTATAAGTGAGTCTGAATGGCAACCGGTTGGCCGGCTTGAAGATATTCCGGTCAGGGGTGCCAGAAAGCTGGTTCATGGTTCAAGGCGGATCGCTTTGTTTCGCACCGTAGATGATGCTGTCTTTGCCATTGAAGATCGCTGTCCGCATCAGGCGGGTCCATTAAGCGAAGGTATCGTTCACGATAACTGCGTTACCTGCCCGCTGCATAATTGGGTCATTTCTCTTGAAACCGGTACTGCACAGGGTGCAGACAGTGGTAGCACCTCAACCTTTGCTGTGCGAGTAGAGGCGGGTAGTGTAGAAGTCGAGCTTCCTGTTCTGCCACTTCAGAGTGCTTGCGCATCGTGAACCCTGTTTTATGAAGCAGAGTGTCAAAACCTGTTGCCCTTATTGCGGTGTTGGCTGTGGTGTTGTTGCGAATATTGCAGGTTTAAAACCTGATGCTGCCGAGAGCATCAGCATACAGGGTGATGAAACCCACCCGGCCAATTTTGGCAAATTGTGTTCCAAAGGTTCTGATCTCGCAGCCACGTTAACACCACAGAATCGTTTGTTGTATCCGCTCATCAATGGTTCCAGGTCCAGCTGGGATGCTGCACTTGATTTGGTCAGTGATAAATTACAGCGCACTATAGATGAGTACGGTGCCGAGTCGGTTGCATTCTATGTGTCTGGCCAGCTGTTGACCGAGGACTATTATGTGGTCAATAAATTGGTCAAAGGGTATCTGGGTACAGCCAACATAGATACCAATTCACGATTGTGTATGGCATCAAGTGTTGCCGGGCACAAGCGGGCATTTGGTAGTGACACAGTACCGGGTTGCTATGACGATATTGAACAGGCAGATCTGGTTGTTCTGACCGGTTCCAATCTGGCGTGGTGCCATCCCATTCTGTTTCAGCGACTGCAAGAGGCTAAGAAACGCCGCCCGGCTTTAAAAGTGGTAGGTATTGATCCGCGTATTACCGCAACGTGTGATCTGGCGGATTTACATTTGCAGATCAAATCCGGCTCGGATATTTCACTTTTCTCGGGTTTATTGTCCTACCTTGCCGAGCATGAGCTACTGGATAACGCTTATATACAGAATCACACCAGCGGTTTTGAAGATTGTCTGGAGCTAGCAAGCAAAGCTACATCCAGACAGGTATCTGCTGATACAGGAATTCAGGAGTCGCAACTGGCTGAATTCTACCGGCTGTTTGCTGGCACCCGGAAAGTCGTCACTATTTACAGTCAGGGAGTTAATCAGTCAGAACAGGGCACGGATACCGTCAACAGTATTATCAACTGTCACTTGGCCACTGGCAGAATAGGCAGGCCTGGGATGGGGCCGTTTTCCGTAACCGGGCAACCGAATGCCATGGGAGGTCGCGAAGTGGGTGGTTTGAGCAATATGCTCGCCGCACATATGGAGCTGGCTGAGCCAAGCCATCGGCAACTGGTACAGGAATTCTGGCGCTCACCCAAAATAGCAGACAAGCCCGGGCTAAAAGCTGTGGACCTGTTTCAGGCGATTGCCGATAAACAAATCCGCTTCCTGTGGATTATGGCGACCAATCCTGTCGATAGTATGCCGAGGGCTGATTCAGTCAAAGCAGCACTCTCATCCTGTGATTTTGTGGTGGTATCCGATATTGTTGAAAACAATGATACGCAAATGTCGGCAGATGTGAGGTTGCCCGCAGCTGCCTGGAGTGAAAAGGACGGTACAGTCACTAATTCAGAGCGTTGTATCTCGCGCCAGCGTGCCTTTAGAAAACCGTTGGGTGAAGCACGTCCCGACTGGTGGCAGGTAGTACAGGTTGCCCGCCGATTAGGCTATGCAGATGCGTTCGATTACGAGAAGCCATCTGCGATATTCAGGGAACATGCAGCGCTTTCTGCCTACCGCAACAACGGCAGGCGCGATTTCGATATTGGTTACTATGAGGGAGTTTCAGACAAGGAATACGATGCGTTGCAGTCTTTCTATTGGCCTGCCAGTAAAACGAGTGAGCCAGCTGAAAAAATTACTGTAGCAGGTGGCGTAGCTGCAACCGAATCAGTAACAACAATGGCCGCGTCAACCGCAATTACTCCCGTGCGTTTTTTTTCCGATGGCAATTTTTTTACAGGTAATGCACGGGCGCGTTTTGTTGCGGTAGACGCCAAACCCATTCAAAGAAACAAGAAGGGTTTCCCGCTTATCCTCAATACCGGGCGAATTCGAGACCAATGGCATACCATGACCCGAACAGGTTACAGCAGCCGCTTGAATTCCCATCTAGCCGAACCTTTTGTACAGATACATCCGGATGATGCAAGCCGTTACGGAATCAAGGCTGCAGAACTTGTCCAAGTCAGCAGTGAGCATGCGGATGTTGTTGTGCGTGCTCTTGTTACGGAAAAACAATTGCCTGGTAATGTTTTCGTGCCTATTCATTGGTCAGAACAATTTGCTTCAAATGCACGGGTGGACAAGTTGGTCTCGTCAATTACTGATCCTTTTTCAGGGCAGCCTGCCTCTAAAAGTGAACCGGTATCGCTCAGCAAGGTTGAGCCGTCTGTCTATGGCTTTGCTGTTTCACGAGTACCCATTCATTCTAACCATGAGCTGATGTATTGGGCTGTTGCACCTTGCAGTGATGGTTGGCGAACAGAGTTTGCCAGTGCTTCCGGGCTTGAACAGGAAGTAGCTTACTGGAAAGCTCTGCCATCCGATGTTTACGGGCAAGTGGAGGTTGCAGAATTTGCCGATGAAAAAAAAGGTATGTTCAGTCTGGCGGCATTCAGCAAGGATGAATTGCAGTGGGCTGTTTTTCTTGCTCGAACTCCTGTGTCCGTATCCAGAGTATGGGCGTCACAGCAGCTTCAAGTAAGCCATTCACCAACCACTCGCTCTGTCTTGTTAGCGGGTATCGCGAGTGCAGAGCGGCCCGATCAGGGGGCCATTGTTTGTTCGTGTTTTATGGTTGGTAGTAACGACATCCGCCTGGCTATCCAGAAACGCAATTGTTTGTCAGTGGAGGCGATTGGTGAGCATACCAGTGCCGGTACCAATTGCGGTTCCTGTCGTAGCGAAATACGTGGCCTGCTTAAGCAAACGCAAACTAGAGAAATGGTCTGTTCACCAAGTTGAGCAAGGCAGATTGATATGACTCCCGTGGGTAGCGACGGCTGATTGAGATAGCTTTGCTGTCTGCCTGTCTCTCTGTCTGAATTGGCCATTCCTCCACCCAAACAGTATATTAGTGTACGATTCTTCGTAGTTGCCTTTGCACATTCGTACGTTAAATGACTGAACCCAGTTTTGAATTCTCCCGCGCTATCACCCGGCGACCTGCGGCCTCGATTACCGATGGTCTGCGTGCTGTCGATGTAGGGTCGCCTGACCATGCTCAAATGCTCGCGGACCATGCGCACTATGTGGCCACGCTGAAATCGACTGGTGCCGAAGTTATTGAATTAGCGCCACTGGAAGAATTTCCCGACTCAGTGTTTGTTGAAGATGCAGCACTTTGCCTGCCGCAAGGTGCTGTAGTCATGCGCCCCGGTGCTCCCAGCCGTTTAGGGGAAGCTGCAGAAATGGCTATTACCCTTCGTGATATGTATGACGATGTTCTTGAGATCAACAGCCCGGGTTTTATCGAAGGTGGTGATATTCTGGTTACGGGGCGTGAAATTCTGGTTGGCCGGTCAGCGCGAACGGATGCTGCCGGTGTGGCACAGCTTGCCCGTATCGTGGCTGATTGGGGTCATACGCTGCGTGAAGTGTTCACACCACCGGGCGTACTTCATTTCAAAACCGATTGTTCACTGCTTGATGCTGAGACCATTCTGGCAACCAAACGGCTGGATGCCTCAGGTTGTTTCGACGGGTACCGTGTATTGCATGTTGCCGATGGCGAAGAGGCTGCAGCTAATTCGATCCGGTTTAATCAGCTCGTTATCATGCCCTCGGGTTTTCCACGTACAGCCGGGATGCTGAGTGACAATGGCTTTGAAGTGGTTGAAATCAACAATTCCGAATGTGCCAAGGTGGATGGAGGCATGTCATGTTTATCGCTAAGATTCTGAACGTTTAGTTGCTCGGGTATAGAGACTCGTTATGCCACGAAAAAACCGTCCTCACACCCCCGATGGCCGTTATCTGGTATCGAAGGGTGTTTTGAAGCGATGCACGAATCCGGGTCTGGACAACTCGGTTCGGCGCCAGGCGCTAAAAGCTTTGATGCAAGCTCGCCGCAACCATGACAAAGTTGCGGCGCTGCAAGCCAAGACCATCCTGGGGGAAGCGGGGCCGGTTTGGTGGCAGGGAGACAGCGAAGACTATAGCCTGCGTGACCCTGCGGACACCCCGTATCAGGAGTGGTGGCATTCGCTTAGTGATGAGGAACGAATGGCTGGAGCCTAGTTTCACCCTGCTCAGTGGTCACTGTTCAGGTGCTGTAACTAACCACTTCAATTTCTATCCCATCGGGTGTATCAAAATAGAACCGTAAACCAGGGTCATAGTCTGCTTCGCTGGTAATGCTCAGGCCTTCATCACTTACCCGTTGTTTTATGGTGTTTATATCGTTTACCACGATGCCCAGGTGATTCATTTGGCCCAATGAGCCGTAGCTGTTTACGTCGACTGTCTCTGTATCCGCTTGTGTATAGAGTGCAATGTAGGAATGATCGGTACCCACATGGACGGTACGGCCTATATCCATGGCGTCCCCCTGCCAGCGCACTTTCCAGTCGAAAAGCCTGCACAGCAGTGCAGCACTTGCTTCAGGGTCTTTGACAGTCACGTTGGTGTGTTCAAGATTTGCTGTGGTCATGGTTGGTTTTCTCCCTTTGTTGTAAGGCTGCAAGTATGATAGAACCTCAAGTTAACTTGAGGTCAAGCTTTTTTGAGGAAATTATGGAGAATTCGAAGCTCGTCAGTATCGGAACACTAGCCAATCGCACCGGTACCACTGTCAGTGCTATTAGATTCTATGCGGATAGGGAGCTGATTCCCTGTGTCAGAACGCCGGGTGGCAAGCGCTTATTTAAAAAGGAGGTAATAAGGCGGGTGTCGTTTATTCTGATTGCGCAGCAGCTTGGCTACACACTTGATCAGATTCAACAACAGCTTAGTGGCTTACCGTCTGGCAGGACGCCTACAAAACGTGACTGGCAAAAACTGAGCAACCGTTTTAGAGCCGATCTGAATGAAAAAATAGCACAGCTGACTCACCTGCGTGATTCATTGTCGTCGTGTATTGGCTGTGGTTGCTTGTCGTTAAAAAGTTGCCACTTGTACAATACTGCCGATGTTGCAGCCAAGCTAGGCGCAGGCCCGCGTTATTTGTTGGGAGACAAGCCTACCCGGCGATCCCACTGACAAGACACGCTGGTTCGCCTTGTTCCCGGTAGTCTTCAGGTATTGTGCTTAAGCGTTGCCACGAATTACCTATAGAGTTCCACTACGGTTCCAAGTCGACAACCAAATAGTTTGATATTAACTCGGTGCAAGGTTTACACTGTGTTGGTAGTATGGTTTTAAACGTTGTGTTTTATGGAGATGTAGATCAATGTGGATGAAAAGACCTGTTAGTCGCGCATGTTCGGTTAACGCCAATAAGCATACCAATGCCATTCGCCCGGGCATCCAGGGTATTCCTCTTCTTGTAATTTCCTTAAGCTTCGCCAGTACGCTTGCGGTTGCGCAGGATTTTATGCCTGTTCGTACTCTTGGCCAAATAGGTATCACCGAAAATAATCAACGCGTTGGCGATGCTGTTCAGGCGGTGTGTGGCCAATTCGTTGCTGAGAATCCTGATCCGGCTGCTGCAAATTTTGCCGAGCAATCAGCCTTGTTCGACGCCTGTGGGGAAATGGTGCATACGGCCAACCGCATAGCCAACTCCGGTGGCCCGGAAGGCAGGGATCTGGGTATCGGTGTTGTCGAATTAAATGCCGCTTTGCAGAATGCTGCAGGTGAAGAAAGCTCTGCCGTCAGCAGCCTTGCTACTGAGACTGCCTCAAGTCAGACAACCGTTGTAAACAACCGAATGGCAACTTTGATTTCGTCTTCCTCAACCCTCAAAATCAGTTCTGCAAGTATTCTGGGCCAGTCTGCCATAGTGGTTGCTGACAAGGATTTGCAATATCCGTTGAGTTCTGGGGGTGCTGCATCGGCAGATGACGGCTTGCGCTCCACGTTCGGTGTTTATGCCAATGTTGCTGGCGCATTTACCAACCGTTCATCCACCAATGATGAGGATGGTTTTACAGCTGATGGCAGTGGCTTTGTGGTGGGTGCCGATTACTTCATCACCGATAGTTTTCTGCTGGGGGCGGCCTTTGGATTCTCTGCTTCAACACTTGATTTCAGAGTATCAGACTTTGTTGCAGGTGGTTCTATGGATTCTGAGCAAACCAGTGTTACAGGTTATGGAATGTGGTTCAGCGGTAACAAGTATGTCAATGCTGTGGTTGGCGTCGGTCAGGGGTCAGCAGATCTTGAACGGCGTATTTTAATACAGGCTACTGATGAAGCAATTGCATTAGGAAATGATGGGCTGAATGATACAGTCGATGCCTCGACCGATACTGTTGAAACCCGGCTTAGTCTGGGAGCTGGAATGGAGTCCAATACTGGTTGGCTTACGCTTGCCGCCTTTGGGCGGATTTCTTATCTTGATCTTACCGTTGATGGCTATGACGAGGCTGGATCTGCACTGGCGCTGAGAGTTGATGAGCAGGATGTTGAGTCTGTTACCAGTAGTCTTGGATTTCGGTTGGTGGGTGCTTATAGCAATCAGGCGGCGGTTATCCTTCCTCAGTTCAGTTTTGAGTGGGTGCGTGAATACAGTGATGACGAGAGGCAGATTGTTTCTGCTTATGTCAACGATCCGAGGCAAAACTCTCTGGTAGTTGTCACTGATGAACCGGATCGGAATTACTTTATCGCCGGCATTGGCGCTTCTGCCGTGTTTCGCAATGGCATCCAGGCGTTTGTTGATGTTAAATCGCTGTTGGATTTGGACAGCACACACCAGACTGCTGTCACGTTGGGTGGCCGGTATGAATTCTGATCTCAGGAATGCTAATCAAAGATTCTGTTGTCGGTTTTTGCAGAGTACTGAACAGGCCTGCCGCCTAAGCAAAATATAAAAAAATCCCCGCCCCTTATCCAGATTGGAATCAAGGCGGGGCTGTAAAAACCTGTACAGATATTATTGATTACTCAACAGTGATGGTGATTACTTCCGAGACAACCGGTGGGTTGTGGGGTACGTGCAAGTGATTTCCCAGCACTAGTTGCAGGGTGTGGGTACCTGGCTCAAGTGTCACTGTAGTTTCAGTCTGGCCTTTACCAAAGTGCATAACGTCAGCACCCATGGGCAAGCCTGCTGGTGGTAGCTCTTTCTGATCAACCAGCAGGTGGTGGTGGCCCGTGTGTTCTTTTTCTACGCCAGCCGGGGCAACACCCATGCCTTTCAGGCCAAATACAACTTGAAATTCCTTCCCAACTGTATCGCCATCTTTGGGTGAAACGATATAAACATTAGAACCCTCAGCACTCGGTGTAGATAAGTCCTGGGCGTTGACAAGGCCAGTCAGCAGCGCTAGCGTAGCGATTACGGCTAAGATTGGGGCGATAATTGTAGATTTAGTCACTTTTTCTTCCTCCTGGAGTGGATAATTGTCGGGTTTATTGTTTCAAAGTGGATTGTTTGGTTTTTTGAACAATTCATAAGTAATGACACCTGACATGGTTATTTTATTCCAACAAATTTTAATTTTTTTTTTGCACCAGTAATTTTTACCTGAAAATGCTCACCTTCAGCTACGATTCCCGGCGGTGTAATAAGCCCGTATGCCATCACTGCCAGCCTCAGCCTGCCTACCTTTATATTGCCGGCCACTATTGCATTGCCGGCTCATACGTCAGGCACGGGGTTGAATGAGTACGTTGCCCGCGTTTTCAGGAGACTTTGAGCGCCGCCTTGTCACTGCCATGCCACGATTAAAGCGCCTGGCTTACGCACTAACCGCATCTACCGCTGATAGTGAAGATCTTGTACAGTCGACTGTGGAACGAGCACTTGCAAGGCAGGAACAATGCATAGATAAGTCGAAGGTTGAAAGTTGGGCATTTTCGATTTTGCGCTCGATTTGGAAAAATGAACTAAGATCACGCTATGTTCGCCGCGGTCATGGCCTCGAAAATGTGGAAGATTTGATCGATCCGAACATGCCAGAGAAACAATACGAATTAGGGCTATTGCGAAAAGCCGTACAGGAATTACCGGAACACTATCGTGAGGTGGTGATGCTGGTTGATGTATGCGGCATGTCCTACCAGGAGGCAACGGATATGCTTGCACTACAGAAAGGGACTGTTATGAGCAGAGTGTCCCGGGGGCGTAAGATGTTGCTTGATACCCTTGGAACTAAAAATGTTGCAGAGGTGCAAAAACAATGAACGGAGCCAATGCCGAGTCATTAAGTGATGAGCTTTTGAATGCGTTCATTGATGGCGAGTTGACTGAAAAGGAAATGCAACGCGTTGAACTGCAGATAGCCAATAGCGACGAGCTGAAAGCAAGGCAGGCATCAATCATCGCCTTGAAACAAAATTTGCGTAGTGCATTTGCTGATGAAGCTTCAAAGCTCGACCAGCACTCTACGGATGCTGAGCATTTTGTTCAGCACGGCTATACGTTGGGTGCAACCGAGGGGAAGGGTTCAAAAACAGAGAACAACAGCCGAATCCCGATTTTTGCAGCAGCAGCCTGCTTATTGCTGGGTTTGTTAAGTGGTGTGCTGGGGTATCGGTATCTGGTCGGCAATCCGAATAGTGCTGATGATCGTCTTGTGGCTGTGGCTAACCCTGAGCTGCCGGCACAAAGTTGGTTGTTGCAAATGGCCAACTATCAGGAAATGTATACGCTCGCTACTTTGTCGCACGTTCAGAAAGCCGGTGATGAAGCGTTGCAGGATGATCTTAATCGCTGGCAGGAAGCTGTGGATGCAAAACTTGTAGTACCGGATCTTGATTCTCAGGGTGTGGGATTCCGACGTGGCCAGATTCTGCAATCCAATGCGGTTCCCGTTATTCAGCTTGCCTATCTGTCCACGGAAGATGGAAAGCCTGTTGCTGTTTGTATAACACCAAAACGCGCAAACACTGCGAGCGAGTCCGGTTCTCTTGTCAGCCGCTTCGGAGATCTGAACTATGTCCACTGGCAGCAGGGGCAGCTTGAAATCGCGGTTATGGCCAAATTGCCGAGTGCGCGTCTGCAGGAACTCAAGCGCCTTGTAGCGGAGTCTTTTTCTGCAGCTTCCTAGGTCTGCACGGAGCGATTTGTGCTGTTTATAGCATTCGTATCCATGGGAATTGAGCACGGCCAGCTAACATGAAACTCGAACAGCGTTTGCACAAAATTGCAGACAACCGTGTGTTTGAATGGACGGCTGTCGCTGTCATTATCGCTTCCGCCTTGCTGCTGGGCGCGAAAACGTTTGAGTTGTCTCTGGCAACCCAGGCTTTGCTGGAAGCGTTTGACTGGTTTATCACGGTCTTTTTCGTCTGTGAAATCGGGCTGCGGTTCCTGGCGGCTCCCGATAAAAAACGCTTTTTTTCCAATGGTTGGAATCTCTTCGATACCGTCATTGTCGGGATCAGTCTCATACCCACCGGAGGGGCAGACCAGGTTCTTATAGCAAGGCTGATACGTGTGTTTCGCGTGCTTCGTATGGTCTCTATTATCCCTGAGCTCAGGGTGTTGTTGAATTCACTGCTCAAGGCATTGCCGCAGCTTGCGTATGTGCTTTTACTGATGTTCATTATTTTTTATATTTATGCGGCTATCGGTACGACGCTGTTTGAGCACATTAATCCGGTTCTTTGGGGCGATATCGCAGTATCACTGCTGACTTTGTTCCGGGTCATGACCTTTGAAGACTGGACTGATGTGATGTATGAAACTCAAGCTGTGTATCCTTTAAGCTGGATTTTCTATTTGAGTTTTATATTCTTCACAGCTTTTGCGTTCCTCAACATGGTGATAGGCATCGTAGTCAATGTTCTTGACCAGGAGCAGGCCCGTGCCAGTGCAGAGGCTGATCGTAAAGCGGGTATAGAAGAAGATATTGACAATCGGGCTCTGTTGAAGGAACTTCAGGCCTTGCGTTCCGAAGTGGTTGAACTCCGTCAGAGTGTTAAGTCTCAGCGCGAGTGACTGGTTATTAAGCCTGAGGTAGAACTGTTGTTCAGTTTACATAGCTGTCTGAACATCAAATCAAATTTGCTTGCCATTCAAGGAATATCCTCAACTACAAGCAGTAATGCCGCTTGCCGCTTGTAGCACTTGCCAATTCAGCACTTGCCAATTCGGGTACTGAAATTGTTGCCTGCTCAATATTGCAGTTAACAATGCTCTATACCTCCCTTCTTGTTTCCTATTGATACAATTATGTATCGGAATGAAAAATGGTAACGAATTATTATTGAGTCACTTCAGGAATATTACTGCAGTGCGATATCAGATATATACGCTTAGTCTGCATTGATTCGCAGTACAGGTGGCGTTTAGTTACTCCGTTGATTGATAAGAAATGCCTGCTGTTGGCAATTTAAAGTTAATGGTACAAGCGTAACTACCCTTGACTCAACGGATTACGAATAGGGGAGAAAGCATGGATACAGAAGAATACAGTAACGATTCAGAGTTGCCACCGATGCCAATGTTAACGCTATTGCTCTACCGAACATTTGGTATCACCAGTCGGCAGCAAAACGAAGCAAACGCAACAAGCGAATTAACAGAAAATGGACTGAACGATTCCAGCCATCAGGAACCCACATGCGAACAATACAAGCCAAAAAAATAAACAAAGGAATTACTAATGGGTCTCATGGAGCAGAGCAGATCTCGGTAAAACGGATTGCCTACCTGGAAGATGATGAAATCCATGGTGCTTACCTTTCGAACTGGTTGGCCCGGCGCCAGATAAGTTGTGAAGTGTTCAAAAGTTGTACTGACTTCAAAGAAGCTATCACCAAGACACAATATGATCTTGTGCTGTTGGATTGGGAGCTCAGTGGAGGTGTATCTGGTCTTGACATGCTTGAATTCATTAGAAGCACTTTGAGCGTAGAACTGCCCGTAGTTTTTGTTTCTTCGAAGAATACACGAGATGCGGTTCTCACCGCCATCAGTCAAGGTGCTAATGATTATATTACAAAGCCTGTACATCGCTCAGAGCTCTTGAGCAGAATCTGTAACCTGACGGATCAAAACGAGGTAGGCCACACTACTCGCTGTTGTGAGCCCTACTTGATCGACAGAACGCTTTGTCACATCTACCTTAATGGAAAGACAATTTCACTAACCCCGCGTGAATACCGCCTTGCATTGACCCTGTTCGACAATGCCGGGAAAACTCTGAGTCATGAGCAGTTATTAACTGCCGTTGGAGGGGAATGTACGTTAAAACCTTACAGTGAAATTGAATATCTTTTGCACAAACTCAAGAAGAAATTGAAATTTAGCCTCTATTCCAATTGGCATGTTGATAAAATTGGCGAAATAGGTTTTCGTTTACTGGCCGACGGGCAGTAATTGGAACTGACTTCAAGCGTAGCAGTAGAAATGAACAAAGTGCTGTATTGCTGACCGGCGTCACAAAATACCGGTTTCGTAACGACACCCGTCATCCAGCGTTTCCGAATCGTTTTTGCGACATATTCCCTGCGAAAATATTCCTTTGCGCCAACCGTCCTGTTGGTGCTTCCAATTGATAGGCAATGAATGAATATTTGATCCATAACTAATGGATCTATATATCTGCCCTGTAATCGGTTCGAGGTAAAGACCGAGATTACCGCAACCGTTAAACCCAAATAGTTGTACCTCAGTAGATGTGCCCGCATCGTTGGTATGCAATAGAAAATTATAAGAATAATAATATCGGGCAGTTGTAGGTGGTATTCATGTCAGTATTTAAACGCCGTATTGGTGTTGTTATTTGTAGTTCTTTTATGGCCGCTTGCGGCGGTGGGAATTCTCCCGATAGTAACTCTTCCACTAGTACTTTTGCATCCGGTTCATCGAGTTTAATACCGGACTCAGGGGCCGGGAGCCAGAGTGGATCACAAGGAATCCCTCTGGGTAGTGCTCTGGCAGGCCAACCGTTGATTGAGGTTATGCCTTATACACAGGGTGCATTGAGCAGGCTTTCGGACGATGAGTTCAATTCGTTCACAGCTATAGAACAATACCGTTTGGCGAACAGACTCGCATCTACTCTCTATCGTGGCATTTCGTTGGATGAGTTTCTGGATGTCTCACAACAGTACGAGCATCGTCTGTCATCGTTCAATGATGGCTGGCTGTCTGATTATTACCGTGATTTACAGACACCACTTACCAATGAAGCCCGATGGTTACTGGATGAGAGAATTCTTGGCAGTGACGAGTTGAATTCGCTTGGCAACGACGATGGTGAGTATAGGGAAGCCAGGTATTCTTTCAGTAATGACAGGCCGCGTGAGTTACCGCTTGCACGAATTCATAACTATCCGGTAAGTCTTGACCAAGCCTCGCAATGGATGGCCTGGCATCTGTCGAATACTCTTTTATTTTCACCGTCGTCTGAATTGGATAGTGCTGGCATGACTGATGTACAGAATGTGATGCGACGGCTGGATAAAGCCATAATTGCCAACCAGCCGGTCAGTGAGGTGGTTTTTCAGCATATGCGATCTCAGGAGAACTGGAGGCGCTTTCGCTCACCTGAAGACAATACACGTGAGATGATGGAAGTCTACCTCGGTTTGGAGGAGGTTGATGAAGAGGTGCCGGCGGCTTCTATTGCCTGTCAGGATTTGTATCTGACAACCGAAAATGACGGCTACCAATTGGCATACACTGATTTTCCTAACAGTGAGCCCCAATCAGTCCTGGGAAGTGATGTTGTCAATTGTGATGATTTTTATCGCGCGGTGGCAAATCACGAACGGCTTATGCCAACGGTGGCTGGAACACTTGTGTCGTATTTTTTCTCTACTCGTGATCCAGAGTTCAAGCAAATGGCGGTGCAACAACTTCTTGAAAATGGCGCTGAATCATTCAGTGATTTGTTTCTACCGATTATATTCTCGCGGGCCTATTTGCTGGAAACTGAAAGAGTACGTTCTTTTGAAGAGAGTTTTTTACCTCTTGCTGAGAGAGTTCATTGGCGTGCAGGTCGGGATCTATTCAAGGGGCTTGCCTCGGGGCGGGGTGAGCATTCGCGCGGGTTTATGCTGGAAATGGGATGGCCTGCCATGAGTTCAAAGCTGGGCCGTTCGCCGTTCGTACCAACGGATTCGCTAAGTTTCGCTAATTACCACAAGGCTATCCGTGAGGAGATACTGATAAAAGACTGGCGATGGAGAGCGGAACTGGGCATACGCGAACCTGAGCCTCCAGAGCCGGCTCCCCTGCCGCCGCCGCCGGAAGGTGCGTCCGCACAGGCTATTGCTGATTACCAGACAGTGCTGGCATTGAATGAAGCAGCCATCGCGCAAATGAGTGATGCTGAGCGGTCTGATTATCGTCAAGCCCTACAGGATTACGAACTGCACCTGCTTCGCCATGAGAACGTCAAGGCTTTCAATTTGCCTGAATTCGTTGATTATCTGTTCTTGTCAGTTGTTATGCGTAAGGCGCATCCTGAAGAAACATCAACTCTAGTCGGGCTTTTTCATGCCAATGACTGGTTGCGCATCGAAGAGGAAGGGCAATATCTAAACCGCTGGAATCGCGATGATGCCGCAAAGTTAGTGATGGATTATTTATCAAGATTACCAGAACTCTACTATCACACCGCTGTTGAAAACGCATTTGAAGGAGCACGCTAATGACAACACGACGACACTTCCTGAAAACTTCCAGTGCTTTGGGTCTGGTGACCGTTGCTCCCTCAGTAGCACGACTTGCCGGATTGCATAACAGCAATGGATTGGTATCAAGTGCACAGGCGGCTCAACTGGAAACGGCAGACTTCCAGTTGCCGGCTATGCTGCCACAGATTATTAATATATTTCTCTATGGTGGCGCTTCGGAACTGGCTGGTAATCTGACTAATATTGAGCATATTGCAGCGGTCTCCCAGAATCCTTATCCGCAAGATCTCTTGCAAACCAGCGATTCTGATTCCGGTGAAATAACCCGAAACCGGTTTTGGAAATCAGCCGGTGGAGGTGCTATGGAAGCTATGCTTGCCGATGGTGACCTCTCAGTTTATCGCACGATTAACCGGCGCAAAAATAATACACGAGCACATCGACCAAGCATTTTCTCCAGTCAGAAGGGATCGCTCAACATAGATGCTGCTGGTGGCATGGGGTCAACCATTGCAGCTGTTTTTAATGCGAATCGTCATTTGCTGGATGGTTCAACCCAATTACGCGGTAAAACTGTCGATGAACTGGTGTTGCCATTTGTATCGTTTGAAGGAACGAGTATTGCGTTTGCGCAAAACCCGAACAAGCCACTGCCACTGCGAATGCGAGGACTTAGTCTTGATGAGCAATTCGACAACCCTTACAGCCGTGCTGGTGCAAGAAATGATAGCGAGTTGAATGCTCTGCTGCGCCAGATGGAACAATCGTTGACCAACAACCGTTTTCAGCGGATTCGCGATGCGTTTGCCTGGCGTGAGGGAATGGAAGCGGTAATTGGTGAATTGCAGGCAGCTATAGATAATCCTTTACCTGTTGTTCCGGCTGAAGAGGTTGGATTGGCCGGGGACAGCCTGGATATGGATATTGAAACCAACCGTCTGCAGTACCCGGCAGACAATCAGTTCAGTGCGCGGATTCGCGCGGCAGTAACTCTGGCTATCAGTAACCCTGACACCCAGTTTATTTCTCTTGGCGGGGGGCTTTCTGGTTGGGATGATCATGATGGCGCTTTGGATTCCTACGTGCCGAGAATGAACCAACTGATGCAGGCATTGCGAGTCGCAATGAAACATATTCGGTATTCTGGAGTAGAAAATGGTGGCATTCGTGATACTTCAAATATAATTATAAATGTCCATGGTGATTTCGGGCGCAACGCAAACCTGAATAACTCATCAGGCTGGGACCATGGCAATAATCAAACGTTCTTTACAATGGGTGGTAACAGCATCAGGCCTGCAGGAGCGCTAGGCAAGATTGTTGGAACAACAGAGGTGTTCGGCTCTGCCGAACAGAACCGCCTGTTCACCCGCCCCGCCGGCGACAGTTATGAGGCCGAGCCGATGGCGATCGCCGCCTCAACCTATCGCTACTACGGAGTCAATAACCCGCGGGCCTTGACACACGACGGCCTATACAATCCTGATGGCGATGATGCAATTGATGAAACTGTAGCAGGTGTGATGCCTGGTTAACGGCTTTTTGTCCGGGGAGATGCAAATCCTGTTGTTGGCAAACCTGTTTTAAACGCTGCGTGTTAATATTCGATCCGGGATTCCGGGCATTTGCCAGAAAGGCAAATGTTGAATTGCAATAGCGTGCATATGCGGATTTAATTTACCCATTT
The DNA here is from genome assembly GCA_938005265.1 of uncultured Granulosicoccaceae bacterium. Lineage (GTDB taxonomy): Bacteria > Pseudomonadota > Gammaproteobacteria > Granulosicoccales > Granulosicoccaceae > CALFCE01. Next base: position 17,439 of record CALLOA010000098.1, read on the forward strand.
GATCGCCATGGAATAGAAAAATCGTGAGTTGTTCATCTAATCGTTTGGAGAATAAAACAGCACTGATTACCGGGTCTGCTCGTGGTATAGGCAAAGCGTTTGCTGCTGCCTATGTTCGGGAAGGGGCTACGGTATGCATTGCTGATATAAATTTACAGGCAGCACAGCGGGCTGCTGAGGAAATCAGTAGTGATGAGAGCGCTGGTAAAGCCATAGCTGTGCACTTGGATGTAAGCCGGCAAGAAAGTATTGATGTAGCTGTTAGCGATACTATCGAGAAACTGGGTCACATAGACATTCTTATCAATAATGCAGCCCTTTTTACTGCTGCACCGATCATCGATATACAACGAAAAGATTATGAAGATGTATTTGCGGTAAATTTTGCTGGTTCTTTATTCACCCTGCAGGCTGTTGCAAAACATATGATCGCACGTGGTGAGGGTGGCAAGATTATTAATATGGCGAGTCAGGCGGGGCGTCGCGGGGAAGCGTTGGTTGCCGTCTATTGTGCGACCAAAGCTGCTATTGTGTCGCTTACTCAATCGGCGGGGCTTGACTTGATCCAGTATGGTATTAATGTCAATGCGATTTCTCCGGGGGTCGTTGATGGTGAACACTGGGAAGGCGTTGATGGTTTTTTTGCCAGATTGGAGAATTTACAACCCGGCGAGAAAAAAGCGCAAGTTGGCAAGAGTGTGCCCTATGGTCGCATGGGAGTTGCCGAGGATTTAACCGGCATGGCAGTATTCCTGGCATCTTCAGAATCCGACTATGTAGTGGCGCAAACCTACAATGTGGATGGTGGAAATTGGATGAGCTGAGTTTGCAACTTTCAATCGTATAGGCTGCAGGTAAAAGAGCGATGAGCAATAAATCTGCGGAGTGTAAAGCCGCACCCGGCAAGTATATGCCCGTTATTGATCGCAACCGTTGTGAAGCGAAAGCGGATTGCGTGACAGTTTGCCCCTATAGCGTATTTGAGATCCAGCGGCTGGCTGAGGATGAACGAAAACAACTCAGCTTGCGTGGAAAAATAAAGGCATGGGCGCACGGTGGCAATCAGGCCTACGTTGTTCAGCCTACTGCCTGCCAGGCATGTGGTTTGTGCATAGAGGCATGCCCTGAGGGTGCGATTCGATTGACTAGTACAAGTGATATTGTCGGCAACAATAGCACTACAAGTAATACTGATAACGCTGACTGACAGGTCTGTTGCTAAATTGGCTGCCGCCTAAACCTGTCCTTTAAAGTAATTCTCCAATCAATAGTTCCGTTATATCTGGCAATGCCCTGCACCTGGTGCTCTGATCCACCCGGAGCTTTCTGCCTCGGCACTACTCGAAAACCATTTCTCTCCTTTGGCTTCAGTGATCCGCGTTTTACTGTAAGAGCGGTCACCCGGGCAGTGATAGTAGCGGCTTCCTTTGCGATTGATATTGCCCTTTATTAAACGTGTTGAATCGGGCGGCGGTATTTCCAGTTTTCTGCCGTTTTTCCGGTGATATTCCGGTTGTTCGAATGTGCCACTCCAGATGCCGCTCTGATTGTTGCGGGCTTCGTTCTCAAAGGGCGTATATTTATCTGAATATCGGCGGTAGGCGACCGCATAGCCGGTGTATACCATGGCTGCCGCCAGGTCGATATCATTAACATGGCAGGTTGCAATTCGCCGCCCGTAACGATCCAGGGTTTGCCATTCACAGGTAACGGTTTGATTGTTGGTTAACGCTTTCAGTGTCTCTTTGGCTTTTTGCCCACATCGCCACAGGCGCCCGGCGCTGTCCTTGCAGCCCTGGTCACTTTCAAGCGCATCAATGCCATGTAGGCGATATTCGGCATTATCTATCCATAAGCCATCGCCATCGACCACTCTGGCCGTGCCAGAGTGTGATGCAGCTAAAGAGGGCTCGGGGTAGAGTGCTGGTGTTGTAAGACAAAATGCCAGAGCGACAACTCGCCCGGTGGTGTATCGCTGGGTCAACATGTAAGGTGCTCGCGGGAGAGGGCACAAGTTGTGGATTATAGCGGTTGCGCTTCATGTTGCTATCAAGTTCCTTTCATATAGTGATCTTTGGTTGTTAGCGGATGCTGATAGCCGCCCTGAAAGGAATTGGGCATGTGCCCCATACAGATCTGCCCGATACAGATGAGGCAGCACTTGCCAACCACAGGCAGCTTTAACGTCTAAAGGGAGTCAAGCGCCAGATAATTTTCTACACCCACTATTTTGTCTTCAGCATGGTGGTTAACATACAACACGGTTGAGTCGCTGCGTGCACAAATCAGTTCTATCAGTGATAACACCTGTTGCCGGTTCATATCATCCAATCCCAGGCAGGGTTCATCCAGAATCAGTAGCGGAGGGTGTTTGACCATGGCTCTGGCGATCAACAGCAAACGCTGGTCTCCGTAGGATTGGCTGGTAAAAGTCTCATCTGCGCGATCGCGCATGCCCAGTACTTCCAGCCATTGATTGGCTATGTCACGTTGATTGTCTGTGTACTTGCTGTACAGACCTATACTGTCGTAGAAACCTGAAATTATGACGTTTCGCAGGCTGGTACCAACGGTGTACTCCCATTGCAATGCGGTCGATACATAGCCGATAAACTGTTTAATTTGCCAGATGCTCTCGCCACTGCCGCGCTTGAAGCCAAATACAAAAATATCATTCACATAACACTGAGGGTGGTCACCGGTAATCAGCGATAGCAGGGCAGTTTTGCCGCTGCCGTTAGGCCCGGTCAGTTGCCAGTGTTCGCCGCGGTTGATAGTCCAGTCCAGATCTTTGAAAATGACCGTGTCCGTGTATTTAACTGCAGCACTTTTTAATTGCACCAACGGTTTTGCCGGATCAAGCTCTGGTAGGGTGTGGTCGATGTCAGTCGGGGGCAACGTCAGCTGTGTGGTTTTCAAGTGCATCAACTGTGTCAGCTGTTGATAAGCGTCGTGATCGTCTCGTGCAATTTGCTGTGTGAGTTTGCCATCCTGCATGAAGGCGATATGGGTGACGAACTCAGGGCATTGATCCAGCCTGTTAAGTACGATCACCATGGGGATATGGCTGGCCAGGCTAAGCAAATGTTGTTGCAAGGCTGCAAGGCTTGCGGCATCAAGGCCTTCAAAGGGCTCATCCAGGATCAATAACTGCGGCTTGCTCGTAAGCGCGCGTATCAGCATGACCTTTCTGGTCTCACCCGTTGAGAGTTTTCTGAATGCTCGATCAAGAAGCGGGGTTAAGCCGAATTGCTCGCACAATTTGTCTGCCAGTGTCTGGTCCTTGCATACCTGCGCGATGATTTCACCAGCCGGTGTGCCCTCGGCGATAACATCGAGAATGTCAGCGTCATCCTTGCGCCGTTCTGCTTCAATGAGCTCAGCCTGCGCTTCGAATGAGACAACTCCTATCCGTTCCGGCACTCCGGTAATGTAACCACCGTCAATGTCTCCAGCACCTGTAAGGATCGCCGCCAGCGCTGATTTGCCTGCTCCGTTGCTGCCGCAAATCATCCAGTGTTGGCCGGGAAAGAGTTGCCAGTTAATATTACTGCAGCGAAACCCCTTGTCGAATTCTACCGTCAGATCACTTACGTTGATTAGCAGGTGTTGCATGGTCATCGGCTATGCAGGGTGTAGTGTATGAAGCGTGCGGGCAAAAAAAGGCCGGGCAGATCCCGGCCTTTTGTTTTTTCATTAAGACTTGGCGATCAGACGATTTTTTTCATGTCGGACATGTAGCCACGCAGTGTTGAGCCAATGGCTTCAACCGGGTGGTTTCTTATCGCGTCATTGACTTCGATCAGGCGCGCGTTGTCCACACCAGTGTGATTCAGTTGCAGTCCGGCGCCGATAACATCGCTCTTGATATTTTTCATGAAGTCACCGAGCAGCGGTACGCAAGCATGGTTGTATAGGTAGCAGCCATACTCCGCGGTATCAGAAATAGTGGAATTCATTTCATACAGTTTTTTGCGCGCGATAGTATTGGCAATCAGTGGTGTTTCATGCAGTGATTCGTAGTAGGCAGAATCGGCGATGATGCCAGCTGATGTCATGGTCTCGAATGCCAGTTCTACTCCTGCCTTGACCATGGCAACCATGAGTATGCCGTTGTCAAAGTATTCCTGTTCGGTGATCTCATCTTCAGTTGCCGGGGTTTTCTCGTAAGCGGTCTCTGCTGTGTCGGCGCGCCAGCCTAACAATTCCTTATCGTCATTCGCCCAATCCGCCATCATTGTTTCAGAGAATTTGCCCGTCATGATGTCGTCCTGGTGCTTGTTGTAGAGCGGACGCATGATGTCTTTCATTTCTTCCGCCAGATCAAAAGCCTTGATTTTGGCCGGGTTGGAGAGTCTGTCCATCATGTTGGTTACGCCACCGTACTTCAGTGCTTCGGTGACCGTTTCCCAGCCATACTGAATCAGTTTTGACGCATAGCCAGGGTCGATTCCTTCTTCGATCATTTTATCGAAGCACAGTAGTGACCCGGTTTGCAGCATGCCGCAGAGGATAGTTTGTTCGCCCATCAGATCCGATTTAACTTCGGCAATAAAAGACGACATCAGTACACCTGCCTTATGCCCACCCGTACCCACGGCATAGGCTTTGGCTAATGCCAGACCCTCGCCTTTGGGGTCATTGTTTTCGTGTACCGCGATCAATGTGGGAACACCGAAGCCGCGCACGTACTCGGCACGTACTTCCGAGCCCGGGCATTTGGGTGCAACCATGATGACTGTCAGGTCATCGCGTATCTGCATACCTTCTTCAACGATATTGAACCCGTGTGAGTAGGAAAGGCATGCGCCTTCTTTCATGAGTGGCATGACACTATTAACAACGGCTGTGTGTTGCTTGTCCGGTGTAAGGTTGAGTACGACATCCGCTGTAGGTATCAGTTCTTCATATGTGCCCACAGTAAAGCCGTTTTCTGTGGCGTTTTTCCAGGACTGGCGTTTTTCGGCAATGGCCTCAGCGCGTAAAGTGTACGACACGTCAAGACCGCTATCACGCAGATTCAGGCCCTGGTTAAGGCCCTGCGCGCCACAGCCGATCACGACCATCTTTTTGCCTTTCAGGGCATCGACTCCATCGCTGAATTCATCCAGATGCATGAACCGGCATTTGCCCAGCTGTTCCAGTTGTTCGCGTAGTGACAGGGTATTGAAATAGTTAGTCGACATGGTGATGGCTTCTACAGTCAGAGTTGAGTTCCATGCTCCCGCTTTTGGGGCGCTGCATGCTTTGCATTCTATCTTAAGTATCACATATCGCAAATTGAAATATATGAAACACTATGTCCCGATAAATGCAATTATGGGGTAGGCTGGGCACATGAACATAAAGGCGCTTAACCATTTTCTTGCACTGGCTGAACACCTGCACTTCGGGCGAGCCAGCATAGCTTGTGATATCAGTATTTCGGCGTTGTCCCGCAATATCCGGCAACTGGAAGACGAGACGGGGGCCACACTTTTCATTCGTGATAACCGCTCCGTCAGTCTTACCGCCAAGGGGCTGAGATTCCAACAGTATGCAAAGGAATCCACCCGCCAATGGCGTTTCATATGTAATGAATTAGCGGATGCCGAGAATAAGTTGCAAGGGGAGATTAGTCTCTATTGCTCGGTCACGGCCAGCTACAGTATTTTGTTCGAACTGCTTAACCGCTTTCGTCCCGATTACCCCGGAATAGAAATAAAACTGCATACCGGTGACCCAGAGCACGCGATTAGTCGCATAGTTGCGGGGGACGAGGACGTTGCCATAGCCGCTTTGCCGCGTTCGGTTCCCAGGGGTGTGGAATTTAAATCTGTAACGATGTCACCGTTGTTATTTATAGCGCCACGCAAACAAGGTGAATTAAAAGTGCCTGCCAACAAAGCAGCAGAGTCGTGGAGTCAGGTGCCAATGATTCTTGCCGAGAGTGGTATAGCGCGCACCCGGGTCAACGACTGGTTCAGAGCGCTGGGTATCAGCCCGAAAATCTATGCACAGGTAGCAGGCAATGAAGCTATAGTCAGTATGGTGAGTCTGGGACTGGGCATCGGTGTAGTGCCAAAGATTGTAATCGATAACAGTCCCTTGGCTGATCGAATTCGGGTGTTGGATGTCAAGCCGCGCCTGGAGGCGTATAACCTTGGGTTATTCACACTGAAACGCAATCTTTCCAATCCACTGGTTAAAGCGTTTTTTCAGCTGGTTGACTAACTATAGCTAATTAATGTCTCATGCCTATTGTATGATGAAGCCTGGCTGTAATGAACAACACCACGCTTGTTGCAACGATTGTTGTAGCGAGGTTGATAATTAACCGAGGTCGTATCATGGGTTTTATGCTGATTTTGTTGGCGCTTAATATTGTTTGTGTTGTTGTGTGCCACAACATGGCAAAAGCGCGCGGAGCGAAGCCCGTGTTCTGGGGTGTAATGGGTGCTTTGTTTGGTCCGTTCGCTATACCGTTTGCTTACAAGGCCAAACCTGCTGACTACTGAGTAGCCTTGTGGAAATGCTGGCTCTGGCGGATGAGATTGAAGGTTTTATTCAGGAGGTTGTGCCCGAAGCCGAAACTGTACAGAAGTACGGGGGTACATTATTTACCTTGCTGCCTGAAGAGAAAGAAGGGCAGTTTTGCGGTGTATTCATACACAAGAAGCACGTTCAAATTTCTTTCAGTAAGGGTGCCAGTCTGAAAGACCCGGACGCTTTGTTGCTGGGTAGCGGGAAACTGCGCCGGCACGTCAATATTACATCCTCGGCCGAATTGGAACGTGGCAAACTAAAAAAGCTATTGCTACAAGCGGCTGGTCTGTAGTGGGAGCTTTCTCTGTCGAAGAAGCTACACGCAACAGTCGGAATAGTAATTCGTACGATCAACACAGAGATATTGTGCAAACAGGGCCAACTGTTTGACTGATTAACAATTCCTCACATGACACGCCCGTGTTGTGGTTCTACAGTAACCCCATCCTTGGAATTAGCAACTAGGTATTACAAGCCCCATGCGAAATCTTCTACTCTTTGCTGTATTAGCTTTAGCGCTGCCACAAACTGCATCAGCCCGGTTTACCGATTTTTCGTTCAATCGGGCAGGCACAAATTTCTGTGGTTTGTTGGAGTCCGGTCACGCTCTATGCACAAGCGGTAGTATTGACTCTACGTTTTTAATGCCTGATCCCGAACAGACCTTTACCGCAATTGAGCTGGGTAATTTTTACGCCTGCGGAATTACCTCCCAAGGTGGGATTGAGTGTTTCGGGAGAGGGGGAGAAGGTCAGCTGTCACCACCTGAGTTTGACGCACCGGTGGTTAAACTAAGTGTGGGTGCCTATCATGCCTGCGCCATAGACAGCGATAGTAATTTAAAGTGTTGGGGGCAGAACGTTCATGGTCAAACCGAGCCACCACAACCGACCAGCGGATTTCGCGATGTAGTTGCACGTAGTCTGTTTGATAGTTGCGGTGTCAGGGATAGTGGTGAACTGGTTTGTTGGGGCCGGGGGTTGACCCCTCAGTTCCCGCCAGGGCTGGACGATGCTTCACTCTCACCGATTGCACAAATCAGCGCGAATGATATATCAGGCTGTGTGATTCGCGAAGATGGGACCGCCGATTGCTGGGAACGAATTACCTCTCAGGGTGAAACCAATGTTGTAACCGTTGCTGAATTTCGTGATGGGCCATACGAAAGGGCATTTCCTTTGGCCGCTGGTGATACCAGGCCCTATTGTGCGGTGACATTAAACGGTGAACTGGATTGTGCTGATGGGCCTTATGCGCGTGGACCCTCCAACTTCGCACCACTGCCGTTGGGCATTACTCGAGATACCCAACTGCATCAGCTTCTCCGTTCAAATGGGCTGTTCGTTCATGGTTTGACGTTTGATGATCGAATCGAAGCCGTCAATATAAGTCTTGGATCGGTTTTACAACGGCATCTGGATATTATCAATGGCGAACTTACTCTTGATACCGTTACATTGAATGATGCCCAGTATTACGGAGCTGCTTTGGGTGTGGAGCTGTTTTTCAGCGTCAGGACTGAAAGTCAAAATCGCACTCGTTTTCAAATAAACAACGATATAGAAATTTACAGGGATGGTGAATTGCTTGCCACTACAGATGGTATTGCGTCTTTTGTTGATTCATCAGCTGTTGATGGACAGGAATATGAATACATGCTGCGAGTTGTTCATGCACTTGGGCAGGTGGGTGAATTCTCAAATGCTATTCAGATTGCCACTACAGCGGCGGGCACGGGGGACGTGTTGCTGCCTGTGCCTACAACAACCCGTCCTAACAGGCCTGCCGGCCTGCGTGCTGAAATTTACTTTTTTGACGTTGAGTTGTTTTGGGATAGAAACTTCAGCGGTAATGTTGAAGCTTACGAGATCAGGAAGGACGGCGAGTTAGTGGCTGTTACCCGTGGTACGTCGTGGTACGACGATACCAGTGTCAGTGGTGACAATCCACAGTATGACGTTTTAGCCGTTGGTCGAGATAATCAATTATTGGGTATTGATTCTGTGAGTGTTCAGATAGGGCCTGCTATTTGTCAGTAAGTCTGGCCAGTACGTTCGTTTTTGCTGAACATGTTCTGTAACCTGTAAACCACCGCTACCGGGGTTATCCCCCGGGTAGTGATGCGCAGGGTATAAGATCTACTGGCAACACCGGGGCTGCTGGTTCAAGAAGAGTGTTACCCGCTGATGTAACGAAGGTGATTCCGTTTTGCGTCGGCAGGATCATGATGGATTGTGTTCCCGGAGCGCTGTATTCATTGTTCGGTAATGCGCGAGTGGCAGATACCGTGACATTAAAACAATCAGTCTGCGTTTCTGAAGGTAAATATTCCACTAGAATGGTATTGCTGCGCAGCTCGTAAAAAAAACTGGTACCGCTCACCCGCCAAAAGCCCAAAACGTCTGCAGGAAAACCTTCTTCAGCTTCTAGTTGTCTCACATGACTGGGTATGGGTGTCAGTTGTGTTGGTCTTTGCTCTGCAGAGAAAATGAGCTCATTGCCGAAGGAGAGAAAATAGTCATCGGTAATATTGTAAATCTGCGCCACATCGAACAATTGTGCGTCTACTTCAAGTAATCCGGTTGGGCAGGTCTGCACCTCCCGGGAAACATTAATTTGCCAATCCGTGAAGCCGCAAGTTGCTGTCAGATTAAACGATTGCACGCTATCTGCAGATGTTGGTGTTACCAGTCGACCGGCAAGTCTGGCAAAGTCAAGCTCCCTGATTGTACGCCCATCAGAAAGTTCTCGTTCCTCACCTTCACTAAAAACGGCAAACGCGGTGTCGGTGTATGCGAGGCTGGAACAATTGGTTCTGGCAAAGTTCCGGAATGTCAGCTCTACTGTGCCATCCGGATTGAAAGTCAGAAAGTTATTTCTGGAAGAGCCTGCGCTAATTTCACAACCCGCACCTTCCCAGCTACCCAGCAGTGGAGAGTCAGGGGCTGGTTCCTGAGAAAAGTCCGGGCCGGAGCCGTTGTTGGTGCCACTACTACAGGCTGCTATGAAAATCAGCATGAGAAAGTTAGTCAACAGGAATGGGTTCCTGGGTAGCAGGTGTCGACTAAATGATCTTGAACGAAAAGAGGAACAAAAAGAGAATTTTCCCAACATTGACACAGCTCCAAAATACTATAGATCTTCGGCTGCCTTAGCTGGAATAGCGCTGGAATAAGATAGGCTAATTCAAGCTAAAGTTTGGCTGCCGATCCTTACGGCTGATCATAACAATACTATGCGGCTAATGCATCTATGTCGTTCTTTTATGGAGACTACCCGGTTCGGTTTGCTTAAATTTTGATTGATTAGCTTGGTCGTTGCGTCAGGGCGGCAAAACTTCCGCCGAGAATGTTGCAACAGCGACCCCACCTACGGGAACACTAATTCCTGTCCAGTTGATCGTGTTGCCTGCGATTGAAAAGGTGGAGCCTGGTGAGGAGGATATCGGGGTCAGTGCTGTAAATCCATTAGGTACAGTGTCCAGCACGCTTGTGTCTACAGCGGCATCAGGGCCGGCATTGCTTACCTCCAAAGAGAACACGATGGTGTCACCTATATTGGGAGTTAGATCACTGACTGTTTTGGATAATGTTAGTTCCACTGCGGTATCGTCTTCTTCGAGCGTTATGGTAGCCGTATCAGATATGTCAATGCCGTGTGTTGAATTGCTGATCCCGGTGAAACCCACCAATATGGTTTCATTGCCTTCTGGCACAATGTCGGCATTGGGTGTAACAGTAAATGTTGCCGTATCACCTGCCTGACCATTAAAAGTGAGTGTTCCGCTAGCAGCGTTGTAGTCATTATCAGCAATGGTTGCGGTGCCGTCCGAGGTGGCATAGTCAACCGTAAAGCTGACGAACCCGGCTGCGTTTCGAACATTGTGCGACAGAGTCGCGGTTACGGTTATAGCGCCATTGTCTTCAGGTGAGCTAATATCAGTAATCGTAATTGTTTCGCTGACATCAGCTACCAACAGAAAGTCTTCAGTGTCGCCAAAGGTATTATCTCCACAACTGTCAGGAGGTGTAAGGTCGTTATAACTCAACATCACCCTGCCTCGAAAAGTGGTGTCCTCTGTCACACTTGGGATGGTGATATTCTGTGTTGTTGAGCAACCGGGTGGTGTTGCAGTACGGTCATAACTACACTGGTCCGTAGATAAAACTTCCGGCGTGCCATCATTATTTGTATCAAGCAATATGATGACGTTTTCCGGGTCTCCAGTGTTTGCTTGATTGCCGCCCGGAAACTCGGTATCACCCACGACCGTCGTGATGGTTTGCAAGCTACCAGTGGCATAGTCACCGCCGATTGTTATTGGCAGTGTAATGCTTTCATAATCGCTATTACTATTAGCGACGCAGAGGTTTGTCGGTGTGAAGCGCGCAGCATGAACTCTTTGGGTGCCGATAAGGCAAAAAAGTACAGAAATTATTAATATAATAGGCTTCATTCGTTTAATATATTCCACCCATGCTAGACGATCAGCCTCCGGGATAACCTGCTTATCGAATGTATGTGTAGTGTAAAGCAGTGTAAATTACAGCAATTTCGAAACCAACACAGGTTCCTTTTTTTAAATTTAGATGTTTGCAGGCCTGCCAAGCCCAATAAAGCAAACAATCGTATTCGCTGTTAGAACGATAAAATAACTACTAACCGTGGCGATAACCAAAATATTTACTCGGAACCTAACGCAAACACCCCCGTCTGCTTCCAGCTCATCTACGTTCGGCACTGGTTCTATAGGTGAGTTTTTAAATGTAGTGATAGCAGCGCTAATGTGCACGGTTATGACAATCGTATTCGCATTGGCCGATGCGTCATTACTTTTCGGTTCTGCTTTATCCAATCATCTTGCAGTTGCAGTATCGATGACCATGATAAGTGCAGTAGTGCTTACTTTAGTGGTAGGGCTGCTGTCTACATTTCGAGGTGTTGTAGCCGGTGCGCAGGAAGCCTCCATTGTAGTGTTGGCGACCATGACCGCATCTATTCACAGTAGTATGCAGGCCGTTGATGGACAAAACGAATCAGCCATTCTCGCAACAGTTGTTGCAAGTGTTGTTATTGCAACTGTTTCATTCGGATTCGCCTGCCTGGTTTTGGGAACGTTACGGCTTGGGCGATTTATTCGTTACATCCCTTTCCCTGTTATTACTGGCTTTTTGGCAGGGGCCGGATTGCTCATGATCAAGTTTGGCCTTGAGTTGGCGCTTGGGTTTAACCCGTTTGCCAATTTAACGATAGATACTTTGTCGGTTGGAATGCTGGCAAAACTGACTGCTACTGTTTTGATGGTCTTCTTATTATTCTGGATGTCAGGTGAGAATAAATCAAGATATGCAATACCGATACTGGTCGTTCTGGCCGTACTTGTTTTTCTGCTTGTGGTTTTTCTATCAGGTAGTGGTATGGCAACTTGGGTGGACAGCGACTGGATGCTTATCCGCGATGCACAGGCAACAGTTTACCCGCCGATACAGTTCTCTGATTTCAGTTTAATTGACTGGTCTGTTGTGGCAGCACAAGTGCCACAGATGGGTATATTGGTGATTGTCTGTGTGACAGGTGCTTTGGTGAAAATCAATGCGCTTGAAGTAATTTTGCGTACAGATGTTGATCAGGAAAAGGAGCTTCGAGCCTTAGGTGGGGCTAATCTCATTGCAGGTTTTCTAGGCGGCTATTGTGGCTTTCACACTCTGGGATTAACACAGATTGTCAAAAGAATGCACGCAGAATATCGCCTTATAGGAGTTCTCGTCTCTCTATTTACCCTGATTGCATTCGTATTTTCAGCAGATCTTTTGTTCTACATGCCACGGTTTGTATTCGCTGCAATAATTATTTGGGTGGGAGTGGATATGGTGATCAATTTTCTCCTGCAGCCGATGGAGACGCTCAAAAAGCTAGAAATGGCGATTGTTGTACTAGTGGTCTTGTTAATACTTTTTTTCGGATTTATTCCTGCTATGATTTTCGGGATTATTGCCGGGATGTTTTTATTTATTATTGATTTCAGTCGCATTGATGTCATCAGGCGGCAATACACAGGGCGTCATATACAAAGTAATGTTGATCGAACAGGTGAGATTCGAGATATTCTGTATAAGCATGGTAATGAGTTACGAGTATTCTGTATTCACGGCTTTCTTTTTTTTGGAACCAGCTATCGTCTGGTGCAACAGGTTCGTAACAATCTGGAAACTGTCAGAGCCAAGCAGGTTCGTTTTCTGATTCTTGATTTTGAAAAAGTGGTGAGAGTTGATTCCTCTGCCAGGGTGACTTTATCGCGCCTGGTGGCTTTCGCCGATGCTCGCAATTTAACTTTTTTAGTGTCCGGGGCTAAAGGTGATGTGCAAGTAGCATTGCAGATTGCCTTCTGTGCAGAGGATGGGTATCGATCACCTCAATTTTTCGATTCCCTGGATCATGCTCTTGAATGGTATGAGCACTGGCAGTTGAATGATCTTAGAGTTGGTGCTGAGCATGGCAGAAGAATTGGCCTGCATGAGTGGGTCGGTTTTGATTTCGACAAGCAGCTAATGAATCAAATGTTCCAATATGTCAGTAGCAGGACATTGGCAGCGGGTGAGACTCTGTTTCGAAAAGGTGAGTTAACCGATGGTATGTACCTGGTGCAGTATGGCAGCCTTGATATTTTTGTTGCCACAGATGAGGAAACTATACGAGTGCGCAAGGTGGGGCCTGGAGCGGTTTTGGGGGAAGTGTCGTTGTACCTTAACCAGCCGGCGACCGCCAGTGTGGTGGCGACTACGGATGCTGAGGTGTTGCATTTTACACGTCAACAACTGACACAGATGCTTTTAGAGAACCCTGCCATTGCGGCACACTTTCATGAGCGCATGGCGCGAGTTATGGCTTATCGGATGGCAGACAATAACCGTTTGATCAAGGCGCGGACTGATTCCTAGAACGTAAATGTGCAAAGCCATCCTGTTAAGTACATCTGAGTGTGCATGTCCCTGCAATAACTTCCCTGTTTTTCAAATGCCCTTTATCCTATTCCAACAATGAACACAGTTTCCATACTGGTTGATGTGCAAAACGTGTACTACACAACGCGTCAAGCATACGGTAGTCACTTTGACTACAAAAAGTTTTGGGAAAAGGCAACACATTGTCGAAAAGTTGCTAACGCTACGGCTTACGCTATTGACCGAGGTGATAAGCAGCAAAGGCGGTTTCAGGAAATTCTTAAATCAATAGGTTTTAATATAAAACTAAAGCCCTATATTCAGCGGGCTGATGGTTCTGCGAAAGGTGATTGGGATGTGGGTATTGCCTTGGATGCGATGGAATACGCGGAACATAGCGATACAGTCGTGTTGGTATCGGGTGATGGCGATTTTGATTTGCTGGTTAATAGAATAAGAGTCAGGCATCAAGCCTCGGTAGAGGTTTACGGGGTTAGACAATTGACGGCTGATTCGTTGGTTACAGCGGCCAGCGTTTTTGTTCCCATAGAGTCAGACTTATTGATTGCCAGGGGTTAATGGTGTTGGCATCCAATGCCTAAGCGGCTTGTTGCACAGCTATGCCAAGGTGGTGCGATTCGTAAGGAACTGGAACTCCTATACCGTAACCCTGAGCATAATCAACGCCCATTTCATTGAGTATCCCGAGTATCTTTTCATCTTCTACGAATTCTGCAATGGTTTGCATATTCATACCATGGCCTATGGTATTGATCGCAGTTACCACAACACGATCTGTTGGGTCAGTTGCCAAGTCTCGAACAAAGCTACCGTCTATTTTAAGAAAGTCAACATCAAAATGTTTAAGGTAGGTGAATGATGACAGGCCGCTGCCAAAGTCATCCAGTGCCAAACTGCAACCAAGTTGCTTTATGTCTTTCATAAATTGCTTGGCTATGCTCATGTTGTTGATTACGTTTGTCTCAGTAATTTCAAAACATACCCGTGTCGGGTCAACCGAATATCGCTCAAGATTTTCCTGTATATATTTGAACAAAGAACTGTCGCTCATCGAGCTGCCGGAAAGATTAATGGTAATTCCCACCTCTTCAGCTAATCTAAACACTTCGTTAAAGGAAGCTAGCGCTGCCTGAATAACCCATTGATCGATTTCGCCCATGAGTCCATAACGTTCTGCCGCAGGAATAAAAGCACCCGGAGGTACAATATTTCCAGCATCATCCAGCATACGTAACAGGATTTCATAATGACTAATTGCGTCAGACTTCTCTGATATTCTTGTTATCGGCTGCATGTACAGAATGAACTGTTTATGTTCAAGCGCACTTCTAATTCCGGTGGCGGCTAACATTTCATTCTGACGCTGCATCAGTTCTCTATCGTTTTCAGTATAGACGTGGCATCGATTACGACCATGTTCTTTAGCTGCATAGCAGGCCATATCGGCTCTTGACATGACTTCACCTGTACTTCCATGTTGCGCGTCCAGTGGTACAATTCCAATACTGCCCCCAACATCAAAAACACGATCTTGCCAATTGAAACGATAAGCGCTAAGTTGTTCCAATATACTTTTTGAAAGTGATTCTGCTTGCTTAATGTTACAATCTCTGAATAGTAAACCAAATTCGTCACCACCCAGGCGTGCCACCAAGTGATTGCTGTGCATGCTGTTTTCCAGTATGCGAGCAACATGGCAAAGTAATTGATCACCGGCCTGATGGCCGGTCGTGTCGTTTACTATTTTAAATTGATCAAGATCTAGATAGCCAATGACAGTATTGGACGTGTTGTTTTGTACTTGCTCCAGCTCAAGTTGAAGCTCCTTTTGGAAACATTCTCTATTAGGCAGGCCAGTTAACATGTCGTGGTGTGCACGATATGCTAATTGAATTTGTAATAACTTTGCCTGACTGGTATCGCGCACCACACCGCGGTATCCTGAAAAATCACCTGATTCGTCAAATACGGGCTTGCCGCTTACACTGTAATAGAATTTTCCACCGGCTTTGGGCTCTAGTGTTATTTCGATGTTGTTAAAGGGTTTTTGGTTATTTATAAACTGGTGGAATAGTCTGTATGCTTTTGGGTTTTCGAAAATACTTTCTTTGTATTGCAACAGGTTTTTGCCAATAACCTTGTCTGCAAAATCATCTACGATTGTTGCATGATTATCTGATAAGTAATTAATATTTAAGTTGCTATCGCATTCCCATAGCCAGTCTGCCGCGGTTTCTGCAAAATCCTTGAAGCGTTGTTGGCTTTTTGCAAGCTCAATGTGTAGTAGTTGCTGTTTTGTGATATCCCTGCTGACACCAACTAGCCCTATAATATTCCCCTGTTTGTCTTTGAGTGGTGATTTTTTTGCGCCTACCCAGTAATTTTCCCCTTTAGACGTGTTGGTTACGTTTACAATCTGTTCCTCGAACATCTGCCCACTTTCGAGTAAGTTGAGTTCATCTGCTCTATATTTTTCAGCCACCTCAGTGGGGTGGAAATCCATGTCGGTTTTTCCAATAAGAGTGGTGTGTTCCGGGTTTAGACCCAGCATGAAATCACTAGCAGCTTTATTTGCAAAGGTGAAGTTCGAATCAAGATCTTTCGCATAAATAATGTCAGTAAGGTTGTCTACGAGGGAGCGAAGCAGGTTGCGTTCTTTCTCTATCAGTAGTTCGGCTTTTTTTCGGTCAGTTATATTGAGTAACATTTTGAGGCAACCGCCACCCGGTAAGCTGGCTGTTGTGATGCGAAACCAGAAATCCCCCCGCTTTACTTCTCTATAACTGCTTCTGTCTGTTTGTAGTCGAAGCTGGTTTTCGAACCAGAGCTCTTCACTGCCTTTGGCTTCCTGTACCATTCCTGACGCAAGCTGTGCTTTTAGCAATTTTTTCCGTGTTGTGCCCACCTTGAGATAAGGTTCTAATTCCGGTAGGTAGTTTTTGATTTGTTCGCTGCATAGAATGATTTTGTCGGAGTGATCAAACAGTATCAGCCCGCCCGGTAAATGTTCGGCTGCATGACGAAGTTGCTGGGCAGCAATTTGCGCCGATCGCTCCATGTCCTTTAAAACAGTGACGTTGCTTGCGGTGCCACGATAGCCTAGAAATTTTCCATCACCATCAAAGTAGGGTACACCGCTGGTGCTTGCCCAACCACTGTCGCCGTTTGGCAGTGTGAATCTGTATTCGAAATTTTTGAATGATTTATGCGAATCCAGAATTGTTTGGTGGTGTTGTCTGAGATTATTGCTCTGTAGCGTGTCGTTAATATCGGTACGCCGGCGTCCGTAGAAGAGACTACGCTTTATGCCGTGAATCCTTTCGTAATTATCCGAAATCCAGGTGAATCTGTGCTCTTCGTCGGTTTCCCAAAACCAGTTTTCATTGGATTCGGAAAAGTCCGATACGTATCGGTCCGGAGTAGTGCTGCTAAAATCGGTTCGGGAGTTGCAGCCACCGGTGTTTGAGTTTCCGGCCGCGCCGGAGATTTTTTTGCCGTTTGGTGATTGGGCGACTGGAGAGTTTGTTGTCGGATCTAGTGTGTCCATGAGAGTAAATCCCTTGTTACTTCTCTAGGTAGAATAGAGGGCAAACTGTTCGATCTTGATGGTTTGCCTACTAAACAATGCCAGTAATATACAGTTTGCTGTATTGAGGTGCGCAATGATCATGCCATTGTTGACTGGTCCAGCTTGATGGCTAATGAGTCTCTGGGCAAGGTGGGGAGCAAAATAATGCAAATCTTGTGCAGCATTGTGTTTTAAGATTTCCCCTTGAGGTTAATTTAGAATGTGTGAGGACTTAAAGTAGGTACAAAATGTGAGTGCTCATGCCTGGTGGGCTCTACATCTGCACAGTGATCTGGTTTTACCATTCATAATACTTGAACCTCCCTATTTTTGATTTGTATGTAATACTTCGGGTTGTCTTGCTTTTTCCAATCCTTATATTCGCTGGAATATTCCTTAATGTATTTGACACTGATACTTTTTTTTATTGTTTCGATCGTTTTTTCGTTCCTCTGTTCAATCTGGGAGGCAGTGCTATTGAGCATTACGCCAGCCCACACGCAGCAATTGGTGCAAAAGGGTGGAGAGCCTGGCGAATCACTACAGTCTTTTAAAGAAAATATAGATCGACCACTAGCTGCCATTCTCACACTAAATACCATTGCCCATACAGTTGGTGCTATCGGTGTGGGCGCACAGGCCAGTCGGATTTGGGGTGTTTCCATTATGGCCACCATGGTTGTACCGGTGGTAATGACGCTGGCAATTCTGTTGCTTTCTGAAATTATTCCTAAAACTATTGGTGCTAATTACTGGCGTGAACTCACACCTTTCACTGTGCGTAGTTTAAATTTTGTTATTAAAGTGCTTGCACCACTGGTTTTATTAAGCCAGGTAATAACAAAGTCTTTGAAAAAGGATAAGTCAGCAAGTGTTTTAAGCAGGGCAGACTTCACAGCAATGGCAACGCTTGGCAGTGAACAAGGTGTTTTGGATGAAAGCGAGTCGCAGTACCTGAAGAATCTTCTTAAGTTCAATAAGGTTCGTGCCCAGGACGTCATGACACCGCGTACAGTGGTTATTTCCTGTGATGAGAATACCGGCCTTGCTGATTTTCATAAAAATCATAGCGACCTCAGATTCTCGCGCATTCCAGTGTTTAAAGGTAGTCCTGATAACGTAACAGGTTATTTTCTTAAAGACGAATTACTTGCTGCCTTGCTTGCCAATCCTGATTCACAATCGCCGGTTTCCGGTTTAAAGCGCGATGTCATAGCGGTTGCCGAGGACTCTCCCATCCTCAAACTGTTTACCCGGTTTATTGAAACTCGTGAGCATATTTCGTTGGTATTGGATGAGTTTGGTGGTATCGCAGGTGTGGTGACAATGGAAGATGTTATTGAAACACTTTTGGGAATCGAGATAGTAGACGAACTGGACGATACAGAAGACATGCAAGTTTTGGCTCGGCAGCGATGGAAAGAAAGAGCAAAACATCTTGGTTTACTTGAAAATGAATCCGCTTCTGATTGAAAAGTTCCAGCTTTAGCGCCTGAAAAGCAGGAAATAATGGATTCAGGCTAGTAAAGCAATCAAAAAGCCCTGTATTTCCTGAATAATTGCTCCAATTAATTATTTTTACTGACGTGTGAAAAATTCCCGCTACAAGTGGGGTGAACGATCTTTGTGTGCTGGCTACTAATGTTTAAACCATTACACAGGAGATTGAACATGACAAAACATTTACACACTTCTCTGAAAATTCAAAGCGTCTTTCTGCTAGCCGTACTAACCATGTTTACAATACTGAGCATGCCGCTGGCTGCAGGTACCGGGGTTGATCGTCCATGGGTTGAAAAGAAATATAACATTAAAGGACAATGGAATATCGTACAGCAGGATGGGCAAACCGTTATACGATTTAGCGATGATTTCAAAACTAAAAATGGACCTGACCTGAAGATTTTCCTGTCCAAACAAAACATAGCGCAAGTCAACGGTAGAAACGCCACTCAG
The DNA here is from genome assembly GCA_938005265.1 of uncultured Granulosicoccaceae bacterium. Taxonomy (GTDB): domain Bacteria; phylum Pseudomonadota; class Gammaproteobacteria; order Granulosicoccales; family Granulosicoccaceae; genus CALFCE01. The sequence goes on from CALLOA010000098.1 coordinate 36,450, forward strand.
GATTCTGTGCTGGTTGGATTGCTAAAGAGCCCTAAGGGCGGTCAGGACTATGTTCTTCCAGCGGGCATTGATGTTAACGAATTTCAGACCGTACTGATTCACTGTGAAAAGTATAGTGTTTTGTGGGGTGGTGGAACGATCTAAGTCGTCAATAGAAATTCGGTAAAAACAGTGACGCACGGCTTAAAATAATTGCAGCAACAAGGGATAAATACCACGAGTGAATGTTGGTCTCTATGGAGCCTGGGCCTGGTGAGTTGCGCTGGCTGCACGCCAAGGCAGGTATTCCCGGCTCCATAGCCGAGTGATACTGCAGAGCTGATGAAGTAATGCTGATACACGTTTTTTTGTGCACGAGAATAATGCTTAGGCCGATACATCCGCGACAACAGATGATCTATCGATTGCGATTGGGCTGGGTATCTTTGCGCTTTGTTAAGGTTGAAAATAATGCTGTTTCTGCATTTCGGTGTTCAGCATCAGTAATTTATTTTTTATTGGCTACACTGTTTCTTTCCCAAATGGCGCAAGCTCAATCGACAGCTGAGGATGCTTATATACCAAATCTGGTCAACGTTGATATCCACAATCTGATTGAAACCGTCTCTCAGCGAACGGGAAAAAATTTTATTGTTGAGCCCAGAGTTAATGCCAAGGTAACTGTCGTTTCGTCAGAATCAATGGATGCGGAAGAGCTGTATGACTTGTTTCTGTCGATACTGGATGTTCATGGATTTGCTGCTGTTCCCGCAGGTGGGTTTATCAAGATCGTGCCTGCCGCGATTGGTGTGCAGAGTGCGGTTCCTGTTTTGCGCGAACGGGGTGTTGCACGGGGTATTGCGAGTGATGAATTGGTTACCGAGATTATCCCTGTTAAACATGTGCCTGTGCAGCAATTAGTGGATGCCTTGAGGGCGCTACTACCGGCGACCTCCAGCATCAATGCCGAAACACATTCCAATACCCTGGTGTTGACTGGCCGTGCTGCCAATATCGCGCGATTGGTTGAGATTGTCCAGTCGCTGGATAGTCTGAATTGAGCTAGCAATTAACGATTGCGAGGGTAAATTTCCGGAAATTCATCGGCATTCATGGGGCCGCCTGCCTGTAACCGTTTTTCCAGCCCGGGGAAGGGTGGTGACATCTCGCCGCTTCTTATAGCGTATACCGCATCATCGCCCAATAACCTGGCGGAAAACGCACGGCGCCTGTGTGCGGATAAATTTTCAGGTGCCCCGTGAACTGTCATAAAGTGAAATGCGATCGCATCGCCGGGTTGGAGATCCCAGCTGAGGATGTCATAGTCGTCACGATTGGCGTCTATGTCAGGTAATTGTTCATGGTTTTCGCCCGGGCGATCATAGGATACACCTGAAAATTTCGTCGGCAGGAACGATCGATTCCAGCGATGCGAGCCTGAGATGAATTCTGCACACACAGACTTGTCTACGGGGTCCAGTGGTATCCACAAGCTGCACAGTTTGGTTCCATCCACACAATAGTAGGGCTGGTCATGATGCCAAGGGGTTTTGCGGGCGGTTCCGGGTTCTTTAACCAGCACATGTTCGTGAAAAATTCGCACACTGTCTGAGTCAACCAGCTGGGATACTATTTCTCCGGCGGCAGAATCAAAGAAAAACTTTCTGTAGGGATCGATACGCTGCCAATTACAGTAGTCGCCAAAAAAGCGGCCCTGTTCACCTTCTGTTGTATAGACCTTGCCAAATTCACCGGGTTCGGCCAAATTCTGTTCGACCCCGCGCCGTAACGTGTCCACCCAATCGGCAAACACCCCGCGCAGTACCACCGCACCATTGCGATTGAATTCGTCTATGGATTCGGTAGACAGTTTGTTACCGGGATTGCCTTCTGTGATCATGGCCTACTCCTGTCTGATTGGTGGTGTTGTAAGCACCAGGTTAGTGTGTATTCTACAAATTGCGGCATTGGGTTATGAATGCCCGCTTATCTGATGAATTCGGCAAGTGTTTAGCTATGTACGGCATTCTATGGAATACGACATAGAAAATAAATTGGGTGCGATGCTTGTTTTTCCTGATAGCCTGAACCATATGGTGCCTCAGAGCGAAAACAAGGCGAAGCGTTATACAGCATTATACGGTTGGAATAACTGTTCATGGTTACCACGCCCTTGATAAAACCCTGATACAGGGTGTTGCAGATAATAACGAGTATCAGGAAACAATATTCCTTAATAGCCCTGACTAAACGGTTGGCCCTGACTAACAGGTGCGCTTAAACTTCGTTGGTTTTGTTGCTATCTGCAATCATTACAGCGCAGTCCAGTTCGGCTTGCAAGCTTTCTCTAATTCGTTCGATCGGCCATGATTTCTTGATAATGATTGTGTTATCTCTGGATTCAATGGATGCAAGCTGTGTATCCATTAAAAATTCCCTGATAGTGTTAGTGATCAATGGAATAACTTTGTCGGTTTCCTCGGTCATTAGCAAGTAACGTTTTTCAATCTCTTCGTCAGATTTTAAATCAACTCCGGGATCGTCAAGCATTTGCATGACAGTATTCGGGTTGGTTTTTTCCAGCAATGAAAATTCCGGTAAGTCATGTTCGCTTTTTAGAATGGTGGCTGACCAGCGCGACTGCAGTTGTCTTCTTTTTATCTTGCTGAAAGCGAACAGGCTTTTTCTTTGTAGGTGGCATTTGGCTTTTTCGACCTTGTACATGCGGTATTCGGTTGTGTACAGGTGGTTGGTGGCCAGATCTTTTAGAATTTCGGAATTGGCATAGGCTTCAAATCGCGACTTCCCAGCATCAGAAAATCCGTTTTCGCGGAAGAACTTTCTGCTAAGAAAAGGCATGGCAATCATGTTGGCAATACCAAAGAACAGGAATGCAGCTACGAAAACCGCAATCAAAATTTCAGCATTACCCATCGAAATCGTGTCTTGTGAGAGTTGAACAGGAGTCGCTAGCAAGCGGATGTCTGAATGGTGATTGTACCGTAACTTGCCTGCCTGTTACCGTATACCTTTTGCAGACTGAATGGTGCTGTGAAATCGATTAGAATAGGGTTGCTGGCATACAAATCTGTTTGCCTTGTCTTTGCTGGAGCCTCTGCACCATGATCGTGCTTGAAAGTGTCAACCTTGCCTACACTGCAGGTGAGACTTCCGTGTCTGTGTTGAACAATGCTTCTCTTGATGTGGCACAAGGTGAAAGTGTTGCCATTGTGGGGCCTTCAGGGTCTGGAAAGACATCGTTGCTATTGGTGTTGACGGGCCTTGAAACCCCTGATAGTGGTTCGGTTGTATTTGATGGTGCTGAACTTCACACCTTGTCGAACGATCAACGGGCAGATATCCGTCGTCAATCTATCGGTATTGTTTTTCAGGGCTTTCATCTTATCCAGAGCCTTAGCGCTTGTGAGAACGTAGCCTTGCCTCTGGATATTGCTGGTGTCAGCGGTGCGCGTGATAAAGCTGCCGAGCTTCTGCATCGTGTCGGGCTGGGTCATCGACTGGATCATTACCCGAATGCGATGTCTGGCGGTGAACGGCAACGTGTGGCAATTGCGCGGGCGCTAATTCATCAGCCTGCTTTGATCGTGGCGGATGAGCCGACTGGTAACCTGGATAACGAAACAGGAGCGGCGGTTGCTGATCTCTTGTTTGAATTGAACAATGAGAATAATGCCACCTTGTTGTTAGTCACGCATGACCCTTCGCTGGCTGCGCGATGCCAGCGACAGATTCAATTGCATCAGGGAGGTTTGCAGCCCTTCGTGCCTGTTGTCAACTAATCCCTTTATACAGACTGGATAATACCGAGACTACTAACCTTGATTGCATTTTTATGGCGTGATTTTCTAGGCAACCGCGGGTCCCGTGCGCTACATCTGTTGGCTGCCAGTCTGTTTCTGGGTGTGTTACTGATTGCTGCCTGTACTGGTTTGCTGGCGCTTATTCGGGACGGCATTGCCAATGAAGAACGACAGTTATTTGGTGGCGATGTTGAATTTGATGTGCGGGAGCCACTGCAGCCGGAAGTACTGGATTGGCTGGATGGCCAGGGTACTGTGTCGCGACTGGTCGAGATGCGCACGATGCTGGGTACAGAAAATAGTGACTTTACCGTTGTTGAGTTACTCAGTGTTGATGCTAATTATCCATTGTACGGGACGGTGCAGTTTGAACCAGCGATGTCATTGCAGGAGGCGACCGAGGATTTTGGTGCTGCGATTGATCCTGCACTTGCCAATGATCTGGGATTGGCCAAAGGCGACGCAGTTACATTGGGTAATGCCACGGTGACGGTGCGCGCGATTGTACAAAACCAGCCTGATCGTGCTTTTAGTGCTGATGTTCGTGGGCCGCCAGTGCTGGTGTCTCAGGAAACCCTGGATGCTACCGGCTTGGTGACTCCCATGAGTCTGGTCGAATATGAATATCGATTGCGGCTTGAAGGTCCCGGTATTGAGCCCGGCAGCAGGGTATATGGCGATACGGGTAGATTCATCGATGACTGGCGCAACGCCTTTCCCGATAATACGGCGGAACTCACCACTGTTGAACAGCGTAATGACCGCGTATCAGATCGATTGAATGAAGTAGCAGCTGTAGTGCTACTGATTGCCGTAGCCACATTGCTGGTCGGTGGCCTGGGAGTTGCCAATGGTGTTGCAGCATGGCTGCATTCCAGGCGTGAAGATCTCGCCACACTGTCAGCTATCGGTGCACGTGACGGCTGGCGTAGTCGAGTCATCGTTATTGAAGTGTTATTGGTAGCAGCCATAACCAGTTCGGTGGCAGCAATCCTGGGTGCTTTGGTTGCCTATGTCGTTTCCCGAAGTCTGTCTGGTGGGTTGCCAGTGTCAACGTCACCGCTGTTGTTGATGCCACCGGCACTAATCTCTATCGCTTTTGGTACGCTTGCCGCATTGGCGTTTGCCGCGCCCAATCTCGCCAGAAGTCTTGCTACATCGCCAGCTCGACTGCTGCGGGGTGACACAGATAACGATATAAGAGCGGCATTGTCTACACGCGCCCGAATTGTCTGCGTGGTACTTGCTGTTTGTGCGGCATTGGCTTTGGTCGCCTTGCTGCCGGATCGAGTTATCGGTTTGGGGTTTGTTGTTTCCATGCTGTTGCTCTATGTGGCATTGTCGGTATTGGTTGTGCTGATTCGTAAAGCTGCAAAACGCATCGTGCGGTCGGGTAGAATTGACGGACAATTTGCATCGCGACGTGCACTGGCCGGGTTGAATCAACCGGGGTCACCTTTGCGACCCTTATTACTTTCATTGGGTATTGCAACAACGCTACTGGTTGCAGCCACCATCGTCATCGTTGCCATGTTGAGGTTGCTGGGTGATACGGTGCCGGCGCGTGCACCGGCACTCGCCTTTTACGATATTCAGTCTCCGGATATCGCAGCATTTGAAGAAACGGTGGCCAATGCTCCCGGTGTAACTGATGTGCAAACTGTGCCGTTAGTGCTTGGACGGTTGACTGCCGTTAATGGTGAGCCTTTGCTCGAGCGTAGTGAGGCATCTGAAGCGCTGGAAGCTAATGATGAACACAAGCTGGGTTACCGTGTTGAGCGTGTTGACAATGTGCGGGCTACATCGGGCGAATTGTGGTCGTCTGATTATGCGGGGCCACCATTGGTTGCAATGGAAGACCGTGAAGCAGGCCAAATCGGTGTGGAAGTAGGGGATCGCTTGAGTTTTACGATTTCCGGGGAAACGCTGGACGCCAGGCTGGTTGCCATTTATGCGCAAGGTAATTTTGAAACCCGGTTCTGGTTTGAGGCCTTGTTCAGTCCCGGCGTGCTGGATCGATTTATTACGCGGTATGTCGGGGTGGCTTACCAGGATAAACAATCTGCAGAAGCCTCAGCCGGCTCCAACGCAACTGAATCAATGACCAATACAATTGATATTGCCGCGGCTAACGCGATCGCCAATGATTTTCCAGCTGTTGTTACTATCCGTACGGCACGCGGGCTGGCGTCTGCCCGGCGCATCCTGAATGCCGCAGCTCTGGCGGTTACGATCGTAGCTGTCACCAGTCTTCTGGCGAGTCTGCTGGTGCTGGCCAGTGTGGTTGCGGCAAACAGGCAAAGACAATTGCGTGAAGCCGCAATCCTGCACGCCATTGGCAGTCGTCATCACAGCCTGATGCATGCGCTGGGAATTGAGTACCTTTTGTTGGGTAGTGTTGTTGCTTTGTTCGCTGGTATTGTCGGAGGCTTGCTGGGAACGCTGGTTGCTACAACCTGGCTCGAGTTGCCGGTTGGGCCGGTAACCTGGTTGTCCGGGTGGGGAGTGGCTTTTGCCATTGTTCTTCTCTGTCTGGGAGCAGGCGCAATATGGGTATCGCGTTCCCTTTCCGCATCTCCGGCAAAGTTGCTGCGAGATTTAGCTTGAATGCCGTGCAAGTCGCTGTCACCCGCTCTCTGATGGTAAGGGGTGAATTCAGCGCGACACAATTCTGCGACTGGATTGTGCACAGGGCAAATGTGCTGTCGCTGTCTGGTTGCGTATCCAGCCCATGTGAAGGGCTGCTGGAGATTCGTATGACAGGTAACCCTGTCCTGCTTGAAGCCATGGAAACAGCCTGCAGCCTTGGGCCACTTGATGCTCAGGTCGAATCTATTGAGGTGCTTAAGCATGAGGTGGTTGATACAGAGCAGGGCTTTTATCAATGCAGCTAGCACGACCAATAGCTTTGCAGCCGCAGCCCGGAGTGTTTCCCCATCGATCGGCATCGATCCCCATCGAACCCCGTCGATCCACATCGACAAAGTACGCGATTCATCGGATACTGAAACTTTAAAACAACGGCCTGTTTGATAATGACTACCACGCCTGTCGCACTTGCGAGAGATTTGCCCGTACAGCGAGTTATGAGAGCGCAGGTCGATGGTTGCGATCTGGCCATCTGGCGTGGAATATCCGGGCAAGTGCAGGCTTGGGAAAATCGCTGTCCTCACCGCGGTATGCGGCTGTCCTATGGCTTTGTCAGGCAAGACAGTCTGGCCTGCGCCTACCACGGTTGGCATTACAACTGTGAAGCGGTTTGCCACTATATACCGGCTCACCCCGAGCTACAGCCCCCTGCCAGTATAAAACCGGTCACCTACAGTGTTGTCGAGCATCAGGGGGTGCTGTGGGTCAATACCAGAAATGAAGCCGAGGTGCCGGAATTTCCAGAAGACAGCATTGGCATCCGGAGCATTACCTTTGATTGTCCCTTATCCGTTGCGTTCGAAGCCTGTCTTGCTGCACAACTCAGTGATGAAGCGGGGTTGAGTCTGTCGCCGCGTCAGCTTGGTGATGCTCCACTAATTCTTTCGTTTGGCAATCAACAGCAGGCTGATTCTGTTTTGCTACTTTTTCAGCCTTCGGATCTTGCAAACGTTGTTATCCATGTGCTTGCACATCATTCGTACTCTGTTGACGGTCGAATTGGCATTTCGCAATGGTGTGAGTCAGTTCGACGGCAGGCTGAACTGAATCATGAGGTAGCAATGAATGCCGGGATGGAGTGCACACATGAATAATGGTCTCGAGTACGCAATGCATGACTGGTACCCGGTTGCAATAGAGGGCGAACTGGAAATCGGGCAATCAAGACAAACACGTTTACTGGGTGAGCAGCTGGAATTGCGCTGCGATGATAGTGTTTGCGACGCCAGTGTTTGTGACGCCAGTCAGCGTGCTGGCAATACTGGAGACTCTGTTGGCACGATTACTATTTTTTCGAATGGCCGAAAGTTGCCTGTGCAGCGTGCGTTCAACCATCTCTGGACAACGTTGTCTGAAAAACCGCGTGAGTTGTTTGCTATATCCGAAGCACAGGAACCAGGCAGGCGCCTGGTGCCTTGTGGCGTTGTCAGGGTAAAGTGTTCGCCATTGCGGGCTGTCGAGAATTTTCTGGATATCGCGCACTTTCCGTTTGTGCATACTGATGTGTTGGGGGCGGAACCCCATACTGAAGTTTACAAGTATGACGTTCGTATCGATGATACTGATGATGAAGTGATTGCGAGTAATATCCGTTTTTATCAACCGCAGGCATCAAAGTCTTCCTCCGGCGGTATTGAGACACAATACATCTATCGGGTCCCGGCGCCGATGGCAGCTGTGCTTTATAAAACCTGCCCGCCAAAACCCGAAGCTATGGATGTTATCGCGATTTTTGTACAACCGTTGGATGAAGAGACTTGCAATGTTTGGCCCTGGATGGCTTTGTACGATGATGTCAGTAGCATGGCCGATCTCATACAGTTTCAACAACTGATATTCCTGCAGGACCGTTCAATTCTGGAAAATCAAATACCTCGTAGACTGCCGCTCGATCCGAAAATGGAAATTCCAACCCGTGCGGACCTGACATCGGTAGCCTATCGTCGCTGGTTGAAGCGCCACAGCGCCTGGTATGGTGCGCAAATTTCAATTGATTCCCTGCAAAACCATTCGGAAGGCCCTAATGCTCACGAGTTGGCAGAATGACAATCAGGTTTTATAACTATGTGCTTTCCGGAAACTGTTACAAGTTTCGCTTGCTTGCCAGTTTGTTAGCGGTTGAATACGAATCGGTGGCGGTTGATTTTCATCCTGGAGTTGAGCATAGATCTGAAAAATATTTACGCTTAAACCCGGCTGGAACGTTACCCATTCTGCAAGCAGATGGTCGGGTGTTTACCGAAACACAGGCGATGTTGGTCTGGCTGGCCAGTAAACATGATAAAAGTGGTGCATGGTGGCCTGAAAAAAACAGTGACGCTATTGTTCAAGTCATGCAGTGGTTGGGTTTTGCAGCGCGTTTGAGTGCTACGGTCGGTGAACTGCGATTGCATAGTATGTTGAATAAAGATATCGATGCTGCTGCAGCCAAAGCTGGCGCGATTAAGGCACTGCGCGAATTGGAAGCTCATTTGGTGCAGCAACAAATTCGCGGAGAACAGTGGTTGGGAGCAAATTCCCCAACGGTAGCTGACATAGCCTGTTTCCCGTACACAGCACTGAGTCCCGATGCCGGTATTGAGCATGACGCTTTTCCTGCTATTCGCCAATGGCTGTATGCGGTTCGCAGTCTGGACGGATTTGTCACCATGCCCGGTATTCATGAATTACATGAGCAGCGCGACGAACAATCACCTGCTGCTGAAACGAAAACCTCATGAAATATACGCTGTTTAAATCCTGCGATGCCATCGTTAGTTGTGATGATGCGCATACTGTCTACAGAGACGCTGATTTGCTGGTGTCGGGTAACGCAATCAGCCGAATAGGCAGCTCAATCGCAGAACATGAGTTACCCGAAGGCACGAAGGTGATTGATGCGCGCGGGCATTTTGTCTACCCGGGGTTGGTTAATACGCACCACCATTTCTTTCAGTGTTTTGTACGTAATCATGCCTTTCTTGATTGGACCAAGCTGTCCCTGATTGAGTGGCTGGATCTGATTTATCCGATATTCAGCCGGCTTGATGAAGAGTGTTTCTATCATGCATCGCTGGCAGCTATGGGCGAGCTTATCAAGCACGGTTGTACTACCGCGTTTGACCATCAATACAATTTTCCGCGACATGCTGGCACACGTATTATTGACCGCCAGTTTGAAGCGGCAGACTTGTTGGGAATGCGCTTTCATGCCGGGCGCGGAGGCAATACCCTGCCAAAGTCTGAAGGCAGCACTATTCCGGATGAAATGTGTGAGTCAACAGATGAATTTATCGCTGATTGTGCACGCTTGATAGACAGCTTTCACAATCCTGATCGCTTCAGTATGCGACAGGTTGCGGTTGCACCCTGCCAACCGGTGAACTGCTACCGTGATACTTTTGTTGAATCTGTGTCACTTGCGCGAGACAAACGGGTGTTGTTGCACAGCCATGTGGGTGAAGGGGAAAGTGAAGTTATCTTTAGTCGTTTTGGCCAGCGCACAGTTGATTGGTGTGAAGCGATCGATTTTGTTGGTGAAGACGTCTGGTTTGCGCATTGTTGGGAACTGGATCACAAGGAAATCAAGCAATTGTCGGAGACTCTTACCGGAGTTTCTCATTGCCCGGAACCCGTTTATCTGGTGGGTGCTGAAGTGACGCCACTTGCCGAGATGCAAGCCGCTGGTGTGCGCATCGGTTTGGGTGTTGATGGTGCGGCCTCGAACGATAATTCGAACCTGATGCACTGCATACACAGCGCCTATATGCTGCAGGCTTTGGTTGCAGGGCGCCATGATTTCGCTGTCCCTGAACCGCGTGAATTCCTTCAATATGCGACGCGTGGTGGTGCTGCATTGCTGCAACGGCCGGAATTGGGCTCACTGGCTGTGGGACAGGCGGCGGATTTGTTTATAATTGATACACGGAAAATGGAATATGTGGGAGCGCGGCATGATCCGGCGAGCCTGCCAGCTAAACTCGGTATTGGCAGCCCGGTTGATTTGACCATGATTAACGGGAAAATAGTCTGGCAGCATGGTGAGTTCGTTGGGCTGGATGAGCACAAGTTAATGGCAGATGCTGAAGCTCATGTGGAGCGTGTGGTGTACAGCAATTTGTAGGCCTTTGGAATTCCTCAGGCCTGTTGGTATTACCGGCTCCACATTTACCGGCTCTGCATTTACCTGCTTTACTTTTCATACTCGGCCAAAGAGCCGGGAGCCAATTTTTATTTGTAATCTTATTTACTAATTTTAGTTATTAAACAAGGGTGAGACTTTTACGCATGATTAAAAAAATAGCAAAACGCCTGGCGACCGTAGCGGTAGCTGCAGTCATGGTGCAAAACGTTGCCAGTGCCGAAACGCTGGAAGTCGGCATACTGTTACCTTCACCGATTGCTGATGTGGGCTGGTCACATGCATTGGTCGCAGGTATGGATGCGGTCAAGGCCAAACATGGTGACAAGGTTAATTTCAATGTAGTTGAGAACATCCAGGAAGGCCCGGATGCAGATCGCATCATGAACAAGATGGTAGGTGATGGTGCTGAATTTCTGTTGCTGGGATCTTTCGGTTATATGAATGGTGGTTTGAAGCTTGCCAAGCGCAACCCCGAACGCAGTTTCGTTCATGCATCAGGTTACAAAGTGGCTGACAATTTCTCACCTTTTACCGCCAAGTATTATGAAGGCGCTTATCTAATGGGAATGGCTGCAGCAGATCTGACTAAAACCAAGAAGCTGGGTGTGGTTTCGGCGTTCGCCATTCCTGAACTGATTTCGACTATTAACGGATTTACGCTTGGCGCACGCAGCGTTGACCCGGAGATCACCGTCGATGTTATCTGGATCAATTCCTGGTTCGATCCGGCAAAGGCGCAGGATTCAGCCAAAGCCTTGCTCGCTAATGGTGCCGATATTCTTTTCTCTAACGCACAAGACACCCCTTCGGTTGTATCTGTAGGTGAGGAAAACGGTGCTTATGTTTTTAACCTGAACAGTTCCATGAAAGAGTATGCTCCTACCAAGTATCTCGGTGTTGTGAAAACCGATTGGGCCCCGTTTTTTGTAGCGTCTGTTGATGCTCATTTGGCCGGTAATTTTGAGGGCGCCAACCAGTGGCTGGGAATGCAGGATGACGTTGTTGTGGTCGAAGACTGGAGCGATGATATTAGTGCTGAAATGAAAGACAAGATTAAGGCGAAGCAGGATGAAATTGCTTCTGGTGCTGTGCATGTCTATGACGGGCCACTGACAAATCAGGCTGGTGAAGAAGTTGTGGCTGCGGGTTCCAGGCTGGAAGATGGTGCCATTCTTGGTATTGACTGGCATGTAGAAGGCATTAACTCTCCACTACCCAAGTAGGTGGGGATTGCGGGGCATGATTCGCGTTCAAGTTGCGTTTGCAGCTATTGTTGTGGCGTATCGAAAGCGCGTTGTGTCCCGTTTTACTTCGTGTCCCGCCTTATATGTTGAGTATCTACTGTGCTTTGCTATGGCTTGCATAACAGAAACTTGCAGCAAGAAGCTCGTCCAATCCCGGGCGCTTGCCACTTTCATAGCTGAACAAAGCCGAACAAAGCTGAACAAAGCTGATTTAGTATTGCACCCCCGGTATTTGAATTGAGTAATAATGCCTTCCGTTGAACCCGTTTCTGCTGATTCCGAACCACTGCTGTCGCTACGTAATATCACTAAAGCGTATCCTTCGGTTGTAGCCAATGACAGTATCAATCTGGATGTGCATGCTGGCTCCATCCATGCAATTCTGGGTGAAAACGGTGCTGGTAAATCCACGTTAATGAAACTCGCCTATGGGGTTGTCGAGCCCGATAGTGGGGAGATTCTATGGCGCAATAAACCTGTGGACCTGCGAAGCACGGCAGCAGCTAGAAAGTTGGGCATTGGTATGGTGTTTCAGCATTTCTCGCTCTTTGAGACACTCAGTGTGGTTGAAAATATCTCGCTGACGATGCCGGGCTCAAGAAAAAAACTAGCCAGGCGTATCGCACAAGTAGGTGCTGATTATGATTTGCATGTCGACCCGGCAGCATCGGTACATTCTCTGTCGGTGGGTGAGCGTCAACGTGTGGAGATCATTCGTTGTTTGATGCAAGATTTAAAACTGTTAATTCTGGATGAGCCCACGTCGGTCTTACCACCGCAGCATGTCAGTTCACTGTTCGCAGCGTTGCGAAAGCTTCGCGATAATGGTGTGGCCATTCTGTTTATCTCACATAAACTCGAAGAAATTCGTGCCCTTTGTGACAGCGCGACCATTCTCAGGGGTGGGAAAGTCGCTGCCACGGTAAATCCAAACGAGAAAACTGCACATGAGTTAGCCACGTTAATGATAGGACACGATATCCCGCAGGTGGAAGCACGGGCGAATCAGGTAGATCTAAACAAGCCTTTACTGGAGTTGTCTGCTGTTAGTGTCAAGAGCAGTGACCCCTTCGGCACTGATCTGAAGAACATCAATCTTTCCGTGCATGCCGGCGAAATTGTCGGTGTAGCCGGTGTGTCAGGTAATGGGCAGCAGGAACTTTCCCGTTTGATCTCCGGAGAACATGTTGAAACATCTGCGGCTTTTGATTGCATTCGCATGATGGATAAACCGGTTACGTACCTTGGTGCTGTAGATCGGCGACAGCTTGGCTTTGCTTTCGTGCCGGAAGAACGATTGGGGCGCGGTGCGGTACCGCCAATGTCGCTATCCAAAAATTCCTTGTTAACGGCCTCCGACAAGGGGATGCATAGAAAAGGTTTTCTTAATAAGCCACGCATGGATGAATTCACGCAACACTGTATCAAGGAGTTTGATGTGCGTTGTGGTGGTGTGGAGGCTGAGGCTACGTCTCTCTCGGGTGGTAATCTGCAAAAGTTTATTGTGGGCCGCGAGCTTTCATTGCAACCCAAGCTCTTGTTTCTTTCACAACCGACTTGGGGAGTGGATATTGGTGCGGCGACTGCCATCCGGCAACGGTTGCTTGATTTGCGTGATGCTGGTGTCGCCATATTGGTAATCTCAGAAGAGCTGGAGGAGTTATTTGAAATTACTGACAGGGTTTATGTCATCCGAAGTGGCACATTGTCACCTTCGCTAGTCACGTCTGATGTGACACCAAACGATATTGGCAAATACATGATTGGCGAGCAACAACAAGCAAGCGTTACGGGGGGATCTCATGCAACTTAGATTCGAGAAACGCCTGCATCAATCAAAAATCATGTTGTTGGCGGCACCCTTCATAGCTATCGCTCTGTCGGTTGTCTTGTCCTGCATACTTCTGGTGGTATTAAAAAAGCCGATACTGCTCACCTTTCATTCCTTTTTTATCGCACCCTTTGAAAATTTTTATTCGATTACCGAGATCTTTCTGAAGTTCGGGCCATTGCTGTTGATAGCCCAGGCGTTGGCTGTTGGATTTCGCGCAAAAATCTGGAATATCGGTGCCGAAGGGCAGATGGTAATCGGTGCGATTGCTGCCAGTGCAGTGCCTGTTTATTTTGTAGACAGCACTTCAGGTTGGTTGTTGCCTGCGATGATTGTACTGGGTGCCCTTGGGGGGATGGCCTGGGCCGCAATTGCGGCTTTCCTGCGCACTCAATTTAACGCTAACGAGATTCTGGTTACGCTGATGTTGACCTCAATTGCTTTGCAATTGTTGTATTTCCTGCTGCTTGGCCCTTGGAAAGATCCGATGGGTTTTAATTTTCCACAAACGGTCATGTTTCAGGATGAGGCATTATTTCCGGCGTTGTTTTCAGGGGTGCGCTTAAACGTATCCATTATATTTCCAATCCTGTTCACCATTGCGGTGTGGCTGTTTATGGAAAAGCATTATGGCGGCTATAAACTGGTGGTGGGTGGTCTGGCACCATCGGCTGCCGGCTATGCAGGTTTCAGTTCCAAAAAAGCTGTTTGGGGCAGCTTGTTGCTGGCAGGTTTTGCCGCCGGTATCGCCGGTATGAGTGAAGTCGCGGGACCTATCGGTCAGTTGCAACGTTCGATGACCTCCGGCTACGGTTACTCGGCAATTATTGTTGCCTATCTGGGTGCGTTGAACCCGATCGGCATTGTGTTTGCCGCTTTTTTTCTTGCTGTCCTACATATCGGAGGGGACGTAGCACTGGTGTCAGCGGGCCTGCCGATTAGTGCCGTTCACATATTTCAAGGAATGATATTAATTTTCTATTTGTCCGCTTATGCTTTTGTTAATTATCGTCTGCGAGTTGTTCAGCCTGTAACTCAACCTGATTCGGCGGTCTCATCATGAGTACTCTTGAATTTTTCCTTGCCGGTACGCTAAGTGCTGCGACAGTTTTTCTTTTGGCAGCCCTTGGTGAGCTGGTTGTTGAGAAGTCAGGGTTATTGAATCTGGGTGTGGAAGGGATGATGGCTGTCTCGGCTGCTGTTGGTTTTGTGGTAACTTTTGAAACCGGTAGCCACATCTGGGGTTTTGCACTGGCCGGTTTGTCCGGAGTCGTTATTTCCATGGTGTTTGCTGTGGTCGCCATTACTTTTCTGGCCAATCAGGTAGCAACAGGTCTGGCGGTGGGAATCATGGGCTTGGGTTTATCTGCGTTGATCGGACGCGAATACGAAAGCCGTACAATTACCTCTCCGGCGGATCTTGTTATCCCTTATCTAAGCGACCTGCCGCTGCTCGGGCCGGTTTTGTTTCAGCAAAATATAGTGGTGTATCTGACTTTTTTACTGGCAGTTGTTATTGGCTACACCCTGACCCATACACGTTTGGGGTTGGCAATACGGTCCGTTGGAGAGCAGCCGTCTGCCGCACATGCTCTGGGTTTCCCGGTTTATCTGATTCGTTACGCAACTGTAGCGTTCGGTGGTCTACTGGCAGGGTTTGCGGGTGCTTATGCATCCACTATTTACACACCTTTGTGGGCTGATGGCATGATTGCCGGGCGTGGCTGGATTGCGGTAGCGCTGGTAGTTTTTGGGACCTGGAAAACCGGACGTGTAGCGTTTGGTGCTTTATTGTTCGGAATGATTTCCTTAGGGGAGCTTATAGCTCAGTCGATGGGAGCCAGAATTCCCTCGCAATTACTCTCAAGTCTGCCATACATCGTCACGATAATTGTTCTGGCCATGATTTCTACCAATAAAGCTCGAATGAAATTGCATGCGCCATTTTCCCTCGGTGAGGTTTATGACGGATCAGAAGGGCGATAAGATTTCCGGGCGAGGAGTAAACGAAACACCAGGGCTGAACCAATCAGTTTTAATCAGTGTTATTCAATTTTGTACGGACTCAAGTGGTTGAAAACGGCGCGCTATAGATTTGTGTTGCGTCAGCATATCCTGGATTCGGGGTGATACCAGCTCACCGTTTTGTACAATGATGTTACCGTTGACAACCGTATGCCAGGCCGACGTCGGGCCACATCGCAGCCAACCTTCAATAGGGTCATTCAATACACCTGCGTGACCCACTCCGTCCATTTTCCATACAGCTACGTCACCTGCAGCACCTACTGACAGCTCGCCGATTTCGCCCACACGACCAAGGCAGCCAGCGCCGCCACGCGTTGAAATTTCCAGCGAGAGCCTTGCATTCATGGCATCCGCTCCTGAAACCAGCTTACCTTGCAGCATCGCAAGCCTTGCTTCCTGCCACATTGAAGCGGCATCTGCCGATGATGAGCCATCGCAACCCAGGCCTACGGGGCAACCTGCATGATGCAATTTGACTGTCGGTGCCAGTCCGGAAGCCAGAATCATATTCGAGCTCGGGCAATGCGCAACTCCGACGCCTGCCTGGCCAAGCCTCACTATCTCGGTGTCATCGGGTTTAACAACATGTGCACCCCAGGTGCGATCATTCATCCAGCCCACATCTTCAAGTAACTCGACTGGCCGCATACCAAAGGTACGCAGAGCGTACTCTGTGTCTTCGTCGTTTTCAGCCAAGTGGGTGTGTAGCCTCACGTCCAGCTTGCGGGCAAGCTCTGCCGTTTCTTTCATTAAATGTGGCGTTACAGAAAACGGTGAACAGGGTGCCAGGGCTATTTTGATCATGGCGTTATGGGAATCGTCGTGCCAGCGTTTTACATGTGATTCGGATGCGCTGAGTATGTCCTCTTCCTGCATTACAGCGTTGTCGGGTGGAAGACCGCCATCTTTTTGTGACAGCGACATGGAGCCATAGGTGGGGTGAAAACGCATGCCGAGTTCTTGTGCCGCCTTGATTTCGGCCGACAATAAATCACCGGCACGGGGTGGGTGTAAATAGTGATGATCAGAGCTGGTCGTGCAGCCAGACAAAGCAAGTTCTGCAAGACCAATCCAGGCCGCGGTATACACAGCTTCTTCGTCCAGGTTATCTGTCCATAAGGGGTAGAGCGTTTGCAGCCAGCCGAACAAAGGTTTGGATGTCATGGGTGTGTAGGCACGGGTCAGATTCTGATAGAGATGATGATGAGTGTTTATCAGGCCCGGGGTCACCAGGCAATCCTGTGCGGATAGCACCTTGTTGCCGTGTGGCATGGAATCGTTGATTCCACCTATCGCGACTATTACGCCGTTAGTGATAGCTAGCCACCCGCTGGTGATTTCGCGCCGGTCCTTGTCAACAGTTGCGACCAGGTTTGCGTCTTTGATTAACAGGTCGGCGGTTTGGTTATTCACGATTCAGGGTGGTTTGCAGGTTTGGGTTTATGAAATCAGGTTGCAATGAGCCAGGCTAGTCGTAACGTTTGCCAGCCTGCCAGCCGCGGATTTACAAACAGGCTAAAACTTCTTTGGCGGCACGCTCTGATGAGCGTAACGCTCCATCTACGTAGCCCGGATTTATCTCGGCTGTTTCAGTGCCAGCCCAATGAATTCTGCCACAGGGATGCGCCAGCGTATCACCGAAAACGCTAAAACTTCCAGGCTGGGACGAGCAGGAATAGCCACCCTCAATCCAGGGTTCCAATGGCCACACGTTTTCGATGTAGTCCTGCGGTGTATGTGCTTGCCTGCCAAATACTGATGCCAGATCTGCTTTCACCTGATCACATCGCTTCTGTTTAGTGGTATCTGACCAGATCATTGCCGTATCACCACCGATAAATCCTGCCAATATACCTCCAGTATAGTCAGGTGGTGTTATGTCTTGAAAGGCGTTTGTTATGGTTGATGTCAGATTGCCATGACCGCTGTAGCCCTGGTTGCGCCAGAACGGGGTTGGGTAGGCTATCAGGCATTTGATAATACTGCCCATCGGCATCCGTTCCATGCAACCGGATTTTGTAAAAGGCAAAGGCGGTGTGAAATCTATGCGTGTGGCGACCGGTGGAGGGGCTGTGATGATCACGCGTTGGGCTTTGCAGGTGATCTTATCGCTTACCACCGTGACGGATGAAGAATCCTGGGAGACGCTGCGTACGGGTGATTGCAGTATCAGTTCGTCCTGGTCAAGTTCGGCCGCCATGTGCAGGGCCAGTTGAAAGAAACCGTCCTTGAAACAATGCTGCAGCGCGCCATCGTTTATCCGTAATTCTTCATCTATGGTTTGTTCGATAAAACTGCTGAAAAAATCCAGCATGGATAATTGGCAGGGGTGTTTGGTGAAAAATCCACGTATAACAGTGGTCAGATAGGCGCGAGCTTGAACGTCTTCAATATTTTGATTTAACCAGCTCTCGGTCGTGGATCTGTCCCAGGCTAGGGTGTCCTCGCTGTCCCAGAATCCCGGACGATGTATTTTTTCAACCCACTGCTCGATGACTTTATAGGGAGATCTGACAACTCTTTCAAATACTTCGGGATCATTTTCTTCTGTGTAAATTTCACCATCCAGTTCCAGTATGTTGTTGCCAAATGTGGGGGTGACGTAGGTATCCATGCCATAGCGTTCTGCGACTCTGTAGCTATGGTCTTGCCCTTTACCTACCCATTGGCCACCGAGATCAACGCTTTTACCGTCAAGCACACCACCCTTGAGCCGGCCGCCGACGCGATCATTGGCTTCGAGAATCACAACCGATTTGCCCGCATCACGAAGAGTGAGTGCCGCCCAGAGTCCAGCCACTCCTGCGCCGACAACGATTACGTCAATGTTGGGTTCAGATTTCATGGGAAGGAGCTGATTGTTGCGGTCAATTTGCACAGAATGATCAATATAATCAGTAAAGGCAATACCTCTTATGATTATCTTGATGTGGCCTATGTACATACCGGGAACCTGATGAATTGCCTGTCCACTAGGCATGGACCGGGAAAACAGTTAGATTGCCCCTGCTGATATTTGCAATACTTATTGAATTTCGTTGGTGTTTGTATGGCTAGCATGCTTCATATTACAAACGGTGATAACGCAGCTGATCTTATCCGTCAGAGCGGCATAAAGGGTGATGTCTTGCCTTGGCGAGACCCGATGCATCATGGCCCGTTCCCGGCTGGCATCGAGCTTGGCGAGCTGAGCCGGTTGCGCATTCAGTATTTAAGCGGTGGGATGGAGGGCGCTGATGAAACCACCAGCCACGGATTTTCTCATCGTGATGCAACCCTGGCCAGGGCTAGCGAGTTCGATGAGGTGATACTTTGGTTTGAGCATGACGTGCTTGATCAATTGCAGATTCTGCAACTGTTGCATTACTTCAATAAAACGAAAAGCAAAGAGCCAAACCTGTCAATGATCTGTATTGATCACTTTGATGGGGTGCCGGGATTCAGGGGGTTAGGTCAGCTAGCGCCGGCACAGATTGCCTCGCTTTTCCCATCCAGAAACAAGCTGACGCCACTTCAATTACAACAAGCATCGCGTTGCTGGGACAGTTTTCTGGAACCCGAACCATTGGCGCTTCAGCAGTTGATAGCGACTGATATTTCCGAATTGCCGTTTATGCGCTCAGCATTGATCAGGCAATGCCAGGATTTTCCATGGTTAAGCGATGGGCTTACGCGCACGGAGCGGCAGCTGCTAAAACTGGTGCAAGAAGGTGAGACAAAGGCGGCGCAGCTATTTGTGCGCAATATGGATTTTGAGACCTGCCTCTACATCGGAGATGCCAGAACATACAGTGTCATTGAAAGTCTGTGCAATGGTGATAAACCGTTACTCTCAAGCAGTGATGGGCAGCCTTTCAAACACCCATATCATACTGACATAACTGCAGAACAGTTTAAGGCTCAAAGGCTTGCCATATCTGAATTCGGGCGGCAGGTTCTGGCAGGTAAAATCGCAAGTTCAGAAGTGCTGGATCGAGACGGATGGTTAGGGGGTGTGCATTTGCTGGCTGGTCGCTCTGTCTGGTACTGGGATGAAAATGGCCAGGTTTTCCAGCATGGTATTTAAGGTGGTCAATGGGCGTCCCTGCCCAAAGTAACTGATATGGATTCGTCAAGTTTCGTTAGCACCGAAATTCCGGTGCTCGAAATCGTCGGACTTGATCCGTTGGATTGGAATCAATAAACCCAGTTTGCAACGTTCTGCAGCTGCTCTTCGGTCAAGCCTTCAACCAGTGGGCTACCTGCTGCCGGTGTTACATCAAATTGGGCGGCGGCAAGCACAGCCTCGCTGCCTGCAGCGGCCATAGAGTGAAAGAACATCAAGGAGCGTTGCTCACCAGCGGGTATAGTCAGGTCGATACGAGCATTTAGCCCTTGAGGTCCTGCGCAGTTAAATACCTCGCGGCTGGTAAAGACAGTGCTTGAAGCCGGTGAATCGGGCCCGAAAAATACCGTAGTGTTGGTTGGATCGCCACCCTCTGCAAAGTCATCAGTGATGACCCATCGATCTTCTGCATCAAAACTGGTATTGCCGTTACTTGAAACGGATACGAAAGTGGAGCCATCCGAACCAAAGTTTGATGCGTGATTGATAATCACAGAAATATCGTTTGCTGTTGAGTTGCTGAAGGTTGTGAAATTTCTCAATACAGGTTGAGTGCTGATGGCTCGGTATTCAGTTGTAATTTCCAGATTGGCAAGTGGAACAGACGCAAAGTTGGTTGTATTGTCAGTTGCTGAACGTAACCAGCCTCCGATTTGTTCGCCATTGACCCACATTAACGACGCGTAGTCGAATGCATCGCCGTGCCCTGGAATTGATGCGTCGATAATGCCAACGCCTGCACCGGCACCGGCAGAAGCGCAATTTCCGCCTGAAGGCATACCGTTGGTTGTGCTAGTGCCATCACTTATGGTCCAGCGTGCAGAACCTCCACCATTAAGTACTGCTGTGTTAGAAGGCGCTTCACCGGCGGCAATATCTGCTGGCGTGGTGAGTGTGACCGTTGATGCTTCACTTCTGTTGCCTTCGTCGTCTATCGCAATAACGGTATAAGTGTACTCAGTTTCCGGTTGCACCTGATCATCGTAGAAACTTAGTGCGTCAATCATGGGTGTCAGTAATTCATCATTGCGAAAAACGTCATAACCCAGAACCCAGCCGTTGTCTGTAGAACGGGTCCAGAATATTTCCAGATCAAATCCTGAGTACTCAATACTTAGTACTTGATCGGGAGCTGATGGTGGCATCAGTGCGGCCAGCGCTTCGGCCTCAGCCGCTGCTGCTTCAGCTGCGGCCTGTGCTTCAGCTGCGGCCTGTGCTTCAGCTGCTGCTTGTGCTTCAGCTGCGGCCTGTGCTTCAGCTGCGGCCTGTGCTTCAGCTGCGGCTTGTGCCTCTGCTGCGGCTTGTGCGTCAGCCGCTGCTTGTGCCTCAGCCGCTGCTTGTGCTTCAGCTGCGGCCTGTGCTTCAGCTGCGGCCTGTGCTTCAGCTGCGGCTTGTGCTTCAGCTGCGGCTTGTGCTTCAGCTGCTGCCTGTGCTTCAGCTGCGGCTTGTGCCTCAGCTGCGGCTTGTGCGTCAGCTGCTGCCTGGTTGTTCGTATCTTCCTCAGCTACCAAAGCAGGCGTATCATCTGCCAAAATTTGATTACTATTATCGGAAGAGCTACCGCTACCGCCGCCGCAGCTGGCAAGTAGTGTGAATGCAGCGATGACACTACTATTGCGAATCAGGTTCGACCGATCGTTGTAGATGCAATGATTCAAATTCTGCTTATTGTTTTCTTGTTTCATGTCGCTTTCCTCTTTGCCTGGTTCTTTGTGCTGTGCGCATTTTGTCACAGTGCTGGTGTTATTGCTGCGTGCCTGTGTTTGTATCTGGTGTAACCAGGTGACGTGTTGGTAAATCTTTAGTTGAAAACCGCACCCCTAACGCTGGATTAACATTGCTGCCAATAGTTTGTCGCAAAGTGTTTTACGTACTTTTACATTCTGAATTGCGATTACGTTTATCGTGAAAATGATCGTTATCAATGCTTGAGTTTATTGCCTGCCGGAACTGTTGCGAACGGTGCCTGGTTGAGCTGCCCTGGTCCAGCCTGCGATATAGCTAAAACTTGTTTCATTTATTGCAGTTCGATTTAATGACTGCATATTACTGTATGTTTGGGAATAATATCCTAAAAAATGCGCAATGTTTAGGCTTCAATGCCCGAACTGAGAACTGGTCAGAATGTGCCGTCTGGGTATGCCTGTTTACGGTCGGGCTGCCACCCTTTATCCAACCTGCAATGCGATCGCGAAACTACTAATGAATAAAAGAACAGTGAAGCCCATATTGGCGGCCTTTTCGGCGTTAACTCTGCTGTGGTTAAACACAGGGTTGAATCACGCCTATGCCCAGTCTTTCGAGCAGGTGGCAGTGGGCAGCATGCATATCTGCGCGCTTGATTCGGCGGGGCAGGTAGAGTGTACGACAGCACCTGGTGCTGATCGCTTTTCGAAGCCGAATGACTTGCCGCTTATGAGCGAGATCACGGCTGGCCAACAACACACTTGTGGTATCACGCTAGACGGCAATGTGGAATGTTGGGGTGTAAACTTCGCTGGTGTTTTGGATGTGCCGGTATTTAATGCGCCGGTTGTCGATATAGCCGCGGGTTTTAACCACACCTGTGCAGTCGATGCTGAAAACCGTGCACAGTGTTGGGGTCTTAATACGAACAGCCAACTTGATGTGCCTGAGACTGCAGGCGGATTTATCAAAGTTGCTGCGGCCGAAAATTATTCCTGTGGTATCGAATCCAATGGCGATATTGTTTGCTGGACAACTGATTTTGAGGTTCAAGCCGGCACGGTGATTCCAGGTCCTTTTCTGGACCTCGACCTGTCTTCCACGCATGCCTGTGGAATCAGAGGCACAGGTGATATTGAATGCTGGCTTGATCTTACCGGTTCGAATCAACCCAATGCACCAGGTAATGGCCCTTACATTGATCTTGTCGCCAGCAATTTTGCGATCTGCGGTTTGACAACAGACCAATTACTGGATTGCTCGTTTGGCGTTGAAGCCCTGGGGTTCTCTGACAGGGATTCTGCTATCTCTCAATTCCCGCTTGATGAACGCTTTTCCTCGATCGAGCGAAGCATACCCTTAACCGCTTCATTCAACTTCATCGCACCATTGTGCGGTGTGCGTGCAGACACGAATACATTAACCTGCTTTGGTGATGGCGGTGCTGCCGGTTTACCCGCACCTCCGGGTGCCAGCCCCATGGCTGCTCCTGTTGCTGCCAACAATATTATTCTGGGTTTGACGGCCCAAGTGTACGATGTCAATGCTCTGGAGCTATTTTGGAATCGAGTGCCTCATGTGGTACCAGCTATTTCTGTCGAAGTGCATCGTGACGGCGAGTTGCTGACTACAACGAATGCGTCGTTCAGTTTTTTTGATACTGAAACAGTAAGCAATGAAGAGACTCGATATCGTGTTCGAACGGTGGACGCCGCAGGCAACTTGGGTGAATTTTCGAATGAGGTTATTGTCAATCGCCAGACCCGGCAGGTACTCATAGGCGATACTATAGTTGCCGGATCTGTACCTGCCGGTGAAAACCCAAGGCCTGTAAATGCTTCGCGTATCGGCGAGTTAACGTTCACACCGCTGAATTTTTTCAATAGACCGAACAGGGATTCGCTTATATTAAACTGGGATTTCGTTAATCTGTCGGATGCTACGGTTGCGGGATTTGAAATCCGGGTTGATGGAGAAGTTGTTGGCTTTACAAGCTCAACATTATTTGTTGATGACCAGCTAACACTTGATAGTTGTCGAATCTACAGTGTTGCTGCGATTGCTGATGATGGGGCGATTCTGGATTTTAGATCGATTGTATACAATGTGAGGCAAAGTGATGTTTTCCGTTGCACTCAGGGTCTTATCGGGTTCTGACAGTTACTTGATAGTGATTTTCTATGCAAGGTATTATCCCAATCTGGAATACTAAAATTGAAGCGTCATAGTTGGCCCGAGAATCACTGGCACTGGCCGGTGGAGCTGACGCATCAGCATGGGGTGCGTTGCAGGGACTTGGTGTTTACCGGTGGACAGGCTGATCTCGACAAAAAGGGTAATGTCGTTAATCCTGAATTACTTAAACCTCAATGTAAAAATGTGATTGGGTTTGTCAGGGATATTCTGTATGACCTTGATGCATCGCTTGAGCACGTAGTTCGATGGGTTGTGTACTTTGTCGGTGATGCAACAGATGAAGCCTACATTTTGTCACAGCTTGACAAAGCAACATCTGACAACTGTATGCCCACAGTATCAACCGTCTGTCTGCCCGCGCTGTGTTACCCCGGCATGAGAATAGAGCTGGAAGCCATTGCCTGGTGTCCTGAAACGAATTCCGCTGCACCGAATTCTGCCGCAACGAATGCCGCTGCAACGAATGCCGCAAGCCTCCCTCACTATGCTTATGATGAAACTTTACCCATGCTTGCACCGGGTTTCTCTCATGCCGTTCGCTGTAACGATCTGATTTTTACCAGTGATTGTTCTGCAACAGGGCCATCAGGTGATGTCGCGAGTCCCGGTAATCTGCTCGCACAGACAGAGCTGATGATGGATACACTGGAACGCACATTAGGTCTTGTGGGTGCCACGCTCGCGGACGTACTCAAGTTAAACGTGTTCTACCAAGGAGACGGCACGGCTGAAAACTGGGCGGAGCCTGCGCTTATTCGGGCTTCACGTTTTCCTGATCCAGGGCCTGCTGCAACCGGCATAGCTGTACCGGGTTTTTCTCTTCCCGGACTGATGACCAAAATTGCAGTCACTGCTGGTGTTGAAGCGCTAGAGGTTGATCGCGATTTTGCCTGGCCTGAGGGTCATTGGGACTGGACTGAGAAGTTGCCTTACAAGCATGGTAACCGCTTTAAACGATTGATTCATTTGGGTGGTCAGGTGGCCCTGGATCAGAATGCAAATGTTATACATCCCGATAACATGGTTGAGCAGACTCGCGTAGCAATGCAAAATATTGAATCCGTATTGGCGGAGCTGGGTGGAACACTTGCGGATGTTGTGAAGGTGACTACCTTCTACCAAGGCAATGCATCGGCTGCTGCCTTGCACGAAAATCTGCTGATACGATCAGGCTCCTATCAATTTCCCGGTCCTGCCACTTCTGGCATTCCGGTAACTCACCTGGTCTATGAATCGATGCTGATTGAAATTGAAGTTATCGCCATGCTGAATTGAACCGTTGTTCCGTTGTCCAGATGCGAGGTTGCCCCGCGTTGGTAGACTCCTTCGCCGGGCCGGCAAGACTGTCTGCTGAGATTGCAGACAGTATCCTGTCTGAATATGAGGACGATACAGCTCTGACAGCGCCAGTACCCTTCACCAAATTTCGAGATGACCGAATCAGTTGGCGAGAGCTGGAACCTTGGTGTTTTGCGTTATTTATTTTGTGGACAGCATTATTTACTGGACAGCACGTACTCACGATAGCTGGTATACAGCCCTGAAACCACTATGATGATGCAGCCCAGCAGCGTCCAATGGTCTGGCAGCTCGTTGAAAATAATATAGCCATAAAATGTGCTCCAGATTATCAACGTGTAGTGGATAGGGGCAAGCACAACAGATTGCGTTATATCCAGTGCTCTGATAATCAATATTTCACCTGCTCCGGCCAGAATGGTCAGCCCTGCTATCAGGGCAAGTGTTTTGCTTCCCGGCGGAGTTACCCACACAAACGGCATTGCCAGGCTACTAACAGAAAATGCCACGATAGACGTGTAGGCGACGGTGGTGATAACAGGGTCTATCCCGCTGAGCCAGCGTGATAGCAGTTGCCGGATGGCAAAGAATATTGCCGCTACCACGACCAGCAGTATGGCGGGGCTGAACACTCCCAAGCCGGGCCTGATGACAATCAACATGCCGATAAACCCGGCAAGTACAGCCAGCCATCGACGAATGCCTACAGGTTCTTTCAAGAGTACAGCACCAAAAACAGTAACGATAAAAGGTGCAATAAAAGTTACAGCGACCGCATCAGCTAGTGGCACATAGGCTACCGCATAGATAAAGCAGGCTGCCGAGCCCGATGCGACAACTCCCCTTAGAATTTGCAGTTTAGGTTTTGCCGTTCTGAGTATGGCAGGGCCCCTGACTGCAAGTAAAAAACACACGCCTGTAAACAGACCTAAGGTCCGCATCCACACAATTTGCAAAGGATGGAAGGATTCTGTCAGCAGCTTGGCAATGCTGTCGCTGGCCGCGAAAGAGAAAAATCCAAGTGCCATTAATGCTATACCGGCAACACTATTGTGTTTTTGCTGTGGGTTTAGCTGTGAACTGGCAGCCTGGGTTTGCATGAATGGCTTGAAGGGATCTCAGGTTATCGGCGCACAGCCAAACGCTGGTAAAAGAACGTACCAACGGGATAGCAGATTGATAAGCGGATTGAAGCCTACAGGCTATACACAATTAGCGCCTGAGGCAAACCTTGCTTTATCAGGGGTCGACTTGGTAAATGATGGTTGGCTCTATCGCAGGCGCGTTGATATCGCACGCTCCATTGTTATCCACAGGGAAAACACGGGCAAGATAAGTGCTTAGTTCGCTTGGTCTGGGAATCTCAACAACGGCTCGCAGTTGACCGAATTCATCGGGCTGCAAAATTCCCGATGCGAGATGAGTCACTTCAGTAAACACCAGCTCGCCATCAGATTGCGTGAAGATATCGTGATCGACGCACAAGTTTCCGTCCAGAGGTAAATCTCGGTAGCGAGTCTGTATTCCCGGATTCGGGATTGGTGAATTTTCATCAGCTGGCGGAATTTTGATGACTATCAATTCAGTTCCATCCGGTAAGAAAGGATCGTTACTTTCCAATGTTCCCGAGGCGGTCAACGTTTCTGTGACCAGCGGGATTGGATCGTTAAAGGCGTTTATTACTTCAATTGAAGCAGTCAGGCTTGATGGCAACAGCCCCATGTTCTCGGGAGTCAGGAAAATTTTGCGGGTGACTGTTGTCGTGGTTGCGCCATTGAATTCTTCAATCTCTGTTTCCGAGGTGAAATCGAACTCGGCTGTAGCAGTCTCAAAATCGGTGATCATCGTGGCGTTTCTATTGGCACGCGATTCTACGGTGTAGCGAATACAGACCAGGGTTTTGGATGTGAATGTATGTGCCAGGCTGAGAAATTGCGAGTCGTTGGGGTCGGAACAACTATTCAGGCGCGCTTCGTAAAAATCTATTGAAGCGCTTTGTACAACGAAGTCGTCAATATCAACAGGCCCCTGAGAAGGGTCCTGTACGAATGGTGTGACCGGAGGATCGTCCTGAATATTGCCATTATCCGTGCACCCTCCCAGAAGAAGAACGGATATTGTAAATACTGGAAATAGTCTATTCATAATTCCAACGGGTTCGGCTAAGGCCCCTGTGTAATTCGCTGGTCGGGCTGTTAGTGAACTCTAGCTCATCCTTACAGCTGATTATACAGAACGGTTTGCCTGAATATATTGTCGTAGTTGGCACCTTTTGCGGTAGTTGGCACTTCTATAACGTATTTCCAGCCAGGTTTTCGGGCAGCAGCAGGCGGGGCAAAGCCCATGGGGCGCAGTTGGTGCTTTATCCGGCTCTCGAGTGAATGTGCTAACCTCACTAAAAGACCCTATTACCAAGCTGATGCCAGGTAATTAAATGCATCAGAATCTAACTGAATCGGAGTCGGCTTCAGTGATTGCAATCCTGTTTGTTTTCAAAAAAAGTTTTGAAAATCTCTGAGCAGTGTTTGTTGAACCGATGATCTAAACAAGGAGTTGCGACGTGTGGGTAGAGCCCGATGCTGCTGATCTGGTAATAGTCACGGCACAGCCTGAGCAGTTGGAAATTGAACTGTCAGGTTCCGGATATCCTGCTGCGATCGAGATTATTTCTCTCCAGCAGATTTGCCAAACAGAGTCTGGCCATCCCGTTCAGGCTGGAGCGGCTCTGCAACTACCTCCTAAAGCTGTCTGCTTGATTGCTGATATAAGAGTCAGCCAACCATCGCTATTGAAAGCTCTGGCACAGCAAGCACCAAAAATCCCGATTCTTGTATTGTCTGATAGTACAGTTGAGTTTCTACCCGGTTATCCGTTTGACTGTGAAGTCATGGGGCTGGTGCATATTGAAGAACTGTGTTCGAGCAAAACTCCTCTGCTGCAACGCCGTGTTGCAGAAACTGTGCAATCCTACCTGGCGCCTATTTCCCTGGGTACACCGGGCAATCCGGTGATACGCGCATTTCAGCAAATTGTTGATAACTCATCGGACTGGTTTATCGTTAAGGATTTGCAACACCGTTTTGTTGTGGTTCCTGAGAGGTTCTGTGGCCTGAAAGATCTGTCACTAGACAAAATTATTGGCAAGGACGATCTGCAGATAGGGACCTCTCACTATGATGTTTTCGGTGATGAAGAGTCAGGTTGGCCAGGGTTTTGGAAGCAAGACGATGCAGTCACCATGAGCGGTGAAATGGAAGTGGAATACTCACCTAAATGGCGGCATTCCAATCCTGCCACGCAATATAAATACACAGAAAGAGTGCCTTTGAAAAATGCAAGAGGCGAGGTTTACGGACTTCTTGTATGTGTCAAAGATATCAGCGAACAGGTGCATAAAGAACGTTTGTTATCGGAACGAACAGAAATGCTCGATCAAATGACAAAAGAAAAGCAACGCTCTGAGCATCATCATGAAGTCGCTGAAGCCGCAGTTGCTGCAAAAAACCGTTTTCTTGCTGCAGCGAGCCATGATCTGCGACAGCCTTTACATGCGATGGGATTGTTTCTTGACGTGTTGGAGTCGCGTCTTACTGATGAAGAAGAGTTGGAGCTTATAGGTAAGCTTAAAGAGTCGAACTCAGCGCTTTTTGCCATGTTTAGCTCACTGCTGGATATTTCACGCCTGGACGCAGGTGTAGTCGAGCCTGAGCTGGTGCACATCAATGTGTATGCACATTGCTCAGCGATACAGAATGAATTCCGTCAGCTTGCAGAATCAAATGGTCTTGAGTTTTATTCCGATATCGATGACTGTGTTGTGTACACTGATCTGACAATGTGCGCACGCATAGTACGTAACTTACTCAGAAATGCAATAGAGAACACTGAAGAGGGTTCTATATCACTGAATGTAAGATCAAATGGTAGCCACGTCAGATTAGACGTAATAGATACGGGTTGCGGCATAGAGCCTGAAAATATCGAGGATATTTTCAAAGAATATTTTCATGACAAAACAAGGCGTGGAGAAGGGCATATCGGATTAGGGCTTGCGATTGTCGAGCGTATGTGCAAGTTACTCAATATCAAAATAACGGTTAGTTCCAAACCCGGTGAAGGCAGTATTTTTACCTTGTTGATACCGAAAGGTGATGTTTCGCAAGTGCGAGAAGCTGTTGTCCGAAATCTACAATCACCATCTGCGGATATTCGAGTACTGGTGCTGGATGATGAAGAGCTTATTCTCGAGGGAACGCGTTCGGTACTGAACCTTAATGGTTGCAGCACTATGGTCGCATCAAGTTCTGACCGGGCATTTGAAGTGCTGGCAGATTCGGATGGCCCACCCGATATCATCATTGCAGACTACGAGCTGGGCTATGAGGAAACAGGTGTAACCGCGATTGCCCGGATTCGCGATGAAATTGGCCAACGTATCCCGGCCATTCTGGTGACCGGTGATACGTCGAGCGAACGTAAGTCAGATGCAATCGATCATGGTTTTGAGATTCTGCATAAACCCATTGAACCTACAGCACTTTTACAAGCTATTCACAGACTGCATGACGGGCATTTAGACTGAGTCCGTTTGCTGTTAAAGCGGCCATAGTGTCGTTTCAGGGTAAAACTGCGACCAGGCGAACCAGAATGCCTGATGACCGCCCAGATCACCACCGTCTTTGTCTACAGCTCTGATGCCACTGCCGTCCAGCTTGAGTTGAATGTTTTCAAACTCAACAGAATCACCTTTGGTCAGTGCCAGTATAGCTTCGCTGCGTTGAAATGCGATGGGCTGGCCACTGGCTGTGACGACGCCGACGATGTCTTCATGTACTGGCAAACGCGGGTCAACATCACCAATAGGAAATATGGGGCCGTTGGCATCACGATTATTTCGGAAATCGAAATCACGACCCAGTGCCAGAGACTCCACAAGTACTGTAGTTTCGGGGTGAGCTTCTTTCCAACTTCCCCAGGTTGTAGTGATCACCCCGGCCTGTTTCAGCTTAATACCTTTTTCAGCCAGGGGGCCCGTAACAGCGTTGCCGCGAAAGGTATCAAATACCGAGTGTGTGGTTATATCGTACATGACCTTATTTGAACGAATCAGCAGTCCAGAGGTACGTAGCACTGGTCGCTCAACACCGTCGGGCAACTCATCAGTGAAATAAGCTTGTGCTGCACCGCAGAGCGTGCAGTAGGGCATACCGATGTCACGGCCACCCAGTGTATCGTTTACCATTTCCCTGACTTCCATGATACGTCTTGGATAGGCCCGGTATTCACCGTTGACTTCAACGCCAAAAACGATGTCATCGTCTTCTAGCCAGTCGGCGCCAGCCACGTCTGTGGTTTCCGGATTATCTGCAGCCGGTATGCAATTACATTGTTCGTCAGTGGTGTCATAGGCGCGGTCATCTATCAATACACCGCCCCATGAAACGTGACGCCAGTCGATATCACCTTCGACAAATATTTTGTCCCAGCCGGGTACCAGTGTTGTGAAAATCTGGCGCTTGCCTTCGAGATAATTTGGCGGCTCAGGAATATCCCAGGCCATAAGGTGATCGGTGGTTTTGCCCCAATAGTTTCCGTCCTCGAACTCTATACCCAACATGGTTTCTGTGGATTTAACCAGAGGCACGATTAGTGAGCTTTGGCTGACAAATCGCATCAGATCGCTTATTAACCAGACAAGGCGCGGGTCGCCGGATTCGGTGATCTTTTCCAGAGCCAGTTCCTGATCGCGCTCCCAGATTGAATTAGCCAGGCTTTCAATGAAAGCTGACCGGACCGCTTGCTCGAGTTCCGGGCTTAAAGGACCTTCAGGTATTGCTGGTGGTTCACCGAACTGGTCGATGACATATTGGGGTAATTCTTTTTTGCCGGTGGTATCTGCCTGAGCCGTGTTAGTAAACAGGCTGCCGGCAAACAGCAACAAGGCTACTGTCATGCCGGTCGCGTAGGCAATAATGTAGCGTTGCCCGAATCGCTGGTAATGTGGCAATTTGTTAGTGGCTGAAGGTAGAGCAATTGTTTCCATACCGGGGTTCCAGAGCTGTGTGATTATGATAGTCTGACGTTAGATAGGTAAAAGAGTTCGCTAGTCAGGTCGAAGTTATCCTCGTTGGATCATGGTACGAGAATAGCAGATTGCCGGAAATTGCCTGATCCTTACCGGGGGGATTTCCAACGCTACTGCGAGCGTGTGAATCAGTGCGCGAAAATTTACCCGGGCGAGGCTGATTCAATGCTGCAATGCAACTAAAATCGCGGTCGAAACCTGTTTGTTTTCGAAACAATAGCAGTTTTCACGTAGTTCTTTCCTTTCATCGCTGTACATGGCTATTTAACGCCTGCTCATGAACACAAAGCGAACCCGTCATATGCCTGCACTGCTGGTGCTGGGCTTTTGTGTGCTGATGACAGCCATGAGTCGTGGTGCCGGTGAATCTTTCGGCGTATTTCTGCTGCCTCTGAGCGAACACTTCAGCTGGGAGCGGGCCCAGGTCGCGTCAGTGTATTCGGTCTACATGGTGGCGCTGGGAGTCGGGTCGTTGCTTGCCGGGGCGATATTTGATCGCTTCGGGGCCAGGGTCAACTATTTGCTGGGTTGCTCGCTACTGCTGCTGGCATATGGGTTTGCCGGCCACCTATCCGGACTTTGGCAGTTTTACCTTGTTGTTGGCGTGGCTGGTGGTGTGGGAGCAGCCATGGTAGGCATTATTCCGTCACAAAGTCTGATTTCGCGCTGGTTCGAGCAGCGCCTTGGCACTGCCATGTCCCTGTCTTACTCTGCACAAGGTCTTGGCACACTGGCGCTGGTGCCCTTAGCGCAGCTGACACTGGATAGAGTTGGCTGGCAGGGCACCTATCGGTTCGGCTCAATGATATTTGTTGTACTGCTGGTCCTGGTTCTTGTATTACCGTGGAAAGCTATCAGCAGAGGGGCTGCGGATAACCCTCGAAAAACTACCGACGGTAAACCAAGCTGGGGCCTTTCCTTGCGTGAAGCTGGAAAGACGCGAGCGTTCTGGGGCTTTTTCGGGATTTTTACTTGCACAGCGATTGGCATTTTTGGAATCAGCCTGCAAACGGTTGCCTATCTGATTGAACAAGGTTTCAGCGAAGTCAGGGCGTCACTGGCTTTTGGTGTTATCGGTATGCTGAGCTTTGCCGGCATGGCGCTGACGGGTTTTGCTGCTGATCGCTGGCCCAAACATCTGGTGGCAACGTTTAGCTACAGCTTGAGTTTTATCGGTATCGCTGCGGCAGCATTGCTGCAATGGTCCAGCAGCTATTTTCTGTTGACAGTGTTTGTGTTGGCATTCGGTTTGTCAGCAGGCGCTCGCGGGCCAATCATCACGACACTAATGGCACGGCACTTTGCCGGGAAGGGTCTGGCTACCATCTATGGTGCTGCAAATTTGGGCCAGGGTGTCGGGGCTGCCACTGGTGCATTTGCCAGTGGCTGGTTGTTTGATTTGTCAGGCGGTTATAACAGCGGTTTTTTGCTGTGCACGGTGTTCACGTTTTTTGGCGCTGCTTTGTTCTGGGTAATACCGGAAATTCGTCATGCTGAACTCTATGAAGGAGCGAGGCAAAATTCTTCATAAATGCCAGTGACAAAACCGCGTTTACGAGTACCCCGGCACCCACTCCAATTGAATCAGGTCCTGGGTGTTATTCGTTTTTATCTACCAATTGCTCGCCGGGTAGTATCTCGAATGACTGCGGCGGTAGTGATTGGCTAATCCAATAATAAAGATTGCCATCAGTGGCAACCGGATACCCTGACCAGTCGCTTCTCTGCCACCAACTCTCATAAACATTTTTGCTTCTATTAACACGCCAACGGCCCGATGATGAGCGGCTGCCTTTCTGTGCATAAATAGTGTTGCCATCTTCTGCGAAAAACTGGCGGTAATCAGTACCATCCCATTTGCCGACGGCTGTGTTACCTGTTAACAGTGTTTCTATTTCTTGTGCAGTCAGGTTTTTCAGATCTTGCGCCTGCCCATTTGAGGCCGCTATTAACAGGACCAGTGATGGCAATAGAACAGCAAAGAAAGCTGCCAGGGCTTGCCGGGGTGAAGCCGAATTCCGGCTTGGCAAAGGCAGATAGAAAAACTTTGAAAGAATAGGGAAATTCGCAATATTCATATGACGATTACGTAGTTAAGTCTTTAAAAAGTCGTAGTTAAGCCATTAAAAAGTTGATTCAAGCCGGCTGTTAACCAGAATTTCTGCAACCGATGCATCATTAGGCAGCGCTAGCGCATAAGCTGCAGATGCGGCTACGGCTTCCGGTGTTATTTTAAACTCACCCTCGGGGGCCGTGACATGCGAAACCATATCAGTATCCACAAGGCCGGGGCAAATCGCCGTGGCCCGCAAACCATCTCCCCAGCCCTCATGCCGTAATGCATGGGTTAAGGAAAGGGCTGCAAACTTCGAAGCGCAGTACCCCAGATTACCGCTGCCCATAACGCGTTTGCCGGACAGTGATACAACATTGATTACGCGGCCATGCCCGGAACTTTTCAGTGCCGGGAGGGTTGCGCGCAACAAACGCCAGGGCCCTTTGAAATTCACATTCCACATCAGGTCCATGTCAGCCTCGTTTTCGCTACTGACTCCTACCGGTACCATTACGCCTGCGTTTAATACCACGGCATCGATGGCACCGAATTGATCCAGTGTGGCTTGAGTCCAGCTGTCGGCGGTTTGTTTGTCAGTGGCATCGTAGGCGTGAACCAAAGGGCTGATAGCCGATGCAATTGACGATGTATCAATAGTTGATGGATCGCGAGCTCCGAGGCTTAGCCGGAAACCGGCTTGTGCAAGGTTATTTGCAATGGCAAGCCCAATACCGCGGTTTGCGCCTGTAATCATTACTACACGTTGGTCTGCTTGCAGCATGACATCACTCCTTGGCTGTTTGAATAGTGGTTATATCGGTTATTTCTAT
The DNA here is from genome assembly GCA_938005265.1 of uncultured Granulosicoccaceae bacterium. Taxonomy (GTDB): domain Bacteria; phylum Pseudomonadota; class Gammaproteobacteria; order Granulosicoccales; family Granulosicoccaceae; genus CALFCE01. The sequence continues at coordinate 70,382 of CALLOA010000098.1, forward strand.
CTGTTATACGACGGGGCACATGCCGCCGTCCAGATTGATTGCCGTGCCGGTGATATAGCTTGCACGGGCCGAGCAAAGAAAGGCAACCAGATCGGCATAGTCACTGGATTCACCCACGCGACCTAATGGTACTTTCGTGGCCAGTTCCGAGTATAAATTTTCAAGCGGCTGTTCAGCGGCACGGCGCTCCCATTGTGCGCTTTTAATGTAACCGATACAGATACTGTTCACGCGGATATTGCTGCTGGCATATTCGTTAGCCAGCGATTTAGTCAGATTCAGTCCGGCGGCGCGGGTGACGCTGGTTGGCAATGCAGCTGCAGCTGGTGCTTTGGCGGCACCGATGGTGGCGTTGACTATGCTACCGCCACCCAAGTCCCGTAAGTATGGAATAACATGGCGACACATGCGAACCGCCCCCATCAGTTTCAATTCAATGTCTGCATGCCATAGTTCGTCCGTAACAGTTTCGAAGCCGTGGGCGGCTGACGTGCCTGCATTGTTGATCAGAGCATCGATTCGCCCGTACTTCTGAATTACCGTTTCTATTGTGCGCTTGCATTCGTCTTCCGATGTGACATCCATAGCTACTGCTGTGATTTCACCTTGGGTTGCTTCTTTCAACTCATTTACAGCTGTTTGCAAATGCTTTTCGCGCCTGGCGCAGGCAATTACACTGGCACCTTCATTGGCAAGGCGCTCAACGGTTGCACGACCAAGGCCGTCACTGCCGCCGGTGACGATCACGACTTTATCAGTTAATTCCAGATTCATTAGAGGTTCCCGTAATCAGAAAAGTTTGCAGATGCCACTGCTACTGAGTCTTTGAATTGGATAGGCGTCGTGCCCTTGCTGCACGCTCAGATGTGGCGGGGTGGCTGGATAAGTATTCCGGAAATTGCTGTGGCTGATCCTCCGATTCATCGTCGGCCTCTGTCGGTGGTGCATGCCGGTTTTCCGTGGCTGGTGGCTGGGGTTCACTGATACGCGTTATGAAATTCGCGAAGTGTATGGTGTCGATACCCATCAGTTGCATGCCTTCGAAGGCGTAGTTATCGGCTTGTGATTCGGCTTTACGCGTATAGCTGCTTTGCAAGAGGAATACGGGAACGCCTGCCATGAGCTGCCCCAGGCCACTTAAATCACCCAGTGCCAACGTCGCAATGAGAGTGATAGCGGAACCTTGCAAGACTTGCTGTAAGCCATGGCGGTGGACAACATGGCCTATCTCATGAAGCATGACGGACTCCACTTCGTGTTGGTTATCTGCCAGTTCCACCAGGGCATCGGTAATCACGACATCGCCAGAGGGTAAAGCAAATGCATTGGGTATACCCCTCATCTGGCGGATATGAAGCTTGAATTGGTGCTCGCTGGCGGGCAGGGCATCGAGTAAACGTTGAAAGGATTCGTGTTGTTCGTTCTGCTGTTCTGCCGACAGTTTTGATTCTGCGAACAGAAATCTATCCAGCGTTTCCAATGTGCCTTCTGAGATTTCCTGCGGCACCGATACCGGCATTTTATGAGCAACGTATGAAGCGCCAGCGGGTAGTCCATATTTAAAAAACAGAAAGCCGCAAACAACTACCGCCATCAGTGATGCAAGTACGAAGCTCCAGCTACGTTCCAGCCGGCTCACCAGCATGCTGCCCTTGCCGGAATGGGAGGTTACGGTGAGCAAACGATCGATTTGATCGTTGTTACTGCTCTCCAGCAGGGAGCCATCGGGCAGGAAGAGCTTGCGTGGCGTATTGCCCATGCGACTGCTGAGCTTGACAGCGCTCCATTTGCCTTTTTGGTTCGCATTCACAGCTTCCTGTTGTGCTCCTGCGATTGCCTGCAATTCGAAACTATCCGTCTGCACATCAATATGCAAGCTGGCTTCAAAGCGATCGGACCTGCCTTGTGGATACCAGAATCCTTGAACCGTTTCGATCAAAGTCCGAACTCTATATCAAGGTCAAAAGCTTCGCCCAGCTCATCCCCCATAGAAGAGACACGCTTTTCTTCGGTGTTGATAAAACCGTCCAATGTGCCTCTACAGGTAATCATGGTATTCGCAGCTAAATATCTGGCAAGGCGTACGCGTGTCCATGGATATGCCAGCCCTAGTGTGTTTATGAGAAGCAACAGATTGGTAAACAACAATCTGGCGAAAGGCCACGTTCGCACTGTTGATTGCACGCTGACACGATCACCTGCAGTAGTTTGCTGGTACCGGTAATTTCTTAATTTTCCACGCAAATATGCGGCAGATACCAGACTGATAAATAACAGCAGCAAGTACAGAGCAATGACTGCTATGACAACAACGGCGAAGTAAGGTGAGCCCGGTTGCATAATATTTTCAAGGTTATTCTGGATTTCTTCAGAAAATATGGCTCCTGATGCATCGTCTTTGAATATGAAAGCAGCAACAATAAACGGTAATGCGATTAGCAGATAAAGGCCGATTGCCACTGCGATGGAGCCAATGTAAATCGCATAGTATTTGCCTGTCGATAGTGATGCACTGAATTTTGCCGTACCAAAGCGGTAACCGTTAAGGGCAAAGTAACTCAAATTTCTGTGCAACCAGGGTAGAACCAGAAAAAATATCGCAACTGCGCTGACAGCCATGCTGGCAATTAGTCCGAAAGCCGTTGTTGAAAGAGTCTCTATTGACAGGTTATTCGAAAAATCACTTATCATGTCTTGCAGCACACCTGATTTCGCTGCATAGATCATTAAACCCCCAAACTGCAGAATTTGCCAAATCAGGACTGGAATCAGCAGGCACTTGAACAGGGACCAGTAAAGCCCGCCCACACGTTTGGTGAAACCGTAGCGTACATTACGGTAACTACTCATTCGTGCATTGAAAATTATAGAGCGCCAGATAATCCAGGGAATTAGTAAGAACAGTAATACGTAGAGCACTAGTTGAATAAACGGGAAGAATGCACCTGTTACGCCGACCACTAGAAGGGCGATGATGGCAACGATACGTCCTTTGAGGATCTGCCCTCCCGTGGCATGGTATTCAAAAGAAGAATTGTCAACGAAGGTGTTGCCGTAGAAGTAACGTTTATTGCGTACTTTGGCCCAGGCAGAGTAGATATAGAGTGTGGCAATACTCAAGAGTATGTTGACGATCCATATCTTGAAGTATTCACCTCCCTGCCCGCGGAATTCTACCGGGTAGCGATGATCTGGCTGCTGCTGTTGAGTTTCGACTTCACCGGAACTGTTTCCACCAGAGCCGTTTATATCAGAACCGTTTATATCAGAACCGGTTGTGCCAGAATTATTGTGACCATCGTGCGATGGCGGGGCGACCGCGGAAGAGTCCATATACAGGGTGCAATTGGAATGTTGGGTTGTTACAAATCATAACCCCAAAAGCGTCACATCGCGACAACCTGCAAAAAAAAGCTCCGGCCATCCCTGGCCGGAGCGCCGCACTCTCCATAGTGCATTACCTGTAAACGGCCCGCTTGAGGCAAATTGATTGTTCCCGGATAAATCTGCCTCCCGGTTACAGGTAAGTGGAAGTCCCTTTCCACGTGCACAGTATCCTGTCCAGAAGTGCCACCGACTATCAGAACTTTCTGAATTTTTGAAAAAATGACGTCACGACGTGAATTGAATGGCAGGCGTGTCCACGGCCTTGGCCAATACAGTATAATTCGGGATAAGGGTGTACACATCGTGTGTACCCGTACTGCTCAATAACTGCCATGGGAAAGGTCCTTTGTTAACCCTGATATCACCTGCCAAAACCCTTGACTACGATAGTCCGCTATCAATCAACTCATGGACGGAACCGCAGTTTCAGAAGCACTCGAGTGAGCTTATCAGCACACTCAAACCAATGAGCAAAGCGCGCATTGCCAAGTTGATGAGCCTCAGTGATAAGCTCGCCACCCTGAATGTCGAGCGCTATCGTGCCTATGAGCCAAAGTTCACACCGGAAAATTCCCGCCCGTCCATCATGGCTTTCAAAGGAGATGTCTACATCGGTTTGCAGGCCGAAACGTTAAGTAAGCCCGACCTGAAATTCGCACAAAAACACCTGCGAATTCTCTCTGGCTTGTATGGTTTGCTACGACCTCTGGATCTTATGCAGCCTTATCGGCTTGAAATGGGAACGGATTTGAAAAATAAACGAGGCAAGAATCTTTATGATTTCTGGGGCGATACCATCACAGATTCCATCAATCAGCAATTGGCCGAAGACAAAACGAAAGTTGTTGTCAATCTGGCATCGAAGGAATATTTCAGCGCTGTGAACGCGTCGAAACTTGATGGTGAGCTGGTTTCGCCTGTCTTTCTGGATTGGAAAAACGGCGAGTATAAGATAATAAGTTTTTTTGCCAAGAAGGCGCGCGGTAGCATGGCGCGTTATCTGATTCGTGAGCGGGTCAAATCCTTGAAAAAGCTTCAGCAATTTGATGCTGACGGTTACCGCTTTGATGCGGAACGCTCAACACCGCTGAGCCCTGTTTATTTACGCAAAATTGCCGAATAACGGAACCTGCAATGCTTGATCTTGAACATGAGTTTTTTCGACCACTTTCACGGCGTGTCGTTGTAACGGTGATTATAGTTTTCTGGTCGGGGTTCGAGTTTTTGGCCGGTTCGCCTTTTTTTGGTGTGTTGTTTGCTGGTTTGGGTATCTGGTGTGGCTGGAGTTTCTTTGGCCCAAAATCTGTGGTTTACGATTCAGCCGGATCCAAACTTCGAAAACCCGGAGACGAATAATGGCTTTGCTACAGTTCGGTTGTAACTCCGGTGGAAAACTAATTTGCGGCCCCGGCTTCTAACTGATTTGAAACTTCACCGGCAACCTTGTGTGCAAATAAGCCGTCATAGTTATTAGCACCATCCTGGCGGTGCCACAATCGATACAAGTGGCGTTTCAGGTCATCATCTTCGTAGTCTTCAAATTCGCTGCGATAGTGTCCGATTTCATGGTTATTCAGATATTGAATGTGGCCACGTTGCAACGGCGCTTCATACCAAAGATTTTCTGCGGAACAGACTTCGGTAACGGCGTCCAGCGCAGACTTCAGTTGTTCATCCATGTCGATTTCTGCAATTTCATAGCCTTTGTTCACAAGGGATGTGTTGCAACGGGCAAAAAGACGGTCGTTGTTCCATGAAAAGAATGGTGCGAGTAGCACGGCTGGCGATCCTTCAGGGTGTTCCTTCTGCCTGTCGAATAGCATTGGCTGATACAGGCGCGCTAATGCTTCCGGGTGCTGGCTACGCAGTCGTTCGTGTACAGCGTAGAGACTGCAGAAACGGCTGATGCCGCCGCTTTTCGCTGGTTGCTTGCAGAGCAGACCCACATAATCCGGCACCGCAAGTCCAAAGGCGTTGTCCACATGAAAAACCAGCTCCACCGATGTGTGAGATCCTCTGACGCCATAACCATAGGCTTTGCCCGTGTCACGAACGCTGTAGATCATTTCACCATTCCACTTTTGAGCCACGGGCTTAGCGAGGTTCTGCCCCAATAACCAATAGATTTCAACAGCGACCTCGGCTGACATTTCATCGATAGGTAGCCCCTGTAGAACCGCGAACCCCGGGTACTGGTCAAGCCTTTGTTTGAGCAATGCGACATGTTGTCGTAATGCAGGCCAATTCATATCGTTGTGCTGGCGCTGGAGGTTCTGTACCGGATTTTTCTCTATGAAATTGGCCACCTGTATCACTTCATCTACAGCTCTGGATGAAAGTTCTACCTTCCAGTCGTTTTCCTTGAGGTCTTTTGCATGCCATAACAAGGCTGCAGCCGGCGATGAGTCGGTGAGACCACGTACGGCGCATTGCTCCAGACTGCGATCAATCACATTGACGCCGTTCCAACGGGTTTCCATTAGTTTCACGGGACTATCCTGGCGTTTCAGGTGGTGGGTAATTTGAAAAAAAAGTATAACGAAATGCCGGGATGGCCAGCAACCCGGGCCGGCATGCTCCGGTGGATAAGATCTTGGGGCGCTACTTTTGTGCCATGGCTTGCGTAATGTGGTAGCTGATTACTTTGCATTGGTAGACGTGAAAACGATTATATGTTTGCTAACTTATTGATTAATAAATGGTATCCACAGGCAATCCAGCTTTTTGCGAAGTAGTGAACACTTCGTTTAAATCCTGCTGCTGCATTACTGCAGGCTATGAGATAAACTGACCTCAATATTAATAGATGGGAATTTATTCCTACCCAAATCCTGGGCCATTCACATCTCTGAATTGCAGGGATTTTTCAGGTAAACCGGCGCGGTGCAAATAAGGCAAGTAACTTTATCCGCATAGTTTTGTCAGAAGGGATTCTACGGTAGAGGTAAAGAAACAAAAGTTGGCTCTCGAACACAAAGATAAATTGGCAGCAGCCGTAGCACTGATACTGCGTCCACTAGTACGACTGCTGATTCGCCACGAATTCACCCACACTGAATTGACCGAGCTTGTGCGTCAGGCCTACGTGTCAGTGGCTTATGATGAATATGGTATTCCGGAACGCGAAATGACGGTATCCCGGGCTGCGGTACTCACGGGCTTGAGCCGCAAAGAGGTGGTGCGCTTGCGTGAGACACTGGAGCAGGATGAAGCCCTCACCAAACAAAAGCCCAATCGGGCACAACGCGTGGTTCACGGATGGCTGAGCGACCCGGAGTTTCTCAATAGTAAGAAAAAACCGCTGGTACTTCCTTTAAAAAACCGCAAAAACGGCAAAGAATATGGCAGTTTTGTGGCGCTAGTGAAACGCTACAGCGGCGATATCACCTACGGAGCAGTGCTTGACGAGCTGAATCATGTGGGTGTGACCGACCAGCCGGAACCGGATACAGTGCGTCTGGCCAACAGTGCTTATATCCCGCGTAAAGATGAAATCGAACAAGTTCGCATAGTTGCGACGAGTGTTAAGGATTTATTTAACACAGCCCTTCACAATGTCGACGCACCCGATGAGGATAAACGCTTCCAGCGGCAGGTTGTGTACACCGGCGTGCCCGAAGAGGTAGCCGAAGAATTCAGCTCTCTGGCAATCGAGAAATCTGCACCTTATATAGAGGAGCTGAATCAGTTTCTCGCGCAGAATAGGGAGCCTGCTTCTGCCGGGGCTCCTACTGAGAAGTCGGCTGGAAAAGGTGAAACTGCCAAGCCGGCGGCTGGTAAACTTAAAAAGCGCGTGGGTTTCGGAATTTACCACTTCGAAGAATTAGAAGACCAGACGAAGAACAAAAGCTGAACAGCATTAGAACAGCCCTAACAATGATCTCAAGCACTTTGCAGGAAACGACCCTGTGGCGTCGTCTCCTGTCGCGCTTCCAACGGCCTTCGAGTCTTATTTTGCGAGACTTATTCCGTCACTTTTACTGCCTGCTTCTTGTCGCTCTTGTTCTACTCTCCGGTTGCGACGCCAACGATCCCGGTGAAGAGGGTGGGATTATTGGCACTGGCATAATTCTCAGGGGCACAACCAGTACGCCCCGGACCATCCTGGCAGATGCAGTTGACATCAAATCAAGTAACGGTGAGCGCAGTCGCGCGCTATTCGGTTCTGGTAATCGCTTTCTGACCGACAATGCCGCAGGCGCCGGTCCCTGGGTTCTCAGGGCTGAAGTGATCGCAGGCGTCTTTCTTTACGGCATCTCCTTCGGCGACATCAGTAACATAAACAGCTATTCAGACGTTATTCTGCGCAACTGGTTTGCTCAGAGAGGGCTTGATCCAGATCTGGCTTTTGATAGCAATGGAGCCTTTGAAGCATTGCCTTCGCAATCCGACTTTGATCAAGAGGCTGACAACCTGTTCGCCCTTTACGGTCTGTTGCTGGAAACCAATGCAGTGGATGGGGATTCGCTATTGAACGGGGATTTTGCTGCTGATGGTCAGGGAATCGATCAATTTCTTCAGTTGAATCCGGTCGTGATCGAAGACAACCTGGTCTCTGTGTTGATCACCGATCTGGACCGAAATACGCAAAGTATCACGCGCTCGAATCTCTCGCTGGGTACGGATTTCGGTCGTACGGATAATCTGGCGCCGTCTGTTCCCGGATCTGTTCGCGCTCTGGGTAGCGCTACTGACGAAATCATCCTGTTGTGGGATCCGTCAACTGATGATGTGTCGGTGCAAGGCTATCGCGTATTCCGTGATGGTTTGTTAATCGCATCAACTCCGTATCCGGTTTTTACTGACCGTGGCCTGATGCCGAATCAGGAAGCATTTTATGAGCTCGCTGCATTCGACGCGGCTGGAAATCAGTCTGCGCGATCGCAATCGGTTAGCGGCAGTGCACTTGCGGCCACTGATACCCAACCTCCGCCTGCACCGGTGGCTCTTGCAGCCGTTGATGTGTCCAGTCAGCGAATTGAATTGATCTGGGGGCAGTCGGATATTGCTGATGTTGCGGCTTTTAATATGTATCGTGGCAACGATGAAACCGATTTGCAGCTGCTCTTTACTGTCACCGACACTTTTGCAAGCGATACAACAATCGGTGGCTCAGCGACATACTGTTATCAGGGTGCGGCTGTTGATGCCAGTGGTAACGAGTCCGAACGTAGTGGTGTGATTTGTGTCGACGTTGGCGAAGATGGCATGCTGAGCATGAGTGGTACCGGTGGTTCGGCCGATTTTCCGTTTTATCAGGAACTTAACCTACCGGACCCGGATACTGTGGCATGTGAACGAACGCTGGGGCCGACTGATGTTGAATCGAGCATCACTTTGCCAGTTGATTGTTATTTGGTGACGGAAGATCTTTCGTTGCCGCCCTTTACCAATCTGACCTTGCAAGCAGGCACCATGCTTAAATTTGCGTCAGATGTAATGCTGGAAGTAGGCCCTGATGCGTCGCTGAATTCAAGCGGTACTCTGGATGCTCCGGTTGTTTTTACAGGCCAGCAAAGCGGTCGGGGATTCTGGGATGGTATCCGCTTCAGTTTCAGCGATTCGCCCATGAATCTTTTAAGAAACACGGTGGTCCAGTACGCTGGCAGTGCCGATGAACTCGAGGCAGCCGTGGTTATCCGCTCAGCGGCAACCAATGTATCTCGTATCAGGATAGAAAATTCCTTGATTCGTTTTAGCGGGAATAGTGGCTTGTCTTTTCCCGGCAACAGTACAGTCATAGAAAGTTTTTTTGGCAACCGTGTAACAGGAAACGCAATTGCGGGGATATTCACGCTGGATCTACTTGAAGCTATTGCGGTGACAACTGACTACAGCGGTAACGATCTTGATCAGATATCAACGATCAGGAACAGTTTCTCCAAGGATATTGTTATCCCGGACCCTGGTGTTGTTATCCGTTCAGCGGGTATGACGATTAACAATGCCTCGCTTACTTTGGGTGCCGGTCTTGATCTGATTATGGATGCAAATAGTGAGATTCGGGTTGATGGAAGTTTCAGCGCCGTCGGTACGATTGACAATCCGATTACCCTTGCAGCTCGTTTGCCGGGAAGTGGTGGATGGCAAGGGATTCGCCTGTCCGGGCGCGGCGCCAAGCAGATTGATCATGTGATGATCTTGGATGCTGGCAGTGCTGGCGAGGGCAACGGAGCCATTCGGCTGGAATGCACGGATCTGATGCCTGCAAGCCTTGAAATTGCCAATACTGATATATCCGGTAGCTTGAGCCACGGTATCGCACTTTCTGATAATGGCTGCACCATTGATGTGGGTCCTAACGTCACTTTCTTCAATAACCTGTTGGGCGACTTTAACTGAGTTGGTTTTGCATGGTTTTGTATGGCTAAGCACGTCCACCGTGCCGTCCCTGACATAGCCTTTTTCATCTTTCCCGGCGCCACTCCGCGCAGATGTCATTTGCGGTAATAATGAATTTGGTTCTACTATTGGGTTTCAGTCCGGCATCGCAGTGAAACAATTTTTGGCTAATTACAGATCAATCGATGAAAGCTCTCAGCTAACCGGATTAACAGATGCACAGCGAGCAGTTATCGAAGGTTACGCACTGCTTAATCCGGAGCGCCCGGCGCGCACCAAAATGTTGGGCTGGGTTAATCGGGTCCGTAAGGCAGAGGGTAAAACCGGTTTTACAAGCGAACAATTTCGCGAGGCGATTGAATCGCTGATCACTGCCGGATTGCTGCTGCCATCTATTAGCGGAAGTGGCGGTGCGGCGCAGGGGCCTACGGTTGTGCCCGGTCTGGTCAGTCCGGGTTGTCTTGCAGCACTGGAAGTCGATCGGGCTTACACCTTGCTCGGGTTTGCATGCGACCAATATGAATATATGTTCACGCGTTACGGTACTCGTAAGCTACCGGATTCCCCCGGACAGCTGGAATTGCTGTTGCGAGAGGACGTTTTTGATTTCAGTTTGCTTGAGCAATATACACGTCTTGAAATCCTCGGCCGGCAGTTTGATCCGTCGTTAGAGTCGCGCCTGCCTGATAATATCTGGAGCTGGATGGTTGAACCTGTGGCTCATCCTTACGTGATCGATCTTCCGCAGGGGTTGAGACAAAGAGTTTGTTTATCCGGATTATCCCACTTGTGTTTGCAATTGCAGCCAACGCGTTCGTTTCGAGAACTCTGCCTGCAGCATGCGCCCGACCCGCTGTCTTTAATCGGATTCTGTGCCACTACACTGATCTTTGAAGGTGAATTCAAGCAGGCCAGGGCTTTGCTAAGCAGCTATGCCGGATCCGGTCTGACACCAGAACAGTCAAAACGGCTGCAGGTGGCGACATTCTCCAATGAAGCGCTGATAGCAACGTTGACGGGCAATGCAGAACACGTACGGAAAAATATAGATGCTTGCATGGATGCCGAGCGTGCGGGAACTCGCAGGCGAAATGTGTTTCCTGTGCAGCCGGCATTCGAGATCGCAGTTCTGGGGCTGTTGCTCGATACTTCTCCACAATCTTTGCAACTGTTCAATGCGCTGGTTAAAACCTATTCCAAATTGCGAGTTAACAATAGCATGGGTGAAGTTTACTCGCTGGCATCCCGTGCTATTGAGGAACACTATGTTTCTCCACCACGTTACCGCGAATCCGAATATCGAATTGTTGATTTGTTTCTGGCATTGAGTTCGCGTTGGCATGAAAAATTTAATTTGAGCGCTCACCATGAAACTTTTGTAGATTCCTTGCAACATCTCTTGTTGCAAACTGAGGCTGCAGGATACCAGTGGGTGGTGGCTGAACTGTTAAAAGTCCTTGAAGAGTCGACTATTGGTAAAACGTCTCGGCTACCGCAAGCCGAAGATATCATTGCAACGCAGAGTTCTGCTGAAAGACATAAACAGCTGGGTACCACCAGCCTCACATCATTAGTGCGGCCTCTGGATGCATGGGAGATTAACCTGCGTAATCTGGAATTGCTGGTGCCTGCTGAAAAGCCGCTCAAAAATCCGCGAGCGAAACCCGCAACTATCGAAAAGCGTGTTGTATGGCAACTGCTGGAGCTAGGTCCTAATGTGATCGAAGCGGTGCCGCTTGCGCAGACCAAAAAGAAAACAAGCTGGTCTGCTGGCAGACGCATCAGTTTGCAAAAATTAAAAAATAACCCTGAACAGGTGGATGGTTTATCGACACCGGATCATATGGCTGCCGCCACTATTCGAAAAGTTTCCGCATACGGTTGGGGAGGTGGTAGCACCCGATATGAAACGGATAGCCGTACGGTATACCAGTTGATAGGGCACGCTCTTGTCATTGATGAAAATCTGAAGCCTGTGGATGTTGTTGAGCAATCCCCTGTGTTGCGTATTACCGAAAACGGCGACAGCGTGCGTTTACAGATTTACCCGGAGCCCACTGGTCAACATTATGTAGCCAACTTTGAGGCCGGCAGCAATCGGGTTTGTGCCACTCACTTTAACGCAGCGCAGCGGCGCTTGTCTGATGTTATCCCGGCCGGGGGTTTGGATATGCCGCTTGGTGCCAAATCGCGCTTATTACAGGTTGCCGCTTCGCTGTCTGGTGATATTCAGGTGCAAAGTGATATGGCGAGCGCAGGCGCTTCAAGTATTGAAGGTGATGCAACACCGCTTTTGCAGTTGGAAATTGTCGGCAATGGCGTGCGGGTTCGTTTCAAGGTAGAGCCCCTGGCAGATAGTGGCATTTTGTACGACAGTGGCGTAGGTGGGGCCGTCGTGTATATAAGCAAAGACGGGCAGAGTGTCGCGGTCAGTCGCAATTTGCAATCTGAGCGAAAAGCCATGCTGGAGTTGCTTGACCAGATACCGCAAATCGCCATCTGTTTTGACGGCCAGCACAGTGCGACTATCGATAACACTGTGGATGCACTGGAAATGCTTGATCAGGTAAATCTGCAGGAACAGCGTTGCGTTTGGGTTAATGATAAAAGTCTGACAATTGTAGCCCACGCTGACAGTAATCAACTGCGTCTGAGGATTAAGTCAGCGCAGGATTGGTTTAGTGCCAGTGGTGAATTGAAGGTGAATGAAGATGCTATTCATCTGTCGCGCCTTGTCTCGCTGCTAAGAAACCAGCCTCAATCACGATTTGTAGAATTGGGCTCGGGTGAATTCCTTGCGTTGTCCGCGAAGCTACGTTCACAACTGCAGGTATTGTCTGCATTCTCTAAACCGCTCCCTGAAGTGGCTGCCGAGAAGCTGGAAAAAAGTGATGGCAATAACGCATCAGGGGTGCAACGTCTGCATCCGTTGGCTGTGATCGCATTAGGGGTGGATATTCAAGATTCTACGTTCTCGCCTGAAGGTGGATTCAACCATGGCAATAATATTGATGCAAAAGCACTAGCTGTTATTGAAGGCGACAAGCGTTGGGACGAGCAGCTGGAACGCGTCAGGCAGGCATTGGCGAAACCACCTGAACTACCCAGCACTTTACAGGCTGATCTCAGGGATTATCAGCTTCGAGGTTATCGCTGGCTCTCGCAACTCGGCATGGCAGGTGCCGGTGCCTGTCTGGCTGACGATATGGGGTTGGGGAAAACCTTGCAGTCTCTGGCGGTGCTGGTTGCGCGAGCGGCTGCAGGGTCTGCATTGGTTATTGCGCCTACGTCGGTAACCGGCAACTGGTTGGAAGAAGCTCGACGTTTCGCGCCCACGCTGGATGTTTGCTTGTATTCAGAGATTGGAAACACCAGCAAAAAGAGACAAAAAAGCCTGAAAGAGCTAAGGCCATTCCGTGTGGTTGTTGCCAGTTACGGCCTGTTGGCTAGCGATTGTGATGCTTTTGCGGAGGTGCATTGGCACACCGTTGTGCTTGATGAAGCGCAGGCGATAAAGAATGCATCGACCAAACGTGCCAAAGCCGCACGGCGGTTGCAGGCCGATATGCGGATAGCCACTACAGGTACGCCTATTCAAAATAATCTTATGGACTTGCATTCCCTGTTTGAATTCCTGAATCCTGGAGTGCTTGGTAGCAGAAACGAATTTCACCGGCGTTTTGTGATTCCGATCGAGCGTGATGCTAGTGCTTCTGCAAGGCAGGAGCTACAAGTGCTGACTACACCGTTTATCTTGCGCCGCTTGAAACGTGATGTTTTGAAGGACCTGCCTTCCAGAACAGAGATTAGTTTGTCAGTAGAGCTTTCAGAGGAGGAGGCTACATTATATGAGACCTTAAGGCTTGAAGCATTGGAGTCATTAAATGCCGGGGAAGGAGCTGTGACTGCGGCTGCTGATTACGAAAATGCAGACGAACATGATCTACAGCTTTTACCTCCGCCACAGCGTTTTGCTGTTCTTGCGCAGCTGATGCGTTTACGACGCTTGTGTTGTAATCCAAAGCTGATTGAATCGGACTGGAGTGGGCCGCAGTCGAAGCTTGATCTGTTTAACGACACGTTGCATGAACTGTTAGCCGGTCGTCATAAGGTATTGGTATTTTCGCAATTCGTTGATCATCTTCAGCTGGTTGAAGCAGAATTGAAGAAAAACAAAATCAGCTATCAGTATCTGGATGGCAGTACTCCGGCCAAAAAACGTCAGCACAGGGTCTCGGCATTTCAGTCTGGCGAAGGTGATGTGTTTCTGATTTCGTTAACGGCTGGTGGGACTGGCTTGAACCTAACGGCTGCTGACTATGTTATTCATCTGGATCCTTGGTGGAATCCGGCGGTTGAAGATCAGGCGTCAGATCGTGCTCACCGGATCGGTCAGCAACGCCCTGTAACTATCTACCGCATGGTCACTAAAGGAACAATAGAGGCGCAAATACAGGAGCTTCACAGCAATAAACGGGAACTGGCACAATCCATATTAAGTGGCGCGGACAATGCGAAGGTTGATCCCGAACGTTTGCTTGAGTTGCTGGCGGTGCCTTTCGGCACCTGATGCTGCAGACCGGAGCTGTGCAGCCTGGCCTGTATTGCGCAAGAGATCTTTGCGGGTTGATCAATTGCAACAAGCCAGACTGCCACCGTTCTATTTACTGAGCTTTTTACGGCCCAAACTTCAGTTTAAACACTGATTCATCTACTTGGAGTAGAAGCAATAAAACAAACCATCACCGCCTGTGGCTTGCAGTTTTTCCTGTGAACACCCTGCTGAGCCGTGAGCCGAGTTCCACGATACCATGTGCCGGTCTTCACTCAGGCCGGCGCGGTCATGGTGACCAACGATGGCTGAGCCTTCCGAGCTACTGGTCCAGCCACCACAGCTTGTATCACCACCTGCTGTGGAGTACATGCCTAGCGGATCAGATCCGGTAAGAATGTCGTGGCGATTGGGCTTGTCGCCCCGCGCGTTGACTTCCATGCCGTTCTCATCAAGGCCAGTGCCCTTGTTAAGTGGGTTGCTTGCCGAATGCAGGCTATCTACATCAGCGGCAATCAGTTCACCTTTGGCATTGTGCCAGGGGCCGCTGCCGATACGATCGCGAGCGTTAACACCGGGGATAACTTTCGGACGGTCGCCAGAGCGATCAATACCTGCACCGACACTCAGGTAAGCCGCCCAATCGGTTAGTGAAGAGCCAGCAGCTGCTGCCAGTGCAGCGCAGTGCGCGTCTGCACCTTCGAGACCTCCAAGGTCACCGCCATTGCCGGGCCCTTTGCTGGTGATAAAGAAAGTCATGTCCTTATCTTGTGCATAGACATAGGAACCGATTGCGCACGCGGTTACAGCCATGCCGGCGATAAGCAGTTTTGCGTTGGTGGACAATTTGTGTTTTTTCATCGTGAAACCTCTATCAGGATTTATCTGGTATTTACAATTCTGAGCTGGCTCAGCAGCAAAAGAAGCCAGGCAGCCAGCAATAAAATGAAGTTGAGTCTTCTGGTTAATTGGAAAGACTGGAACAGATATATCACAGGATAGATTAGGCGCAAAGATGTCTTTGCATTTTTAGCAAAAAATTCTTCGACGTTACTGGGTAAGGCAGACTGTTCAGGATTGAAGTTAGCTGAAAATCAATAATGATTGTCTAATTGCAGAACTTTTCCAATTTTTCAATGTCAAGCCTGTCGGCTCACGATAACAGAGCTCAACCATTGTGAATGGCTAACGCTATAGTTGTTATTCCTGACGTGATACCTGTGTTGTGCTGAAACTTTATTTAAGCAGGTATTGTTCGAGTCTCTCTACTCAGAGCCCGTGAACTGTTAGGCCTGGTCTCTTTAACGCCGCTGCTGTCTCTTTCAGCATTTGATCAGAGTCTTCTGCTCCCAGAATTATATTTTCCGATTCACCGTGTCTGCATTCAGCATCAGCGGCTGAACCACATCCATTGAATTCAGCACTGCCTCTGTCCCATACCGGCCGGGCCATGATGTTTTGCCGGATAGTATTGCCGGTGCCGTGCTTCACTTCGATATTCCCTGGATAATCGCTCCGCATCAGAATTGTATTTTGTTGAACGGTGACATTGCTTGCTGTCAGCAAGCTGATCCCGGCATCCGAAGGTATAAATCCATTTTTGCCCTGCCTGCCAGATTCTGTGTTGACAATGATATTATTTTGAACAATGCCACCGTCATACTCAGTGCCCAAGCCTAAGGTGATTGCCCGGAAAGAATTTACGATGACATTACGCTCGATAATATTTTCACCTGAACCATTCCACAAAAGAATAGCCGGTGCGCCGCCCGGCTCATAAGTGCCACAGTCAGTATTGATAAAGCAACCGCTGCCATCACCCCAGATGTTGTAAATGTAGTTGTCACGAATATGCCAGCCACGGGCCTGATGCAGGTCAATAGCACCATTGTAGTCACCCTGCGAGCCGGAGCCTGTGTAGCCGATCTGTGAGCAGGCAATAGTACCGTTGCCATTGAGTTTACTGCCCTTGATGTGGCCGGTAGCAACATCCACAAGCTTCAGGTTGTAGAGAAAAGTGCCGGAGACCCCGGCCTTTATAGCGATGGCATGATCACGAATATTTTTTACGCTTATGTCGGCGATCTGTACGTTTTCTGCCATGACCATCAGCGCTTCTGCTGGAACAGAATATCCTTTGCCTTCGATGATGACAGAATCGGGATTACCTGAGGCTGAACGCAAGGTAATAGATTTGTTCAACACAACGGCGTACCGATCTAGCAGGTAACGACCATCCACCAGTACGACTTCATCACCATCGCCCGCTTGTTTAATAACAGTAACCCAATTGGATGGATCGGCCTTAAGTGTTCTGTTTGCCGAACCGAATTGCTGTATTGATGTGAACGGTTTGCAGTGGTTAGGTGTCTGGCCGTCAGTGGTGGCGCTGACAGTTTTTACAATCCCTGCCAGGACTACCATTAAAATGGCAAAAGTACGCATGATTAATGGCCTCGATCGTTGATACTGAAACTATGACCTTGTATTTACTTGCCTGGTTCCCGTTGTGTTTGTGGCTGTTGCCGTTGCTCCAGACAAAATGCAACCATAGCAAATTTTATTTTAGACCTGATAGAGAGAAACGGCCTCTTCATCCCATTCCACGCCTGCTCCCGGTGTAGCAGGGGTTGCGATCTGCCCGTTTTCAACCTTGACCGGCTCCTGCAATATCGGGTTCGCCCAGTCTACAAATTCCACCCAGTGTGCAGTAGGTGTTACTGATAGCAAATGACGCGAATATTCGGGATAGAGGTGGCTGGACATGGGGATATCGTGTACTTCAGCAACTGCTGCGGCGCGTTGCCAGCCGGTCACACCGCCAATCAGCCCTGCGTCCGGCATGACATAATCAAAGGCGCCGCAAACAAAAGCGCGTTGCATTTTTCTGGCGTCGTAGAAATTTTCGCCGGTTTGTATGGGTGTGTTGAGCTCAGCGCGCACACTTGCGTGTCCTTCATAGTTATCAAAGGCCACCGGCTCTTCAATCCAGGCCAGACCTTCATCATCCAGCATGCGCCCTCTCGCAACGGCTTCTGCCGTGTTTAATGACTGGTTGAAATCGCACATCAAAGATCGCTCGGTACCAATGCGATTACGTACCTGCTGAACGGCTTCAAGATCCTGCCGGGCATCCGGCCGGCCCAGGCGAATTTTTACGGCACTGAATCCGCCTTCTTCGATGAGCTCGCTGGCTTCGTCAGCAAGCATATCAACGGTGTTAAGCCATAAGCCGCAACTGTTGTACGCACGTATTGATGCTGGCTCGCCACCCAACAGGTTTGCCAAGGGTAGTTCTCTGGATTTTGCCAGTGCGTCCCATAACGCCATGTCGATACCCCCTACAGCAATGCTGGTCATGCCGGATGTGCCGATCAGCAATAGTTTCTGACGTAACAAGGCCTGCACATTTGCGGGTGCGAGTGGTTGGCCTGCAATCATGTTTCCTGCAGCTTCGATGCAAGCCACCAATGGTTTAAATACCCATTCGGCGAAGGCCATTACGTAGGCGCGCCCCGTGACACCAGCACTGGTCTCGATATCAATGAGTACCAGTGGTACTGCGGGAATGGAGAATTTGGCTGTTTGCACGGGTCGCCGGATAGGAACCAGCACGGGTCGCGCCTTGATGCTGCTTACTTTAATTATCTCTGCTGTCATTTTGCTATCCTGTTAGGGTCGGTCAAGCCTCCGGATTGACTTTAACAAGGTTTGGTACGGGATCAACGGAATTCGCCGAACTCACTTCAATTTTTGCAGTCTGATTAGTCGGTTGTACAGTTTTGATATGACGAAATTTGATGAAAATCCGTAGGTCGACCTGGTATGCGGCGTTCGTTCTGATGCTTCTCGCTTCCGGGGGCTGGAGCGACACAGGCGTTTCGTCTGACGCTTTGCTTGTCCCGGAACTGGTTACAATCAAAGCGGGCTGGTTTATCAAGGGTTCTGATAATGTTGAGCGAGAGCTTGCTTATCAGCTTGATGAGAAAGCTTACAAACACAAGGCCACCAGAACCGGGCGCTGGTATGAGAGAGAGCCTGAGCGGCAGTCGATAGCAACATCTGAATTTAAGATTGCCAAAACGCCGGTAACAAACCGCCAGTATGCTCAGTTTATTGAAGACACCGCTCGCGTCGCGCCAACAATGGATGCTGACACTTGGGCCGGCTACCGCTTCGTCCATCCTTTTGATCGTACGCATCGTTTTATCTGGCAAGGTGGTGTGATGCCAGCCGGGCGAGAAGATCACCCCGTTGTGTTGGTCAGCTACAGTGATGCTGTGGCTTATGCTGACTGGTTAAGTATGAGAACCGGTAAATTATGGAGACTGCCAAGTCTGCATGAATGGGAGCGTGCTGCCCGTGGTGATGAGGGCTGGATTTTCCCCTGGGGCAATGAGTTTGATAGCAGTAAACTCAATAGCCATGATCAGGGGCCATTCGATACTCAGGAGGTGGGCCTATACCCGCAAGGTGCGAGCCCCCATGGGGTGCTTGATATGGCAGGTCAGGTGTTCGAATGGATTGCTGTTGACGACAGCCAGAACCGTGCGTGGCTAAAAGGTGGTTCCTGGGATGATAAGGGTTGTGGTGTGTGTCGCCCGGCAGCTCGCCATGCCCGGCCAAAATCGGTCAGACATATACTGATAGGTTTTCGCCTGGTTCAGGATAATATCGAGAAATATTAGTGGAGCTTTGCAGAAGTTTTTTGAAAGTTCAGGCTTTACAAGTTCAGACCGGTACGGGTGCACCTTCGGCCAGCAACCCTTCATTTTGCAAATCACTCCATAGGGAAGCCGGGATATCCTGCTGCCACCATTCAAGAATGGTAGCCATTTCCTTAGCCGATCGTGGGCCGGGAATAATGCTGGAGACTACCGGGTGCGCCAGCGGGAAACGTAGTGCTGCTGCCGGTAGTGGAATATTGTGAGCATCACAGACTAGTTTTATTTTTTTGGCCTTTTCAATGATGGTATCCGGAGCCTTTGCATAGTTCCAGGTATCGCCACCTGCGAGTATGCCGGAATTAAAAGGCCCGCCCAGTATTATTGTGGAGCCTGCGTTCTCGCAATCAACCAGAAAATTGTTCAAGGGGTTTTGTTCCAGCAAGGTGTAGCGACCTGCTAGCAGGAAAGTATCCCAGTGCCCGTGTTTCATTGCCTCTTCGCAGACTTCCTGCTCATTAACACCGAGACCGATCGCCTTGATGTCACCTGCGGAGCGCAATTCATCAAGTGCTTTGTAGCCACCACTCATCGCATCCTGTTGTAAGGGTCGATTAGCTTCTTTGCCATGTTGCATCTCGCCAATGTCGTGCAACAAGAGAATATCGATACGGTCCAGCCCCAGTCGTTGCAAGCTCATCTCATACGATCGCATAACGCCATCGTAGCTGTAATCATAGATCTGATGGAAGGGGAAGCAGCCCGGCCAGGCATCTGCTTCGCTGTCGGTTGGTGCGTTTGGCGCCAGTAAGCGCCCGGCTTTGGTGGAGAGTACCCAGTCATTACGCTCACGTAGCGCATCGCCCGCAAGATGTTCGGAACGACCGAACCCATAGTAGGGTGCAGTATCGAGATAAGAAATACCGGCATCAAGACCTGTTTTTAACGCGGCTCGATGGTCTTCAATGGATACTGGTCTGTGGTTGCCCGCCATCGCAGCAGTTCCGAGACCAAGTTCTGAAACCTGCAATCCGGTTTTGCCAATTTCGCGCTTGTTGAAAGTTGGTTTTGCCATCCTTTGATTCTCCTTGCCTGATTGCGGGCAGATTGCACCGTTTCCTGATAGAGTTTCCCGATAGTCAGGATGCCAGTCAAGCGATTGTTTATTGGATATTGAAAGATGAAAATCAAGAAATTGGACCATGTCAATGTACGCACAAAGCAACTTGATACCCTGGTCGAGTGGTACACACGGGTTCTGGGTATGACCCGTGGTGAGAGGCCAGACTTTGCATTTCCGGGTGCCTGGATGTATGGCGGTGATGAGAACCAGCCGATGGTACATCTGGTGGGCATTGATGGCGATGATGCTGTTGGCTCCGAAGCGCGATTAAAACTTGAGCATTTTGCCTTTGCAGCTGCCGATCTAGCGAGCTTCGAAGCACGTTTAAAACAGTATGGGATTGAATACAATCGTGTCGATAACGATCGCGTTGGACTCATTCAGGTCAATGTCTGGGACCCGGACGGTAATCATATTCATCTGGATTTTCCTTTTGAAGAGTGATTTCCGTAGCGCCGCTATCAGAAAATAAATGGTTCAGCTTAAAGATTGACAATAGTCCAGGCATAAAAACAGGCGCACGCCAAAAGCAGAAACAACGCGACCGGCATTAGTCGGTTTAAAGCGTTCGGAAGCCACCCCACTCTGGCGATATAGATGCCGACAAGTATCATCAACAAGCCTGATATCAGTGCTGCGATACCCCAGAATTCTGTCAAATGCCTGACTGCATGCCAGAATACATTCCACATGCCAGCGATAATAACGATGCTGCCGACGATTTGGCGCAGCAGCAGAGGCAAGCGCTGCAGAATATTCAACCCCGGTAAGCGTGTTGCAAATAGCAACCCGATAAACATGATAGCGGTGACAATGGTCCCCATGGGTAGTGCCGGCAGATTGGCTAGCATGGATCTATCCTTTTTGTAGGTGGTTGCTGCTAGCATGGCACTTTGACGCTACTAAATGCAATGGGTGTTTGGCCAGCTGTAGTAGAAGGTCAATAGAGGTCACAGAGATCGATCTGTTCAGTCGCTTTTTCAGATTGAGGCGTTGTTGAGATGCCCTGTCGGCAGGAGATAAAGAATGAATGCCCCACAACCCTTTACGGTTGCCGTACCTGATGCAACTATCGAGTCAGTCCACAAGCGAGTGGCTTCCTACCCCTGGCATGAAATGCCGGATGATGGAGGTTGGGGTTATGGAACTAATCTGGATTACATGCAAGAGTTGGCTGACTACTGGGTCAATGATTTTGACTGGCGTAAACAGGAGGCAGCAATCAATCGTTTCCGGCATTTCAAAGCACCAGTGAACGACATTGATTTGCATTTTATTCATGAAGTTGGCAGTGGTGAAAACCCCAGGCCTTTGCTTATCAGTCATGGCTGGCCTGGTTCAGTGGTTGAATTCAGGGAAGTGATTGAGCCATTGGCTCATCCGGAACGCTTTGGTGGCAATATCGAAGATGCTTTTACTGTTGTCGCGCCTTCGCTGCCTGGCTTTGGTTTTTCCGGGCGTCCACCTCGGCCCTTTGGGCCACGCAAGATGGCGGATGTGTTCAATACGTTAATGACGGATGTGTTGGGCTATAGAAGTTATATCGCGCAAGGTGGCGACTGGGGCGGGGCTATATCATCCTGGCTGGGTTATGAACACATGGCTTGCCGGGCCATCCATATCAACATACTGACTATGCGTCATGCGCAAGGCCCACAAACCGATGAGGAAAAGGCCTGGGCTGAGAAGTTTGATCTGGATCAGCAGACGGAAGAGGGCTACAGGACTCAACAAGCAACGAAACCGCAGACACTGAGCTATGCAATGAATGATAGTCCGGTTGGCGTTGCGGCCTGGATACTTGAAAAGTTCAATAGCTGGTCAGATACTGTCGGTGATGATGTTGAGAGTGCCTATACAAAAGATGAACTCTTAACCAATATCATGATTTATGTTGTAACCCGTACCTTTAACACTGCATCATGGATTTATTATGGTCGGCGCGAGGAGGGTGGGCGTGTTTTGTCACCTGAAGGTCGCCGTGTTGAAGTGCCAACCGCATGTGCCCTGTATCCTGAAGAGATGTTGGCCTGGGCCCCCCGTAGTTATGTTGAACGTATATACAATGTGCAACACTGGACAGAGATGCCCAGAGGCGGGCACTTTGCTGCGATGGAAGAACCGCAGTTATTTATCGATGATCTGCGTTCATTTGCCCGGCAGTTGCAAGCTATATAAGTGAGCCGTACGAGTAAGCCGCATGAAAGTGTCTGATACACCTGGTAGCAAGTAAGCGTGGCTGTTGGCGTAAAATCAATCCTTATGTTGCTCACAGTCGGTTTTCTGTGGGGGCTGAACTGGCCTGCTGTCAAGTATATGATGACAGAACTGCCAGTGTTTACCATCAGGGCCATTGCCTTTCCGTCGGCAGCCATTCTTTTGCTGATTATCGCTTTGTGGAAGAAACAGTCGCTGTGGCCCCCGGCCGGTGAGCGCATACCTTTGTTTCTTGCCGCATTCTTTCTTGTGTTTGCATTCAATATGCTGACATCGCTGGGGCAATCACTTACCCAGGCTTCACAGGCTGCCATCATTGCTTATACTATGCCCGCGATAACCGCCGTTTTGTCAGTGGTAGTTTTGAAAGAGCAGATGAGCGTTCGGATACTTATTGCTATTGTGCTGAGTCTATGCGGGTTGCTCATTCTGGTTTGGAAGGACCTTGGTACCCTGGTGGATTCTCCAGCGGGTTCACTCACCATGTTGGCTGCAGCTGTTTGCTGGGCTTGTGGCAATATCGCGTTAAAATTGCGCCATTGGGTACTTGAACCTGCAGCACGCGCGGCGTGGTTTTTTGCTATTTCAACCGTGCTTAGCTGGCCCATTGTCTGGGTATTGGAATCGCCTCTGCCGCTTCCAATGCCAGGAGCTGGCGTTCAACTGACATTGCTTTTCCATGTCATCTGCCCAATGGTACTTTGCTATCTTTTGTGGACAACATTGCTCACCAGAATACCTGCGTCACTGGCGGCGATAGCGATACTGACAGCGCCGGTTGTGGGTGTACTTTCAGCCCTGGTGTTTCTCCAGGAGCCTTTGACCTGGCAGAAAACGATCTCTCTGGCTTTGATTGTCACGTCCATCGTTGTCACCTTTGCGCGTCCTGCGGTGAAGCCGGCCAGCTTTGATTAGCCGCTTTGATTAGCGGTTTTAAATAGTATTGTCTGCGGCTTTTTTTTCAAAGCCGTGAAACCTGAACCAGAATAGTTGAAATTAGACTGATGAGCATCACCGGACTCCTGCGATCAATCCTCCTTTTCCTTGTTTTCCTCTTAGTGATTCTTTTTGCGGCTGTGACTTATATGGCTGGCCGCGATCGAGGCAACCCCTATAGCAGTGAAGTTGAAGGATTGTTGCTGCCTCAGTTTGACGAGCAGAGTATTGCCTTCGTGCCAACTTATGATGCCAGTAAAACTCTTCCTTTCACTGCCGGTGCGGTAGTTGATATTGATGGTGATGGGATCGAGGAGCTGTTTTTTGGCGGTGGCATGGAGCAACAGGATGCGATTTACCGGTTTCTTGACGGGAATTTCAAGGACATTACCAGCGAAACCGGTTGGACCAAAACGTTGCCGGATAAAACTTTCAGCGCATCGTCTCTGGACTTCGATCATGATGGTGATAACGATTTACTGGTTACACGCAAATCCGGAGTGTTTTTTTACGTTAACGAGGCGGGACAGTTCACAGGTACAAAGCTGGACTTGAAACTTGATCCGAAGACAGTCCCGTTGTCTGCAGCGGTGGCAGATCTGAACAGGGATGGTTTATATGATATCTACGTCTCCGGTTATATTGCGCGCGAGTACGTTGAAGGAGAAACTATTTTCAACCGGGAATATGGGGGTAAAAGTGCACTGTTTATCAATGAAGGGCAAGGAGTGTTTCGTGATGTCACACAAGAAGCCGGCCTGGCTTACCATCACAATACCTTTATGGGGATCTTTATTGATGTTAATGACGATCAGTTGGAAGATCTGGTAGTTGCTCACGATACCGGGCAGGTGAGAACCTGGCGAAACCTGGGTGATGTTAAATTTGACAATATCAAAAATCCGAATAGTGATGTTTATGCCTACCCCATGGGTATTGCAGTCACCGATTTAGGAAACGATAGTCTGCCGGATTTTTTCTTCTCGAATGTAGGCAGCTCAGTGCCCCGCACTCTGCTCAGAGGTGACCTGACTGACGAACAGCAACTGCATACGGACTGGATGTTATTCGAGAACAAGGGAGATTTTGATTTTACGGACAGCGCTGAGGAGCGGCAGGTTGCCAGGTTTGAATTTTCATGGGGAGCCATATTTGAAGACTTCAATCTCGATGGCCGTGATGATCTGGTGGTTTCAGAAAACTACGCAGCCTGGCCATTGCACAAAATTGCCCTATGGCGTCTTGATGGACGGTTTTTGCTACAGAACGAAAATGGAGCTTTTATCGATGTCGGCAATGAAGTGGGCGTGATTAACCGCGAGTATGGCATTAGCCCGCTAACCGCAGATTTTAATCAGGATGGATATCCGGATCTTGTACATGTCAATTTGCTTGGTGAGCAGAAAGTATTTTTAAGTAAGGCAGGGGAACAGTCTTATCTGAAAGTCAGATTACCTAATGTAATCGAATCTGTTGGTGCAGAAGTGACTGTCACTCTGGATGATGGTGAGCAATTGGTGCAGACCTTTGTTGTGGGTGAAGGGCTTTTGTCAGACCAGTCTCATATACTGATATTCGGGTTGAGATCAAGGCAAGCTGTTACTGTATCGGTTGTAAATCTTGATGGTTCCAGCCGTGAACAAACGGGGCAGTTCAGTAACCAGACCTTAACTTTTTAATTCTGTTTTTTTTTTGCTGGTTTAATATTGATTGAATTCGATCCGCACCGCGACGTTAACTCGAACTGCCAAATTGCGCTGGAGTTGGTTTTATGACATTGAAGAACAAGACATGGGTTGACTACGTTTTGTGGTTGTTAATCGCTATCGGTTTTTTCGGTATCGTCAAGGTCAGCTGGGAGAATCTGACTGGAAATCCTTGTCCTCATGTGTTTTCTATACCCATTTGCTATGTCGTTCTGCTGGGGTATTCATTGATGGTATTGTCTGTGGTTTTTTCGCATGGCGGTGCTCGACATTATCTGTTTGTCAGTGGTTGGTCAATTGCTACCAGTATTGCAGTGATTGGCAGCGTTGCAGAATTTGCCTTGGGGGGTGGCGTGTGTCCAAGCAGTGGTGGTGGTAGTGTGCGTGGTTCCGTCGAGAACGGGTTCCAACTGGGGAGTGTGCCGCTGTGTTATGTGTCTCTTGCTTTGCTTTTGCTTATACTCTTGTTTTTCATTGCCGGTCCTTACAAACGGGTCTGTGATGTTGCCGCGCGTGGCAAAACTGCTTAAGTGGTGCTGACATGAACACGCAAACGCATTTATTGTTGGCGACAGCGATATTAGTGCCTGCAGCTACCGTTTACTGCTCTGCCAATGATGCGCAAGACTTGCAAACGGTGACCAAAGCACGCACGGTGCCCAAAGCGTCTGTATTGCTGTTAACGATAGCGGCCGTTTCCGGTGCGTTGATACCTGATGCCGGACTTTTTATGATGTGGGGTATTGCTAAAACTCAGGGAGTAGCCGAATCGGTGATCTGGAGCGATTGGTATTATTCAGAGTTTTGGCAATGGGTGGGCGCGTTAACCAATTCCCTGCCGCTGTATCTGATGTTGGTTCTAGTGTCATGGTTGGCAGGTGCGCGTTATCACTTTATATCGTCAATATTCTCCGGACCGGCAAGCAAGTCCATGACGCGGGATGGTCAAAGTTTTTCATCTTCTGGTAGGCGTGCTGTGGGTTTTACGCTGATATTTGGTAGTGCTGCGGTGCTGCATGTGTTAGCAGATTTGCCGTTGCACCACGATGACGGCCATCCTCATTTCTGGCCCTTCAGCTATTGGATATACAGCTCTCCTGTTTCTTATTGGGACCCCGCACATTACGGGCGAATCTGGTCTTTTATTGAATTGATGCTGGCGTTGTTGCTGATTGTAATTATCTGGCGCCGTATCCGAACACAGGTGGGCAGATTTTTACTGTTGCTGCTGGGCTTGTCATATTTCCTGGCACTCGCATACTGGCTATCAGCTTTTTAGTTCGAGCCTTGCGCAATTTGTTCAGGCAATTTGTTCGGGCAATTTGTTCAGGAATCTGATGCGGTAGCTACGAGGTAGTTATCACAGTATTTAGGTATAGCAGTATTTAGGTATAGCAGTAATTAGGTATAGCAGTAATTAGCTATGCCAGTACTATCACCTGGGTACCTGTAAATGCACATCAAGCAACCAGGTTTCGTTGGATTTGATGGCGATTTCTAATGCATCACCAAAATTACTGACACGACTAAGCTGTATTGATTTCACACCCATTGAAGTTGCCAGTTGTACAAAGTCTATGGGCGGCTCATCGAAATCCATGCCGATACAAGTAGCATTGGCCGCCAGTTGGCGCAATCGATCTTTTATTATCTGATAGCCACCGTTGTTGGCAATGATGTAGGTTATCGGCAGTTTCAGGTGTGCCGCCGTCCAGAGCGCTTGAATACTGTACATAGAACTGCCATCCCCTATCACAGCAATGTGAGGGCGTTGTGGCTGAGCCAGTTGCATTCCAATAACACCCGCCATCGCAAAACCGATACCGCCACTTGCCAGGCCGAAATAGGATTTGGCATCGCGGTAAGGATACAAGCCGGGCAGATTTGCACTGGCAGTCAGGGCTTCATCAACCAAAACTGCATCCTCAGGAAGCTGGCGGCAGATTTCCAGCATCAAGCGATCGCTATTAATCAGGCTATCATTGCCATCAAAATTTTTTTCAATGGTTGCCACAAGCTTGCGCTGTTGTTCCTGCCAGTTATTACGCTGCAGGTTTGTTAGGCGGTGTTGCAAGCGTTCCCTGCTATTGCTTCTGTCGATAGCGGCAACCACTGCTGGTGTTAGCGCTTCAAGAGTTTCACGGACATTGGCTTGTATAGCGGTATGTGTTGGGTAGTTTTTGCCAAGTTCGGCAGGGCGTTCCGTGATCTGCAGTATTTTCAGATGAGGGGGCAGTGGCTCGATTTCACTGTGAACAGACATGCGCAGTACGTCCGCTCCGAGAAACAGAGCGGTATCGAATTCCTCAAGAATCTTTCGTACCTTGGCTTGATTACGGGATAGACCACCCATGTAGCACGGATGTTCTGAATAGAAAGTTGCGCTATGTACTATGGTTTGTTGGTACACAGGTGCTGATAATTGTTGTGCAAGATCGGAAGCCTCGTCCAAAGCGTCTGCTTGTACAAGGTCGTGCCCTGCAATGATCACAAGCTGTTCGGCGTTGACCAGTTGCTCGGCTAAGGCATTAACGCTGCCGATAGAAGGGCGCATACTTGTATCCACGCGTGTAGGTGCGCCAAAATCCAATACTGCCTGTTCGTTGAGTATGTCGCCAGGCAGTGAAATAAATACTGGCCCGGTGGGAGGGGTTGTCGCAATCGTTGCAGCGCGGTGCATGATGCGTGGCAAGTCTTCCAGACGTGTTACTTCAACTGCCCATTTTGATACGGGTTCTGCCATTGCCAGCATGGGGCCGTACAGCAATGGCTCCGTCAAGCCATGACCGAGTTCCTGCTGTCCGGCTGTCACTATGATGGGCGAACCTACCCAATAGGCGTTAAAGAGTGAGCCCATCGCATTACCCAGCCCGGGTGCGACGTGTACGTTGCAGGCTGATAGCTGGCCGGACGCCCGTGAATACCCGTCGGCCATGGCAACAACAATGGACTCTTGCAGTCCGAGCACGTAATTAATCGATGACTGCTGTGAGAGAGCTGCCATTATGGGTAATTCGGTGGTGCCGGGATTGCCGAACAGATGCGTGACGCCTTCATCTGCCAGGAGCGTCAGGAATGCCTCGCGGCCGAGTACCGATTTCATTTTTTATGCAATCCTGTCTTGAATGGCTTTTGCCTGATTACTACTGTTCCTGAATATGCTGATGATCGACCAGATTCTGATTTTGGCCGTGGTTGGTATAAAGTCTTTTCTGTTGTTTGGGATAATCGCAGATATCGTGGGCCAGACGTTGGCCGACAACGATGCATTCCAGCGGCTCTTTCCCTGTGTTTTTCATTGTATGCGCAAAGCCACCCGCACGGTAGCCAATAAAATCACCAGCTGCTATGTCGAAGATGTTTTCGCCTATAACAACCTGCCCGGTGCCTGATAGTATGTATGCGCATTCGTCTTCGTACAGATGGACGTGGAATTCAGTCGACTCAAATCCTTGTGGCACTGTGATCAGGTGAAAACCCAGGCCGGTTAGCCCGGTCAGGTCGCCTAGTGGCCGACCGATTCTGTGTGCATTCGGATTCAGAAAATGAGTAAAGGGTTTACCGTCCATGGTGTCTATATCAGCTTTCTTCAGAATATAACCTTTCATGTGTGCAGGATTCCCGGGAATTATCTGTGATTGATGTGGGTGGCGTGGATTTTAATTTTGGTAAACATCTAACGACGGGTATAAAGCTAAGAGTGAAAATTGGCCTGCCTGTCTGGTTCCGCGTCTGATGTTTCGCTCAAGTCTTGTGGAAACAAAAGTTGCTCAGGTGGATACAATGCATAATTCATTGATAAATCATGTTATTTAGTCCGGCATTTAGGTCTGACAGGTAACGAGGCCAAGCTTATATTGGGGCTATAGTTTGACACGATCAGCATTAACCGTCTGAACCATCGCGAGCCATGGTGGTCCATTTTGTTTGTAAGCTTCTATTTTTGCATTCCACAGATTTATTTGAATAGTGTTATATTCTCGATTTTGCGCCCGGAGATAAAGTCCATCACAAGAACTTTCCTTGCCTGTGCGTCAGTGTTGGTGGTTAGCGCTTGTGGCGGTGGCGGTAGTGGCAACACCGATGAATTTGATTTGCAGGATAATGGAACTGTCTCTGTAGAGTCCGGTCAGTTGCTTGATGTTTCGATGGCAGCGGAAGTGGCAGAAGAAGCTTCAACGGAAATGTTTGAGGCATCCGGCTTTACGCCACCCGGGGATGAAGGTGAGTCCATGGTTGCCATTGATAATGGCGATCTGCTGCCCATGATATTTGCGTCAGATACCAATGTCGATATGGATTTTGCCCGCTCAGGAGCTGCCCTGGTTGCACAGCTCAATGAGGCATTAGCACTGCCTGCAGATATTAATGTGCGTTTTAGCGATTGCGGTGAAGCCAATGCGTTCTATGCGCCACGAGAAGGCAATGAAGGTAATCCTGCAGTTGCCGAAGGCGGTGCGATTTTTATCTGCCATGAATTGAATGAACTATTCTCCAACTTTTTCACTGATCCTGATCAGGCATTTGCCACCAGTGTGTTTGTAATAATGCACGAATTAGGGCACGCATTGGTTAATCAACTGGAGCTACCTGTCCTCGGCATAGAAGAGTCGTATGTGGATGGAATTGCTGCAGTATTTCTGGGTGAATCCGGATTGTCGGTAGGTTCGGTGTTGGCCGGGTGGTTTTTTGCCAACCAGGGGCAAGCACCTTTTTTTGATACGCACCGCGCGGGGCCACAGCGTCTGGGTGATCTGGCCTGTTGGGGAGTGGGCGCGGATCCTGACTTGCTTCAAGACCCGGTTATCGACTCCATCTCACAACAGCTAGTCGTTACCGGCAGGCGTTGTAGCGAAGAATATAACCAGCAATTGCGCGGTCTGCAAAGTGTACTGGGTGACAATATACGCGGTGGTTTAACTGACCTTATCGTACTCTCTGATGAGTCTGATCAGGAGTAAATATTGCTGACAGAAAAAAGCCCCGGTCATCCCTGACCGGGGCCAGCACCCTCCATGGTGCGTCGGTGGCTAACGGCCCGCATGAGGCAGACTTTTCTTTCCTGAATCACCTGCCTCCCGTTAACAACCAACATGGAGTCTTCCTCTCCACGTATGTAAGTATCCATATATTAGTGGTGGCGCAATATCAGAATTTTCTGATTTTTCAAATTTATTGGTATTGTGCGAAAGTCACACTGCATTTTCCACTTTGCGTAGATCAACAACTTGACAGCAACCGGTATCTCCCCTGACCATGACTGTCAGTCTTTGTGGATGGCCGGACTTGTTCGTAGCGCCGGGCAGGCCAGGCAATAGTTGGGTACAGATATTTCAAATAAGAATTCGAACCAGCCTACCGGTAATTCCAGGGAAGAGTCTGCGCTGCCTCCAGAATATATATGCGTGGGTCTATCGACGCTGGATTACATCTGGTCTGTGCCGGCAATTCCGGATCAGCCAACCAAGGTGTTTGCAAATTCACACCAACAGGTGGGTGGTGGTATGGCAGCCAATGCTGCGGTAAGCATTGCAAGGCTAGGCGGTATTGTGGATTTCTGGGGGCGTGCAGGAGATGATTCTGCAGGGCATGCCATGCGCGAAATGATGAGTGAAGAATCTGTCAATGCCGATAATTTTCGTCTATATGAAAGTGGCCGCTCGCCGGTTGCAGCCATTATGGTCGACGAGAGAGGGGAGCGACTAATCTCAACCTTCAGAGGAGCTGGATACCCTAGTGAGGCTGATTGGCTGCCGCTCAAGCGCATTAGCGCTGCGAAAGTCGTTCTGGCCGACATGCGCTGGTTAGCCGGAGCAGTACTGGTGTTTGAAAAAGCCAGGGCACTGCAAGTGCCGACGGTGCTTGATGCGGATCTTGCAGAACCTGCTGATTTTGCACACTTGCTTCCCTTGACAGATCATGCTGTATTTTCAGCTCCCGGGCTTGAACAGTTTGCGCCCGGTCTTTCACTCGATGATGGATTGCACAAAGCGAGAGAAGCTGGTTGTGGTCTTGCTGCTGTTACGCTTGGAGAACAGGGGTGCCGTTGGCTGGATGCCTCAGGATTCAATGAATGTGCGTCTTTCCCGGTGGATGTGGTGGATACCACAGGTGCCGGTGATACCTTCCATGGTGCTTATGCTTATGCCATTGGATGTCACTATGATGCTGCTAGCTCTATGCGTTTCGCAGCTGCGGCTGCCGCAATGAAATGCCGCAAGGCAGGTGGGCGGGCTGGAATTCCAACACTAGCTGAGTTACAAAATTTTTTACAACAGTACGGAGCCTGGGATGGCGCGTTTCCCGACCCTGAGTAGGTTATCAAGTAGTGTCATTTCGATTCTATTGCAGCCAGACCTGGATAATCAGCAGAACACCCAGAAACAGCAGTACAGTGCGCACGATTTTCATAAACAGCGCAGTAGGTAGCCTGTCCCTGATTTTCTTGCCGACGAGGAGCGCAAGGTAAGCTACCAAAGCGAATGGGATGGTCGCTATCAGGAAGCCGGCGCTGATCGTTCCGCTAACGCTAAATACAATCAGTTGAGATAATTTTCCAGCAAGAAAGCAAATGTTAAACAATTGCACCATTCTATCTTTGCTCAGCGTCAGGCTAAGTGAATAGATGATAAGAATGGGTACCATTACATTGGTGGTGCCTGCGGCAAAGCCAGCAACCAAACCAACCAGTGGCATGGTGATACTATTGTTACCGGACAAAAAGCTGAACGCTTCGGGTTTAAATCTGCTGCTGCAAAGATAGAGAAAAATCAGTAAGGCCAGCAACAACTGAAATGGTGCCGGGTCGTAGCGATCGATTAACCAGCTGCCAACAAATCCCCCTAACAGTGCAAATACCGGAATACGCCAGAATCTGGATAGCACTGAGCGCCAATCGCTTACACCCAAAACGCTTGCCAGATTGACAACAGCTGTTGGCAGTAGCGTGATCAAAATGGCGATTCGCACATCCAGGACCAAAGCCAGTAACGGTGTGGCCACCATTGGAAATCCAAGCCCTAGAGTGCCGTGAATCAAGCCGGCTATCAGCATGACGATTAGCGCCAGCAACAGGTATTGGACTGATAGATCAGTTAGTAGATTCATGGCGGTGTGCAAGTGGAATTGCTCCCATACTAATTGACCTGAGAGTTTTATGAGTAAGAATTTTCACCAATCAGGAGTTGTAATATTTTGCTGAAACGGATCTATAGAGAAATCCGGCTGGAGCGATTAAACTAGCAGCCCGCTGGCACAGCAGTGCCGCTTAAGGTCGAAAATACTATTGAGCTCTGTTACTTCTTCTTCTGCTAGTGCAGCTGTCGCACAAGCCATGTACTCAAAGATTGCCACGGAACTTGTCGCAAGGACTGCGCAGGTAGAGTCTGCAATTGCCTTGCTGGATGAAGGGGCGACCGTGCCCTTTATTTCACGATATCGCAAGGAGGCGACCGGCGGGCTGAGTGATTCGCAGTTAAGATTGTTACAAGAGAGGCTTATCTACCTCAGAAATCTCGATTCGCGAAGAGATGCCGTGTTAAAGGCGATTGATGAGCAAGGGAAACTTGATGATGGCCTGCGTAAACAAATTCGTGATGCAGAAACCAAAACTGCTCTTGAAGACATTTATCTACCTTACAGGAAAAAACGCAAAACCAAAGGCCAGGCAGCAATAGCTGCAGGCATTGAGCCTCTGGCTGATAGTCTTTGGTCAGACCCTTCTTTGCAGCCCGAAAAACTGGCTGAAGATTACGTTAATGCTGATGCTGGTTTTGACGATGTGAAATCAGTGCTCGAAGGCGCACGTTTCATTCTTATGGAACGTTTTGCAGTTGATTCGGGGCTGATCTCCATGTGTCGTGACAAGCTGCAGCAGTCGGGTTATTTGTGTTCGGCAGTTTTTCTTGGCAAGGAGGCGGAGGGAGAGAAATTTCGTGACTATTTTGATCACCAGGAACGGCTATCCAAGGTGCCTGGCCACCGGGCCCTTGCCATGTTTCGGGGGCGTTCCGAAGGTATTTTGGGGCTCAGTCTCAAGTTGTCGGAAGCATCGG
Organism: uncultured Granulosicoccaceae bacterium; assembly: GCA_938005265.1. Classification (GTDB taxonomy): domain Bacteria; phylum Pseudomonadota; class Gammaproteobacteria; order Granulosicoccales; family Granulosicoccaceae; genus CALFCE01. The sequence continues at coordinate 103,363 of CALLOA010000098.1, forward strand.
ATGAATCAGGTTTTGGTATTTCAGAATGTATTGCAATGGTGGCGCGCAGTACAGGCTTTTCGCATTCCGGTTTGCCTGCAGATGATTGGCGTTCTCAGGTTGTAAACTGGACATGGAAGGTCAAGATCGGACCTCATCTGGAGGCTGAATTATTGGCTGAGTTGCGTGAGCGCGCCGATGCTGAAGCCATTCGCGTATTTGCCAGTAACCTGAATGATCTGCTACTGGCAGCACCCGCTGGTCAGCGCTGTACCATGGGGTTGGACCCGGGCTACCGAAGTGGCGTCAAAGTTGCCGTCGTTAGTGCCACTGGTAAGGTGCTGGATCATATGGCGATATACCCTCATGCGCCGCAAAAACAATGGGACAAGGCAAAGCATGATTTGTGCGAATTGTGCCGTAAACATAAAGTTGAACTGATTGCGATAGGTAATGGTACCGCCTCGCGCGAAACCGAGCAGCTGGCAGCAGAGATACTAAAAGAAATGCAGAGTCCAGGGCTGGAAAAAATTGTTGTCTCAGAGGCCGGTGCTTCCGTGTATTCGGCCTCGGTTATTGCTGAAAATGAATTTCCGCAGCTGGATGTCACTATTCGTGGTGCTATATCTATTGCGAGGCGCTTGCAAGACCCGCTGGCTGAGCTGGTGAAAATTGATCCCAAAGCGATCGGAGTCGGTCAGTATCAGCATGATGTATCGCAGTTTGCTCTTGCGCGAAGTCTGGACGACACAGTGGAGGATTGTGTTAACAGTGTGGGTGTTGATTTGAATACAGCATCCAGTGCTTTGTTATCACGCGTGTCCGGGCTAGGTGAAACGTTGGCCGGAAATATTGTTGAGTATCGTGATGAGCACGGCGCTTTCACTGATCGTGCAAAACTAAAAAAAGTACCCAGGCTTGGACCCAAAGCCTTTGAACAATGTGCCGGTTTTCTGCGCATTGCCAACGGCAAGAATCCGCTAGATGCATCGGGCGTTCATCCGGAAAGTTACCCGGTCGTCAAAGAGATTGAAAAGCGTACAGGGCGGTCAGTGACAGAAATTATTGGTCAAAAGGATATTATCAGTGGTCTCGATGCCACTGAATTCGCGAACGATCAATTCGGCTTGCCGACAGTTCAGGATATTCTTTCAGAATTGTTAAAGCCGGGGCGTGACCCTCGCCCGGAATTTCGCACAGTCAAGTTTGACGATTCTGTTTCCAAAATATCTGATCTGTCTATTAACGCTGTAATGGAGGGGCAGGTTACCAACGTTACCAATTTCGGGGCGTTCGTTGACGTTGGAGTCCATCAGGATGGTCTGGTGCATATCTCGGCACTTAGTGACACGTTTGTCAAAGACCCTCACCAAGTCGTCAAAGCGGGTGATATTGTCAAGGTCAAGGTTATGTCGGTCGATCAGCAGCGTAATAGAATCGCGCTTTCAATGCGCCTGACTGATGATGCACGGGACGCCAATGAATCGCCTGCAGAAAAGTCACGGAGGCGTCAGGATACGCCCGGCCACTCCAGCAATCGCAAAGCCGGAGACGCTCGTGGTAAGAACCGCAATCAATCTGGCAGGCGGCAGTCTGTAGGACAGTCTCCGCCATCGGCAATCGCTTTGCAATTGCAGGCGGCGATGGAGAAGAAAAACTCTTAAAGGAAAAAGTCTTGGGTGTTTAAATTAAACACGACAAGTGTTTCTAGCGACTAATGTTGTTTGATTGCATTAAGGATTGATGCGTGCTGCTTGTTAACTGAAATCTGATATTCACCTGTTACCTCAAGTCGACGGTCCTCAAACACATCCTGATCCGGGTGCTGTTGTCCCCATTCCGCAACCACAGCATCACGCTGCTGGAGTAGTGTCACGATCTGCGGCTTGAACAGTTTTACCATGCCCGAAATCCATAGATTGACCGACTGGTTTGGAAACGCATGGTCTATTTCCCAGCTATCCAGCATATTGACAACGTGATCGCAGGAGTACCAGGCCTCCCCGGTAACCCAGCGGTTGGTTGCAAACAGGCCGATGGGGAAACCGGCGCTGTCCATTGAGATAGAAATAACATGAGATATGGCGTCTTTGCCTAATGGCCAGCTCACATCGCCGTCGTACGGTACCGGTTTCATACTTGACTTCATGCCAGCGGCACGCATAAAAGTATGGAAGTGACCATGCTCGTCCATGTCTTCACGATGATTATGGTAGTAGTACTGACAATGAGATTCATTATCGTAGACATCACCCTTTGGATAATGCTGCATTTCGTAGAACGTTCCCTGATTCTTCAGGCACTCGCCAACCACATTCAATCCGCCTTTTTTTAAGGCGCGGTGAGCCTCGACAACCATATCCGCGCCATCGCGCATCGAATGCAGTTCGGAGAGAGTCAGTGTGTCGAAGTTAATTTCAGGGAGAGAAGAATTTTGTGCCATGAGTACTGCCCGTTAGTCAGACTGAATCGTACCAAAATGCTTCAGAGTGTTAAACATCGGTACTAATGTAATTGGCAGTCCATTGAAAGCGTAATTTGCAAGCGCCGAGGCTGTTAGCTGGCGTTAGTATTGATCAGCCAACAATGCCCAGAGAATCTGGGCATTGCGGGTGATTTTCTGCTGGTAGTTCACCAGCAGAAATAGGCTACAAGAGCATTGTGGAACCGTTAATTCTTTGCAGCACAGGGGTTGCAAGGATTGCATGGGTTACACGGGTTACTTGCTTTAGCTGCGCAGGGGTTGCAAGGATTACATGGGTTGCACGGATTGCTTGCTTTAGCCGCGCAGGGGTTGCATGGGTTGCACGGATTACAAGGGTTAGCCTTGGCTGCGCAGGGATTGTAAGTAAAATCTTTCTGGACCGCTAAGGTATAGCTGGTCAAAGCTGCCAGTTCACGTGATTGCCATTCCAGTGTATCAGCCGCCATTGGAACGATAAGACAGAATTGAACCATGCCCTCAGCATCAATCTCTGGCAGTCCGACCTGTTGATCAACCATGGCCACCCTGTGTGGGTACTCCTGTTCGAAGGTGGCGTTCAAGAGGCCGTTGTCAGTGTGACAAAAGCTGCAAGACAAGCCATTTGTGCTAAGAGACTTATCGTTCCACAGTTCTTCGCCATAAGCGGTCAGATCTGATGCGCTTTCATTTGACAACAGATAGGCAGCCGCATTGCGTGGCCGTACGATATCGTTCTTGGCAACTTTAGCTGCTCCACAAGGATTGCAGGGGTTACAAGGATTGCAAGGGTTACTGGCTTTAGCAGCGCAAGGGTTGCACGGATTGCAAGGGTTATTTGCTTTAGCTGCACAAGGGTTGCAAGGATTACATGGGTTAGCCGC
>CALLOA010000099.1 GCA_938005265.1 uncultured Granulosicoccaceae bacterium
GTGGCAAGGGTCTGACGGAACAGGATTTATTGGTGGCAGCAGATTCTGCGATAGTGGGAGAGCGATATTCGCTTGCTTGCTATATCAGCGATTCATGGCCAAGTGTGTGTTACCTGGCTGCACGCTACTGGCAAACACCAGTGATGGGCTTGTTGAACAATACGAACCTTGGTGGTGAGAATGCTCACCGCGGCGCAGTATTGGGTACGCTTTTAGGTGCGGCTGAGCAGCCTATGGATACTAAACCGGCAGACAGTTCATTGGATCAACTTTTCGCACAGCTTCGTCACCAGGAAGAGCTGGCCGCCGAAATCGAGAGTTGGAGTCGGTGTTTTTAAGCGGTGTTTTTAAGGTAGGTGCTTGCAGTCTCTTCATAGTGCAGCTAGGTGATGCAGTCACCTCGTTTGTCGACAATGATTAAGTCATACAAACTGCGCATGACCGCCAATACAAATCCAGCTTAAGCCGAACGGGCCGAACTGGACTAGTTCGTTGTTGTGCCTTACTTGGGTGTTGTTGTCGTATAAGGGTGTCTTTCAAAAATAAAGCCGCAGTTCTGCGGCTTCATAAGCTGTTTCGTTTAAGCGTTTAAGCAGATAATTTTGTAGTTACCTGCCAGGCTAAGTTCGCACATTTGACAGCCAATCAGGCCGGTGTGGCGTCTTCTGTTTTTGTATCGCTGTTTGCAAGGCTAGCGATATGGTTGGCCGTGTCCAGCATTCGATTTGAGAAACCCCATTCATTGTCGTACCAGCTCAGGATACGAACAAACCTTTTATCAAGTACTTTGGTCTGGTCCGCTGCAACGATCGACGAGCGTGCATCGTGGTTGTAATCGATACTGACAAGAGGTTCATTAGAGACGCCCAGTACATTATTGAGTACACCGGCTGCGGCATCTGCAAGCACTTTGTTGATGTGCTCGACCGAAGTGTCCCTTGCTGCAGTAAACGACAGGTCAACTACGGAGACATTGGGTGTGGGTACCCGAATCGCGGATCCGTCAAGGCGGCCTGCGAGTTCAGGAAGAACCTCGCCAACTGCGCGTGCAGCACCAGTGGATGTCGGAATCATTGACATGGCAGCTGCCCGTGCGCGGTAGGGGTCACGATGCATCGCGTCCAACGCAGGCTGGTCACCTGTGTAGCTGTGTATGGTCGTCATGTAGCCAGTTTCAATACCGACTGCTGCATGCAGCATGGCAGCAACAGGAGCAAGACAGTTGGTCGTACAGGAAGCATTGGAAACAACTTTGTCTGCAGCGGTTAGTTCCTTATGGTTGACGCCGTACACAACCGTGCGATCGGCATTTTTGGCAGGCGCTGATACCAGTACGCGCTTGCTGCCGTTTTGAAGGTGGCTGGCCGCCGAATCACGATCAGTAAATACGCCTGTGCACTCCAGCGCTACGTCGACGTCTTTCCAGGGCAGCTCAGCAGGATTCCTCAGTGCTGTCACAGGAATTCGACGTCCGTTGATAACCAGTGCGTTCTCTTCGGTCTCCACGGTGCCATTGAAGCGCCCGTGGACACTGTCATTGCGGAACAGGTGTGCCGCCATGTTGATCGGACCGAGATCATTGATTGCCACGACTTCCACATCGCCGCGACCCGACTCCAGCCAGGCACGTAAGATATTCCGGCCGATGCGGCCAAATCCATTGATAGCAAGTTTTTGTGTCATTGTAGATAAATAACTCAATAAAAATTATATAAAACAGTGATTTAGATACTGTTTTGCAGGCGAAGAAAGATCGCCTGATTACTGAGTGTAGTTTAACTACATAAAGTCTTAATTTCCAGCTTCTTTGCGATCCACATTCAGTAGCGAATTTCTGGAGTTGGTAGTATTGTGTGCGAAATACTATGTGCGAAATCTCACATATCGGCAGACCGTATCCGTCAGTGCGATGTTTGATTCCTCCGTATGTTTCAGAGTCGCCCAATAGACGCCAAGTGGTGCTGAAATACGGTGTTTATGCCTCAGGTGCGACCCCGTTAAACGAGTTTAAAAAACCGGAAAAAATGGATAAATCGGAACCTCAACAGGATGAGTCGCAGGGTGTTGAAAATCCTGCAGCTGAGACAGTGCAGAACGAAGTTACTGTCTACTACCTTGAAATGTTGTCACCTCGACAACATCAGCCCAAGCCGCTCCCCGAGGATTTAACAGTCGTTGAAGCACAAATCAGACAAGCGTCGGTGAATCGGTTTCTCTATCAGTTTGTCGGTGCACCATGGAACTGGCTGGATAAGTTGTCCTGGTCTGATGAGCGTTGGTGTGAGTACGCAGAAAATCCAAACCTGCGGACCTGGATTGCCTACAACCGTGGCTCAATCTCAGGCTATTTTGAGTTGCAACAGCAAGCGGAATCGACCATAGAACTTAAATATTTCGGTCTTGCCCCGAAAGCCATTGGTAAAGGGTTTGGTGGCGCATTGCTATCTTGCGCCATTGAATCTGCCTGGCAGTGGGGTGACACACGTAGGGTATGGGTTAACACTTGTACGCTTGACCATCAACATGCATTGGCGAACTACCAGTCGCGTGGCTTCGAAGTTTTCAAAACGGAGACTATCGTTGATTAAAGATAATCTTCAAGCAAAGCTTGACCGAATCAAAACTGGAAACTATCGACCGGAAGACTTCATCATTGCTGATGCCAAAGATGGCGATATGGCGTTCGGAATAACGGCTCCGGGACCGTGTCGGAGTGACGGTCAAAGTAACGGTTCCGATGGTGATTTTCTGAATCGGGCTGCTTACCTGCAGAACATGACTGATATCGCTAATAGCGATTTGATCGATATTCTGCTGATGTCAGCATCTTCGGCCGAGCAGTTAACTAACCGCGGAGTGCTGCAGGCAACTGAAGTAACGCCTGCCATTCGCTTTAACGATACAACAGATATTTGGTCGGCACGTGGTTCGACCTACAACACTCATGCATCCCGGCCCTTTGCAACCGTTGATGCAGCACAGGCTGCAGGCTTGTGCCAGTTTGGTCTCTATTCACTTACTTTCAGTAATGATCGTGACCGTGATCTGGAGACGCTCGAGCACTACCGTCAATACCGGCTGGTTGCGCGCGAACATGGCTTGCAACATATCCTTGAGGTTTTCAATCCCGCGTTTGATATAGGTTTGAAAGGCGCTGAGATCGGCGATTACATCAACGACATGATCGTTAAAACTCTTGCGGGTGTTTGCACGGCTGACGCGCCGCTCTTCCTCAAGGTGCAGTTCAATGGAGCGCGCTGCATGCGTGCTCTTAGCAGCTACGATCCGGACAACCTCGTCGTTGGCATTCTGGGCGGTGCTGCCGGTACAACGCGAGATACTTTTGAGTTGTTACTGCAAGCTGAAACAGCTGGTGCCCGGGTGGCACTTTTCGGGCGAAAAATCAACCTCTCGGAATCACCCCTTGAACTCCTGCGCTTGATGCGGGAGGTCCTGCAAAGAAACAAATCGCCAGAAGAGGCTGTGAACGACTACCACCAACACCTCGACAGTAGGGGATTGGTAGCGATACGCAAATTATCAGCTGATCTTGAGATTACCGAGACGGTTCTTAAAGGCTAGATGATCACGCCCTTCAAAGATAGCAATCATGGCTGCTACTAATTTGTTTCAACAGCGTCACACAAAAAGCGGAATTCAACGACGAGGAGTGGTGGTGGCCGGTACATGGCTGGAGGATACCGTCAAAATCGTTGACGGTTGGCCAGCGGAAGAACAGGTCGCACAAATACTGGAAATCTCGCGGCAGGGTGGTGGCTGTGCGCACAATCTCGGTGTTGATATCAAGCGCCTTGACTCGACTATCCCGGTTGAGGCCATCGGTATGGTTGGCGAGGATGCGATTGGAAGTTTTATTCTGCAAAAAGCCGACAGCATAGGCATTGATAGCACACAGATTCACCGCAGTGCCAAAACCGCCTCTTCACATACCGATGTTGTCACTGATTCGCGCTCAGGCAAGCGTACTTTCTTTCATTTCCGTGGAGCCAGTGATCTACTCTCGCCGCAGCACTTCGACTTCAGTAAAACGCAGTGCAAATTTTTGCACCTGGGATTACTGGGCCTTCATAAAACGCTTGATGCGCCTTGGCGGCAGGAGCCTAATGGTTGGGTAGCCATACTCAAGGCCGCAAGGCAAGAGGGGTTGTTGTGCAATCTTGAATTAGTTTCCATTCATCCACAGCGTATCCGTGAAGTAGCCGTACCTTGCCTGGGCCTGATCGATCTACTGGTGATCAATGAATTCGAATTGGGTGCTTTGGCTGATAGGCCGGTAACGGACAAGCAATCAAATGTGGATATAGATCAGTTAATAAGTGCTGCCCGGCATGTCATGAGCCTCGGTAAGATGGAGCTTTTAGTTGTGCACTATCCGCAAAATGCTGTTGCTTTGCACAGACCCGGGGCGGGTAGCGAAATTCGCATTGTTCAAAGCCCGAGTTTTAACATTCCCGGCGAATTGGTCAAAGGCACTGTGGGAGCAGGTGATGCCTTTGCTGCCGGCTTTCTATACGCGATTCATGAGGACCGGGCATTGGAAAATGCATTGGAGTTGGCTCATGCCACTGCCGCAGCCTCATTGCGATCCCCCGACACAGTTAGTGCTGTACAAAGCGTTGAAGAGTGTCTGGCATTTGCAAGGCAGTTCACGAAGGGGTGACAGGTATAAGTTGGCACACGTAACGTGTTGGTGCCATTACCGCCACCTGTATTCCGCCATCTTTTTGCCACATGGTAGTCGGTGTGCCTGATACTTGCCGTACTCTGTTGAGCTGACTGGCCTGCAATCTCCTGCAAGGCTTCCAATTTTTGAACGGTAATTGCATTACCGACCTGGGTCCGTCTGTTTTCGTTAAAGGCCTTTGTCTGCGAAGATTGAACCTGTTCACACGTTGATTCGCAGATTGCATCGAACTATCTGCAACAAGATGCAGCTCAATGATTGCCGGTAGTAAATGGACTAAGATCAACTACGCTACAAATGCCTTGTCCAGCGGTTGGACCAGCGCTCGAATTTATTGGAATGTACAGGTTGCATGAGCCGTATCAGCTTTTTTAACGACATCCTTTCCTCAGTATTGGACCGGCGCAGTGCGCCCACTGATGCCGGCGATGACCGTCCATTGGATGAGCTATGTCGCGCCTTG
>CALLOA010000100.1 GCA_938005265.1 uncultured Granulosicoccaceae bacterium
GTGCTGCCACAGCCTGAGCGCCCGTTTCTTTTATTAATCGGGCAACTTCATTGACGAATTATGCAAAAAACTGCCCAATCCCGCTAAAGGTGTTGATAAGCCACGATGTCTGTATCGTTGCCCGGAAGTTGTTTTGCGTTGTTTGTTGGTAATTTAAAGAGGGCTTTCTAGGTTCAATCGCCCGGCTAGCGGGTATTCGGATGGTCTGGCCAGGTACGGGGTGTAACCCCTCTCCTTGGATCCCATTTGTACTAGAGACTAATCCATCTTTTGGTGCCGAGAAGAGGACTTGAAACTTCGCGGCCGGCCAGGTACGGGGTGTTACCCCGCTCCTGAGGCTTCTTATCAGGAGGGACCGTTGACCTTTCATGGTGCCGAGAAGAGGACTTGAACCTCCACGGGGTTACCCCCACTAGCACCTGAAGCTAGCGCGTCTACCAATTCCGCCACCTCGGCAAGATGCTCAGAACAGCAGAGGAATGTACAAGTAGATCCGGCACTTGTCAATGTCCAGATACGCCTGATGTTCGTGTGCGGAGTTGACCAGCGCAACAGAAGCCTGCTCAAACTAGCACAGCAGTTCCCGACTACTCACTGCAGAATGCAAACAACAAAGTCCTCTCAATACTCACGACTGATCAAACGGATTATTGATAATGATGTTCTTCTCACGTTCAGGGCCAGTTGAGATAATATCAACCGGCACTTTCACGATATCTTCCAGGCGTTTGATATAAGCCTGTGCATTAGCCGGTAAGTCAGCAAATGTCGCCGCGTCAGCTGTGGACTCCTGCCAGCCAGGCATCTCTTCATACACGGGTTTGCAACGTTCAAGCTCGGCAGCGGTTGCAGGTGTTGAGTCCAGACGTTTCCCATCCAGCTCGTATGCCATACAGATCTTCACGGTATCCAATCCATCCATCACATCTATCTTGGTAAGGCACAGACCGGTCATGGAATTCAGGTAAGCAACACGCCGCATGGAAACAGCATCAAACCAGCCGCAACGACGTTTACGCCCGGTGGTCGCACCGAATTCGTTGCCGCGTCTACCCAGATGATCGCCGTCACTATCAAAAAGCTCTGTCGGAAAAGGTCCTGCTCCGACTCTTGTTGTATAGGCCTTGGCAATTCCCAAAACATAATCAATCGCGGTCGGGCCGCAGCCGCTACCGGCGCAGGCAGCACCCGCAAGCGTATTGGATGAAGTAACGAAGGGATAAGTACCATGGTCGACGTCCAGCAAAGCGCCCTGCGCACCTTCGAAAAGCAGGCGTTGGCCGGAACTCAAAGACTGGTTGATCTGTTCCGGTACATCAACCACCAGCGGCAAAATTCGCTCGGCAACCGAGTCAAGGAACTGCATACTTTCTTCTATATCGACTGGCTCTGCACCGAGGTGCTGCTGCAGGACCACGTTATGGCCCGGCAGAACGGACTCGAGTTTTTGGCGGCACCAAGCGAGATCGCGAAGGTCGCCAACACGAATCGAACGGCGCCCCGTTTTGTCTTCATAGGCAGGGCCGATACCGCGCCCAGTGGTACCAATTGCCGATTTACCGGCAGCAGCCTCGCGAGCCTGATCAAGTTTTACGTGATAAGGCATTATCAGCGGGCAGGCATCACTCACCAGCAGGCGACCCTCAAGGTCAACACCTTCAGCGGTTAATGAATCCATCTCTTTTATCAGCGCATCGGCGGCAAGTACGACACCATTTCCAATAATGCAGCGGACACCGGGATGCAGGATACCGGAGGGGATCAGATGCAAAACCGTGGTCTTACCACCGGTCACCAGGGTATGACCGGCATTATGACCACCTTGGAATCGCACAACGGCATCGGCACGGGCAGTCAGGAAATCAACTATCTTCCCTTTACCTTCATCACCCCATTGGGCACCAATTACAACAAGACTTTTGGCCATGATAAGTTTCTGGGCGATGTATTCGCCGGTATAGCTGTCCTGAAAAAGTTAAAAACAGCGGGCACACGAAAGGCCGCAAGCGACCCCGCGGACGCAAGGAATTCCTCAAGCCCTAATGGTCAAATTGCGTTGTCAAAACGGGCAATACAATAGAGTTTATTACGCCCTTTGTCACCCGTTTTGGCGCAAAAAGTATAGAAGTACGGTACCCATGACCATAAGGGCCAAGCCAAATGTGCGCAAATTCCGGCTTGGAATACTCAGCATCTGGCTAATGGCGCGCTTGTAGGAATCCGGACTCAAAAAAGGCATCAGCCCTTCTATAACCAGAACCAGCGCTACGGCTGTAAGCAGTTCGTTCACTGTATGGTGGGTCTAGCCGTTGTGAAGAGTCACACAATTGCTGTCAGGGACTTAAAAAGTGGAATAACGATGACCTGAACGTTCAACTGGCAAGTGGCTGCAGCTGATAGACAGCCCGGTAGCCACTTGCCGGCGTCAGCTTATTCGCTGTCGCCTCCGCTTGAACCATTAAAGTACTGGAAAAATTCCGAATCCGGTTGCAGCAGTAATACATCGCCCGGGCCGCTGAACGCTTCCCGATAAGCATTAAGACTGCGGTATAACCTGTAGAACTCAGGGTTTTCAGCATAAGCTTCTGCATAAACACGGGTAGAGTTTGCATCACCCACACCTCGGTTTTGCTCTGAGGAGCTGTAGGCTTCAGCAATAGTTTCCGCTCTTAGGCGATCAGCCTCCGCACGAATCTTTCTTGCCAGTTCCTCACCTTCAGACCGAATCTCACGAGCGATGGTTGAGCGTTCTTTTTCCATACGCTGGTAAACTGATTCGCGCACGTCATCCGGCAGCTCGACTTTCTTGATACGCACATCAACAACCTTGAAACCGAGCTCCGATGTCTTGCTGTTTACCGATTCCCCGATCTCTGCCATCAACTCGGTACGTTGAGACGAAACAACTTCCTGTACGGTACGATTACCAAAGGCATCTTTAACGCCGTTTCGAACAAATTCAGTCAGTCGGAAATTGACCTGACGTTCCTCACCACGCATCGAAACCAGGAACTGTTCCGTGTCATCAATTCGCCATTTAACGAAAGAATCAACGATAACGTTCTTTGCCTCACTGGTCAGCATCGGTTCCGGCGCCAAATCAAGTGTCAGAATACGGCTGTCGAATTTTTTGACATTTTCAATGATGGGCCACTTCAGATGCAAACCGGGTTCATAGTCTGACCGAACGACATTACCCAGTCTCAATTTAATGGCTTTCTCTGTTTCATGAACAACGAAGAAGATCGAGGTCAGGAAGAAAAAGAGCAATGCGGCCAGAATTAAATAAGCCGATAATGGAAGTCGTTTTAACATTACTGGGCCTCCCTTGAGCGGCTTCGCAGTGAGTCTCTTGTCGTGTCCGGCACACGTCTTGGCAATGTCGTACCCGGTGTCGGAGACGGTGCTGGTAGTGATGAAGTCCCCGGCAAGGACTGAGTCGCACCGCCCTGCTGATTCATCAGTTTGTCCAGCGGCAGGTACATCAGATTGTTGCCACCTTCAGCATCCATCAATACCTTGCTACTGTTGGATAACACGGACTCCATCGCTTCGATATAAAGCCTGTCGCGCGTTATCTGAGGGGCTTTATTGTATTCTTCCAATAGTGCTGTAAAGCGTCTTGATTCACCCTCTGCGGCCTTTTCAACCTGAGCCTGATAGGCAAGTGATTCCTCAAGGATCTGTTGTGCTTCACCTCGTGCCTTTGGCAGTATCTCGTTGCGATAGGCCTGAGCTACATTGATATAACGCTCTTTATCCTCTCGTGCCTTGATTGCATCCGAGAACGCAGCCTGAACCTGTTCGGGTGGTTGCGCTCGTTCAAGGTTAACCGCGGTTACCTGAACACCAGCGCCATAGTTATCGAGTATGCCTTGCACACTCGCCAAAGTTGCATCACCAACCACTTCACGCCCAGTGGTCAATACCGGCTCCATCGTTGTCTGCCCGACAACTTCACGCAAAGCACTTTCCAGCACCTCTTGCAGTGTTGAATCGGGGTTGCGTACATTGAACAGGTAATCTTCGGCACTCTTTATTTTGTACTGAACAGCCATATCGATGGCGACAATATTTTCGTCCTGAGTCAGCACCAGCTCATCTTCCAGCTGGACCGCCCGGATTTGCTCAACATCCAGTACTTCGAGGTTCTGTACCGGCCATGGCACGCGCCAATGCAATCCACTGCCTACAGTCTTCTTATACTTGCCAAACTGAGTGATTACACCCTGCTCGGCAGGTTGAAGAATGTAGAAACCGGAAAATACCCAAAGAGCCAGGAGGACAAAGGCACCGATGCCGAGAATAATCGGGGAGAAGCCACCGGGCAGACCCAAACCACCGGTCTTGCCACTGCCTCCACCTGAACCCCACGAGCCACCGTTGTGACCAGAGCCACCTGGCTCATCATCGTTACCACCAAACGGATTGCCACCATTACCGCCACCTGAACGATTTTTTCCACCGCCCAGCAAGCCATCTATTTTTTTCTTGAGGTTTTTAAACACCTCGTCAAGATCCGGTGGGCCTCCCGAATTGTTCCGGTTGCCCCAGGGATCGTTGTTGTTTCCACCTGGCTCATTCCAAGCCATAGTCTGATTTCTCCAAATAACCGTTTCCGCATTCGACGGAAACGCCTGAAATTTCGTTATCTTACGCGAGCTGACTTGTCACCAGCGGCCCAATCTAACTCACTAATAGGTAATTCCAGCACTACTTCATCAGTTTCGCTACTGAAACGTTCCAGCAAACCATCTTGCTGCTTGCACCATTGTTCGAAAACGGCTTTGTCTACATCGATGCCCAGTATGCTGGACCCATCCTGCTGGGCAGTTTCGCCGGTTACCGCATCAGAGGCGTACGCCATCGCTCGTAGCTTGCCCTCAGAAGCCAGCAGGTGCAAGTAGCCTATAACACGATGTTCTCCCAGAGCCTGCGAGATTATAGCTGGCAATGAATCACAACCATCACCTTGTAATGCTGAAATCCAGGCTATTTCCGGCTGCCCTTCATCGTCACTATCAATACGCGGCTCCATGCTGATGCGATCAGCCTTGTTGTAGACAAGAAGTTGCGGGACTTCATCAGCGCCGATCTCTGCCAGCACCTCATTTACCTGTGACATTCTTTCCTGTCTCTCATCATCACTGCAGTCTACAACGTGCAAGAGAAGATCCGCTTCCCGGGTCTCGACAAGTGTTGACCTGAATGCATCCACCAACTCGTGCGGCAGATCGCTTATAAAACCGACGGTATCGACAAGAATACAATGCCGCCCGCCACCGAGATTAAGTTTACGTAACGTTGGATCAAGCGTGGCAAACAGTTGATCTGCCGCGTATACCTCTTCACTGGAGAGCCGATTAAACAACGTGGACTTACCAGCGTTGGTATAACCAACCAAAGCGACGGTAGGGACACCACTCTTGCCGCGCATGCGACGCCCCTGTTCTCGCTGTTTGCGAACTTTTTCAAGTCGCCGCTTGATCGTCTTGACACGCGCTGCGAGTAAACGACGGTCGGTTTCAAGCTGCGTTTCACCGGGGCCTCGTAAACCAATTCCGCCTTTCTGACGCTCCAGGTGAGTCCACCCACGTACCAGACGTGTGGACAAATGGACCAGCTGCGCCAGCTCAACCTGCAATTTACCTTCAAAAGTGCGAGCACGTTGAGCAAAAATATCCAATATCAGCGCATTTCTGTCGAACACCCGGACCTTGAGCTCGGCCTCCAGATTTCTTTCCTGGCTGGGCGACAATGCGCGATTAAACAGTACAAGTTCCGCGCCGAGCGCCTGCACCATGGCAGCCACTTCAGCTATCTTGCCTGTTCCTAGAAATAATCGGGGGTCAGGGGTAGCACGCCGGCATTCCATACAGTCCACAAGCTGCAATCCCGCTGAGGTGGCAAGCTCGGTGAACTCCTGTAAATCGGCAGCGGGGTTCAGCACATTGGCATCAGTCACATGAACCAGCAACACCTTTTGACCTGACCCGGGCCTATCAAACATGAGCGCAGCGTGCTATCAAACCGGGCGATAAAACACACATTATTGAGCAAGACCTTCAGTCATCAGCTTGTTTTGGCTCGAGGCTACAGGACAAAATTACGAATTAATGCGGGATGCCGCCAAAAACCTTGCGGGTGGCGTACTGAATATAAGCAAGAACGTGAGTAAAAACGCTTGGGCACTTTCAAACACCTGACGTAAACAGTATGTCCCCGGCATTTGAAGTTCAAGTGCAAGGCTCAGGATTAGTACCGATTCTCAACATTAAACCGGGCATACTCACGCCTTATACACCTCGCGAATACGCATAACAGGAACGAACACACCTGAGCGTCACAATCAGCATTCCAGACTCCCAACGCTCGCGACCATCGGCGCTACAGCAGCCGAATACCATGGATGGAATACAGGAAGTGTTATCAAGCTTCAGCAGCTACCTCTTCTTCACCCGGAGCGGCTATTTTGACAGGTCGACTCGGGACGACCGTAGAAATTGCATGCTTGTATACCATCTGGTTCACGGTATTTTTCAGCAGTACAACAAATTGGTCAAAAGACTCAATCTGGCCTTGCAGCTTGATTCCGTTAACGAGATAGATAGAAACAGGGATACGCTCCTTGCGCAAAGTATTCAGGAAGGGTTCTTGTAGCGATTGCCCTTTTGCCATGACGAAGATCCTCTTTTATTGCCTTCTGGTTCGATCTGGCCAACCGGATTGCCCACCAAATATCGAGCCCGTTGCCCGGAAGTTCCAAGGCAGTTGCGCTTCGATGCTTCAAGCCGCAATCTGACGCGATTTAATTTAGTAGCTGTCTTCACGACACACAACGACGACATGAAAGCGATAGCTCGTCAGCAAAACTAACCACACAGATTATATGCAGTTCAGCTACCACTTAAATCCAGTTCGTCGTGTCCAGCCAGCGTGAAATACAAAACAGCGCCGTCCCTGACCAGCAAAGCTGAAAAAATCCCTGATTTGGCTGCTACCTGGAAGCCAGCTCTGCAAACCCGCATCTACAAGCGCGTCGCCACTGGTTCGCACTGCCCACAAAGTACAACCCACCGTATTCTGTAGCATCGACACATGAAAAGTCAACGTGGAAACGCTGGAAACTCTTGAAATTGCTGGGTTTATTTAAAAGATATTGCAGTATTTAACTACTCGATATCGAAAAAAACGGATAATTAGAATGACAAAACCTGCTTTACCGTTGATTTCATTACCAAAATTCTAACGAAACAGGCCAGTGAATCGCCGCAGCCCGGTTCAGTCTGGATTCAGGGATAGTCGAGCAATATTGCAAGCACCCGGACAACGTGCCTACAAAGGCCAGATGACTTATGAAACTGATCAATTCGCCACGCTGCCAGACGCCTTCAAAACAAGCTCATTATTTGCCACCCCTACCCTTGATTTGCACTCTGGTGTCATTTCTGGCCGCCATGGCTGCTGCGCCAACGCAGGCCGAGCAATCCACAATCGATTTAGCCGATGATCCCGCTCCGGCTGTACAAGTCCTACAGGACGTGGAGGCTAATCATTTTGACCATTCCGATGTACTTATCGTATCAGTCGGCTCCAGCGTGTATTCGGATTTCGACAACGATGGTTTTTTCACCAATTTCACACTCACGTTTGATGCTGATGTGCGCTATGGCGATGAATGGGTCTATGCCAATATATTTCTGCGTGGTGGTGGCTCGGATTACCTTTTTTTCCACTCCTCTGACGCATTCGAAATCTACGAGTCCTCTTTCTTTGACGAGTACCGTCTGGATAGTGAACTGGTAAGCAACTACCCAGCTGCTTATTACGATGTGCGCATCGAATTACGCGATGCCTACAGCGACAGGCTGCTCGACGTAGTCGATGCATCAACTCACAGAACCCTGTTTGCTCTGCCGCTGGAGTCAAGGGATTCAAGCGATAGCTTCGGTAACAGCGTTGACACTCAAATACTGGCCCCGCTCAACATTGACGGCCCTGAGTTGAATCTGGCACGCGACCAGATTGTGCATGAACAGGTCGGCGCCAGCTATGCCCTTCTACCGTTACTTGGTCTGGGCTTGCTGGCACGCCAACGACGACGCCAGCTGAGCAACAAACCAGCAAATGGCTTATGAGAGGAACCTGATGCCACCCCATGGGCACTGGCATTGAGCTGAGTTTCACAGAACAACCACTATCGTGTCTGTAGCAGACCCACAGTATAATGACGCCAGATCCACCGATTGATCCGGATTTGGCCAATTTAAACGGGGTTTTTGGAACATGGGATTCGACTCGTCATCCGGGGCTGCCGCAAACGGCCCTTTCAAAGAAATCTATCAACGTTCGATAGATGATCCTCAAGGGTTCTGGGAGGACGCTGCTGCAGATGTCCATTGGAGCAAGCCACCCAAGACCATCCTTGACGAAAGTAATTCACCTTTTAACCAATGGTTTGCCGACGGTGAAATCAACGCCTGCTATAACGCTCTGGATATCCATGTAGAACAAGGCCGGGGCGAACAGGCTGCAATAATCTATGACAGCCCGGTCACTGAAACGAAATCCCGCATCAGCTATGCAGAGCTGCTGGACCAGGTAAGGCACTTTGCCGCAGCCCTGCAAGCCTGCGGCGTCAGCAAGGGTGACCGGGTTCTGATCTACATGCCCATGGTGCCAGAGGCCTTGGTTGCAGTACTGGCAACGGCGCGGCTGGGTGCGGTACATACCGTGGTCTTTGGTGGATTTGCTGCGAACGAACTTGCGGTGCGTATTGATGATTGCTCCCCCAAAGTCATCGTGTCCGCGTCTTGCGGCATCGAGATAAACCGCATTATCGAATACAAGCCACTTCTTGACGGCGCAATCGATCTGGCCCGGCACAAACCGACCAACTGTATTTTGCTGCAACGCCCGCAATGTGAAGCTCCCATGAACAACGCTCGGGACCTCGACTGGAAGCAAGCTGTTGCCAGCGTCGCGCCGGTGGATTGTGTGGCGGTGAAGAGCACAGACCCCTTGTACATACTTTATACCTCGGGAACTACCGGTGCGCCCAAGGGAGTGGTTCGCGATACCGGTGGCAGTGTGGTTTCACTGAAATGGACAATGAAAAACATCTATGACGTCGATCCCGGAGATGTTTACTGGGCGGCATCCGATATCGGTTGGGTTGTTGGCCATTCCTACATTATTTACGGGCCGCTGTTTGCGGGTAACACCACAGTTCTTTATGAAGGGAAACCTGTTGGCACCCCGGATGCCGGCGCATTCTGGCGTGTCATTTCCGAACACAAAGTCAAGGTTTTATTTACAGCTCCCACGGCTTTTCGTGCCATAAAACGCGAAGATCCGGAAGGCGAACAGCTGGCAAAATATGATCTGTCAAATTTTGAGGCACTGTATCTGGCTGGTGAACGCTGCGATCCACCCACCCTGCAATGGGCGCAAGAACAGCTAGGCGTACCCGTTATCGATCATTGGTGGCAAACAGAAACCGGATGGTCGATCTGCGCAATTTGCAAGGGCATAGAAATGCAGGAAGTAGTCTCCGGTTCACCAGGATTACCAGCCCCGGGTTACCAGTTAGCGGTACTGGATCAGGAGCAGCAAACGGTTGCGGCCGGTGATATCGGCGCACTGGTGGTCAAGTTACCTCTACCACCAGGCACGTTTACAAATCTTTGGGGCGCTCCGGATCGGTATCAATCATCCTATTTCGAAAACTACCCGGGTTACTATGAAACCGGTGATGCGGGCTATATCGACGAAAAGGGCTACGCCTTCGTCATGGCACGTACCGACGATGTTATTAACGTCGCTGGGCACCGTCTGTCTACCGGTGGTATGGAAGAAGTGCTGGCAAGTCACAAGGATGTTGCGGAATGCGCAGTAATCGGTGTTGCCGATGAACTCAAAGGGCAAGTGCCACTGGGCTTTGTTGCGCTGAACAGCGGCTGTGATCGAAGCCAGGAAGACATCGTCAAAGAACTTGTACAAATGGTGCGTGAATCAATCGGTCCAGTGGCCGCTTTCAAACAGGCAGCGGTAATAGCACGCCTGCCCAAAACCCGTTCCGGCAAGATTTTACGTGGCACCATGCGTTGCATCGCCGATGGCACAGAGTGGAAAATGCCGGCAACCATTGACGACCCGGTCATTCTTGATGAAATAACCGATGCGTTGCAGTCGTTGGGGTATGCTTCTTCAACAAGAACCTGATTTTATCAAACAGCCCCGATTTCATATCGCCCTGATTTCAATGTAGCCAGATGTTGATCTGGAGAAACCAGTGGCTAATCTGTCCTCAAATAACAGATCAATTGCAAGGGAGAATAATTCTTGTCTTCAATCAGGCAACAACTCGCTGACAAGCGTCAAGCAGCACTGGATGGCGGTGGCGCGCGACGTGTTGAAGCACAACATGCCAAAGGCAAATTGACAGCTCGTGAACGGCTACAGGTTTTATTCGATCCAGATTCGTTTGAAGAATGGGACATGTTTGTCGAACACGATTGCAATGACTTCGGCATGGAACAAAATAAAGTGCCGGGCGATGGTGTTGTCATCGGTAGCGGCACAGTTAACGGCCGACTGGTTTTTGCCTTCAGCCAGGACTTCACCGTGCTGGGTGGCTCTCTTTCAGCAGCTCATGCCAGAAAGATATGCAAAGTGATGGACAAAGCCATGCTGGTTGGTGCACCAATCATCGGCTTGAACGATTCGGGGGGCGCACGTATCCAGGAAGGTGTTGATTCACTCGCAGGCTATGCAGACGTTTTTCAAAAGAATGTATTGGCCTCCGGTGTTGTTCCACAAATATCCATGATCATGGGTCCTTGTGCGGGTGGTGCTGTTTACTCACCGGCAATGACTGATTTCATTTTCATGGTACGGGATAGCTCTTATATGTTCGTCACGGGTCCTGAAGTCGTCAAGACTGTCACACACGAAGAAGTGACACAGGAAGAACTCGGTGGCGCAAGCACTCACACCAGTAAGTCAAGTGTCGCCGATGGCGCATTCGACAATGATGTAGAGGCACTTTTACAGGCGCGTCGTTTTATTGATTTCCTCCCCCCCAGTAATCGCCACGGGGCCCCGCTGCGACCACACTTTGACTATGCTGATCGCAAGGAACAATCACTCGAGACACTTGTACCCGATAATCCAAACCTGCCATACGACATGAAGGAGCTGATTCTCAAGGTTGTTGATGAAGGGGACTTTTTCGAATTACAGGCAAGTTATGCCGCCAATATCATCACCGGCTTCGGGCGTATGCAGGGTTCAACGGTGGGATTCATAGCGAACCAGCCCATGGTACTGGCAGGTTGTCTCGATATTGCATCCAGTCGCAAAGCCGCTCGCTTCGTTCGCTTCTGCGATGCCTTCAATATTCCTCTGGTCACCTTTGTGGATGTGCCCGGCTTCCTGCCAGGTACCTCACAGGAATATGGCGGCATCATAAAACACGGTGCAAAATTGTTGTTTGCCTACGCTGAAGCAACAGTTCCCAAAATCACCGTGATTACACGCAAAGCCTATGGCGGCGCTTATGACGTTATGTCTTCAAAACATCTTCGCGGCGATATCAACTACGCCTGGCCATCTGCTGAAATTGCAGTGATGGGGCCGAAAGGGGCTGTTGAAATTATATTTCGTGCGGATCGCGGCGATGAAGAAAAGATTGAGAAACGTACGGAAGAATACAGACAGAAGTTTGCCAATCCTTTCGTAGCAGGTGCTCGCGGCTTTATCGATGATGTTATCAACCCGGCAGACACCCGCGGGCGTATTTGCCGTGACCTGGCCATGCTCAGAAACAAAGAGCTCTCCAATCCCTGGAAAAAACACGACAACATCCCACTTTGATATCGCAGGCCAGACACATTGATTTCACTTGACGTAGAACGGGTTCGCCAACATTTTCCGGCATTTGCCAATACCGGTGGCAGTGAAACAGGCAGTCGTGCAGGTGATGAAAACTGGTGCTTCTTTGAAAACGCCGGTGGTACCTTGCCGGTTAAATATGTAGTGGATCGCTTACACCGCTTTTATAGCAAACACAAAGTACAACCCTATGGACATGCTCCAATGCAGGCACAAGCCGGCCGTGACATGGATGAGGGCCGGACTCGTATGGCTGCGCTACTCGGGCTGGATGTCGATGACCTGATTCTCGGGCCATCAACTACGCAAAACTTCAACACGCTGGCAACAGGATTCACCGGTTTGCTTGAAGCTGGCGATGAAATCATCATTTCCGAGCAAGATCATGAAGCCAACATCGGCGCATGGCTACGTGCGGCAAAACTTGCAGGCGCTAAAGCCGTTTTCTGGCAGGCGAATGCTGAAACGGGCGAACTTGAACAAGCTGAATTGCTGAAATTGATCAACCCGCGCACACGATTGGTCGCCCTCACCCACAGCTCAAATATAATCGGCAGCATTAACCCGCTGACTGAAATCGCTGATCTACTGAAGAACGCCAGTAAACAAAAGATATTCCTGATTGCCGACGGCGTGTCCTACGCACCTCATGGCTTGCCAGCCATCGACCAACTCGCAGCAAACGGTGTCGATGCCTATTGTTTCAGTACCTATAAAACCTTCGGCACTCATATGGGGGTGATGTATATACATCCGGAATTGTCATCAAAGCTGACGCCGCAGTGCCACTACTTCAATACCGGCAAACGCGCTGCGCGTTTCGATTCCGCCGGCCCCGATCACGCTAGCATTGCGGCCCTGGCAGGTATCGCTGATTATTTAGAGAAACTCTATGCCGAACATGAGGGCGCTAGTGCCACGTCGCTGGTGCAGCAGGTACAAGCTTGTAGTCAGGCTATTAAAAAATATGAGCATGACCTGGCGGCACCTGTGCTCGCTTGCCTCAGAAACAAGAATGTCAGAATTTTCGGCCAGGCCACTATGAGTGAAACGCGTGAGGCCAATATTGCCTTCAGCACAGTGGGGGCGACAGCGGCGAGTGTTAACCAATCGCTGGCGCAGCACCACATTGCAGCCGGCCACGGTCATTTCTATGCGCCGAGAGTATTAAAGCGCATGGGATGTGAAGACCTGGAAGATGGCGTCGTGCGCTTGAGCTTTGCCCATTACAATAGTCTATCCGATGTAGAACAGCTGCTAAGCGCACTTGATGCGATCTTGCCGCAGCGGAAAAGTTGAAACCCGGTTGTATCAGCTAGCTACCAGCAATTTTCTTAAACTCAACAGATTGCCAGACCAACATGCCGCTCTTTAGTAAAATCCTGATCGCAAACCGTGGCGAAATTGCATGCCGTGTCATCAAAACGGCGAAAAAAATGGGCATATCAACCGTTGCAGTCTATTCGGATGCCGACAGTAATTCGCTGCATGTAGCAATGGCAGACGAGGCCATACACATTGGTGCTGCAGCATCCAGTGAAAGCTACCTTAAGATCGACACCATTGTTGAAGCCTGCAAACAAAGTGGTGCGCAAGCCGTTCACCCCGGTTTCGGATTCCTCTCGGAAAACGCTTCATTCGCGACTGCACTCGAAAAAGCCGGGATCGTTTTCATTGGCCCCGGCAAACGCGCAATTGAGGTTATGGGTGACAAAATCGAATCAAAAAAGCTGGCAGAAAGTTCCGGTGTGAACACCGTTCCAGGTCACACGGAAGCACTTGACGATACCGATCGTGCATTGGAAATCGCCACACAAATTGGCTGCCCGGTAATGCTTAAGGCGTCCGCCGGTGGCGGTGGCAAGGGAATGCGCATCGCCTGGTCGCTCGATGAAGTAAAGGACGGATTTACAAGCGCACAGAATGAAGCCCGCAGTGCCTTCGGCGATGACCGTGTGTTTGTAGAGAAATATATTGAGCGACCCAGGCATATCGAAATTCAGGTGCTGGCCGATCAGCATGGCAACTGTATCGCTTTGGGGGAACGCGAATGTTCTATCCAGCGACGTCACCAGAAAGTCTTGGAGGAAGCACCCTCGCCTTTTATTGACGCATCAACGCGCGAGGCTATGCAGGAACAGGCAGTGGCTTTGGCAAATTCGGTGGACTACTGCTCAGCAGGCACAGTCGAATTTATAGTGGATAGCCAAAGAAATTTTTACTTTCTGGAAATGAATACACGCCTGCAGGTTGAACACCCTGTTACTGAATTCGTTACCGGCTTGGATCTGGTTGAACAAATGATCCGCATAGCTGCTGGTGAAAAACTGCCTATGCAACAATCTGATGTTGAATTGCAGGGCTGGTCACTTGAAGCAAGAGTCTATGCTGAAGACCCTGACCGCAACTTCATGCCATCAATAGGCAGACTCAGCCATTACCTTCCCCCTGAAGAAGCCACCATTACGCTGCCATCGGGCGATCAGGCTACCGTTCGTGTCGATACTGGTGTATTCGAAGGTGGTGAAATCAGCATGTATTACGACCCGATGATTGCCAAGCTTGTGACTCATGCAAAGACTCGCGAAAATGCTATCGCTGCGATGAGTGACGCATTGGAGCGATACGTGGTGCGCGGTGTGAGCCACAACATTCCATTTCTCAGCGCACTGGTAGCACACCCTTCATTTAAAAGTGGCGAGCTGACCACAGGGTTTATAGATGAGCACTACCCTGAAGGTTTCGATAGCAGTAAGTTGGGTACAGCACAAGATGCTGAATCCGAATCTGTTTGTGGTTTAGCGCTTATTACAGTTCCTGCCCTGTTTGCAGAGCACAAGGACCGCACACGGGCCGGGGGCATAGATAACCAGCTGCGGCGCAGCAGCGTTACGGCCGCCGAAGCGGGTGCTTACGGCAAGCAGTACGAACACGTAAGCACCTATGCTGTATTACTCGGTGATACCACCCAGACTGTGGAGGTAACTGACAGACACCAACCTGATGCTATCACTGGAAGTTCAATAACGGTGCGTTGCAATGGCAAGTCGGCCAAGATAACGTCCAGCTGGGTACCCGGCCAACCCTTGTTTATTGCGGAACTGGAGTCCGACGCTTCAAATGGTCAGGATGTGTTCAGCGCACAAATAAGCAGGCACGGTAATAATTGGTCAGTTTCCCACGGTGGCCAGGTCTCAACTATCAGCATCATGTCACCGGAAACAGCACAATTGCAGGCACGCATGCCAGTGAAGCAAGCGGCGGACTTATCGCGTTTTCTGCTTTCGCCTATGCCTGGTCTATTACTGAAACTATCTGTTGTTGAAGGTGAGACGGTTAAAGCCGGTCAGGAGCTTGCTGTGGTCGAAGCCATGAAAATGGAAAATGTTCTTGTCGCGATGCAGGACGGTGTTGTAAAAAACATCCCCGAAACTGTCGGTGCGAGTCTCAGCGTTGACCAAGTGATTATAGAATTTGAATAGCCCGGTAGCGTAGATTTTCTTGCAACAAATAAACAGAGACTTTTAATGATCGGCAAACTCAATCACGTAGCTATTGTAGTCCCGGACCTTGACGCAGCAACGCTTAGCTATAAGGAAACTCTGGGAGCCAAGGTTACTCCACCTGCAGATTTACCCGAGCATGGCGTAACTACGGTATTCATCGAACTACCTAATACGAAAATTGAACTGCTGCACCCGCTGGGTACAAATTCACCGATCGCGAAATTCCTGGAAAAACACCCCGACGGTGGCATGCACCATCTGTGCTATGAAGTTGAAGATATAGTCGCTGCACGCGATAAGTTGCTGGCAGAAGGTGCCAGAGTACTGGGTGACGGTGAACCCAAAATCGGTGCCCACGGCAAGCCCGTGCTGTTTCTTCATCCTAAAGATTTTTGCGGCACACTAGTGGAACTGGAACAGACATAAAAAGGTAAAAAACGGTTTTGTAAGGGCACTGTTCACCATCGATGAACTTGCTGGCAGATACAACTGTCACAAATTCAAATACCCGTAAAGCTGCGCATTGACGAGTGCGCCTGGTTTCGCTGCAAACACTCGCAGCAAACTCTCGCCGCAAACTCTCACCGCAAAAGCTTTCTGCTTCAGGAAGCTATCTAGCTGCTTCTGATTCCATCAAAAAAACGTTTCACACCGCCCAGCCAGGAATGTGCCTGGGGACTGTGTTTCTCAGCGTTGTCACCGCTGATTGAATCATGGAAGGTCATCAGCAATTCTTTTTGCTTGGCATTCAGATTGACCGGCGTCTCAACCCGCACCTTACACAGCAGATCACCAACCGGCCCGCCGCGTACAGGCTTGACACCTTTACCCCTCAGTCGGAACACCTTGTCAGACTGGGTACCACCTGGAATTTTCAACTTGACCTTGCCGCCCAATGTTGGCACTTCCAGCTCACCGCCAACGGTCGCTGTGGCAAAGTTGATCGGCACCATGCAGTGCAAATCAGCATTATCACGTTCGAAAATATCGTGCTTTTTTACATGAATAGCAACGAACAAATCACCGGCCGGCCCACCGCTGTCACTGGCTTCGCCTTCACCTGACAAACGAATCTTATCCCCGGTATCAACACCTGCAGGGATTTTGACGGAAAGGGTTTTCTCTTTCTGGTTACGCCCCTGCCCACGGCAACGCGGACAAGGTTCAGTAATTACCTTTCCTTTACCCCGGCAAGCCGGACACGTTTGTTGTACAGAGAAAAAGCCCTGCTGCATGCGAACCTGACCAACGCCATGGCAGGTCGGGCAATTACTGGGCGAAGTGCCACGCTTTGAACCACTGCCATCGCAGGCTTCACAGGCGATCAGATTAGGTACTTTGATTTTAGACTCGGTACCGGCTACAGCGTCCTCCAGAGAGATCTCCAGATTGTACTGCAGGTCATCACCGCGATAGACACGAGGCCCACGGCTTCGACCACCACCACTGCCGAAAATGTCGCCAAACACATCGCCGAAGATATCGTTGATGTCTGCAGCGCCGCCGAAACCCGCGCCACCACCTGCAGAGGTATCAACACCGGCATGACCGAATTGGTCATAGGAAGCGCGTTTTTGTTCGTTATCAAGAACTTCAAACGCTTCCTTGGCTTCCTTGAACTTTTCCGCTGCTGATTCATCATCCGGATTACGGTCCGGGTGGTACTTCATTGCCAAACGCCGATAGGCTTTCTTGAGCTCAGGCTTTGCAACACCTCGCTCAACACCCAGTACCTCGTAATAATCCCGCTTTGACATTGACGGCTCAGTTCAACTTTTTTTCAGTTTATCGACTAACGCTTTTTACCAGCTGAGGGTATGTTATCCCTTGTCGTCTTTAACTTCTTCGAATTCAGCATCCACAGCATCTTCAACACTGGATTCAGCTGCATCTGCAGCGTCTCCTGCCGGCGCACCAGCTGCAGCATCAGCCGAAGCAGCTTCGGCCTGTGCCGCAGCATATGCACGCTCACTGAGCTTCTGGGTTGCTTCAGACAAGCCGTTTAACTTCTCTTCGATTTGTTCCTTGTCATCACCCGTCATTACTTCACGCAGTTCACTGATCTTGCCTTCAATCTGTTCCTTTTCACCATCTTCCAACTGGTCAGCCAGGTCAGTCATGGACTTTTCAGTGGCATGAATCATTTGCTCGGCATTATTGCGAATGTCGATCAGGTCTTTCTGGCGCGCGTCTTCATCTGCATGCGCTTCGGCGTCCGCCACCATTCGTTCGATTTCATCATCAGATAATCCGCTGGAAGCCTTGATGACAATGGACTGCTGTTTGCCGGTCGCCTTGTCCTGAGCCGATACATTGAGAATGCCGTTAGCATCGATATCAAAAGCGACTTCAATCTGCGGCATGCCGCGTGGTGCCGGTGGAATATCAGCCAGATCAAATCGACCCAGTGATTTGTTACCCGTAGCAATCTCACGTTCACCTTGCAATACATGAACAGTTACCGCGGTCTGATTGTCGTCAGCAGTTGAGAACACCTGCTGAGCTTTGGTTGGGATAGTCGTGTTCTTGTCGATCAGTTTCGTCATCACCCCACCCAGTGTTTCGATACCAAGTGACAACGGCGTTACATCCAGCAACAGAACATCTTTAACCTGCCCGCCGAGTACACCACCCTGAATGGCAGCACCGATAGCGACAGCCTCATCCGGGTTTACATCCTTGCGTGGCTCTTTGCCAAAGAAGTCTTTGACGACTTCCTGAACTTTCGGCATGCGAGTCTGACCACCAACCATAATAATGTCAGACACGTCAGACGCAGACAGGTCCGCATCCTTAAGAGCGGTCTTACAAGGGCCGATCGTGCGTTGGATAAGATCATCTACCAGTGATTCGAGCTTGGCACGGGTCAGCTTGATGTTCAGGTGCTTGGGACCTGATGAGTCGGCTGTGATGTATGGCAAGTTGACATCAGTCTGTGAAGTCGAAGACAACTCGATCTTGGCTTTCTCAGCGCCTTCTTTCAAACGCTGTAACGCCAGCGGATCAGAATGCAAATCAATGCCACTTTCTTTCTTGAACTGTTCAGCCAGATATTCGATCAGGCGGTTGTCAAAATCTTCTCCGCCCAGAAAGGTATCGCCATTGGTCGACAACACTTCAAACTGGTGTTCACCGTCAACATCTGCAATTTCGATGATGGAAACATCGAATGTTCCGCCACCCAGATCATATACAGCGATAGTCTTGCTACCACGCTGCTTGTCCATACCATAGGCAAGTGCTGCGGCAGTTGGCTCGTTGATGATTCGTTTAACTTCAAGTCCTGCTATCCGGCCAGCATCTTTAGTTGCCTGACGCTGTGAATCGTTGAAAT
This sequence comes from uncultured Granulosicoccaceae bacterium, assembly GCA_938005265.1. Lineage (GTDB taxonomy): Bacteria > Pseudomonadota > Gammaproteobacteria > Granulosicoccales > Granulosicoccaceae > CALFCE01. The sequence continues at coordinate 18,736 of CALLOA010000100.1, forward strand.
AGGCAGGTACGGTGATCACAGCTTCGGTCACTTCAGTACCCAGATATTCCTCAGCCGTCTGTTTCATTTTCATCAACACACGGGCTGAAACTTCAGGCGGCGCCATCTTTTTACCATTGGCTTCAACCCAGGCATCGCCGTTATCAGCCTTGATAATGGAGAAAGGTACTTTTTCGATATCTTTCTGTACCGCTTTTTCATCAAAGCGACGACCAATCAAACGCTTGACAGCATAGAGCGTATTTTGCGGATTCGTTACAGCCTGGCGTTTGGCCGGTTGGCCAACAAGCACCTCATCATCATCTGCAAATGCAACAATAGATGGTGTGGTTCTGTCTCCTTCCGAGTTCTCGATGACTCGTGGTTGACCACCTTCCATCACGGCGACACAGGAATTAGTCGTGCCGAGATCTATCCCGATTATTGTCCCCATCTTAATTTTTCTCCAAAATTGTGACGTCTGCCGTCAGCTCTTGTTGTTTGTCCAGCCATGCGGTCAGCCACCGGGGCTGTGTCTCGCATAGCAAATCTGATGACTTCTATATGTGGCCCTGCAACTTCTTTTCAACACTTACATTGTGGATTGGATGCAAAACCTTGAGCTTCCTGCCTGTCACACTGCTTTCAGGGCCTGTAGACGGTGAAATAATTCACTTCATCAGCACTCTGACACAATGAAACACCCTAACTGACTATCCTGATACTACTGATTCAATGGCGTCATTACACGCCCTATTATTAAAAGGTTGTTACTGACTTCTGACTCTATTTAGCGACGATCACACGAGCCGCACGAATTACCCGCCCGTTCAAGGTATAGCCTTTCTGAATAACACCAATCACCGTGTTGGGCTCTTTACCTTCTACCGGCTGCTGCGTCATGGCTTCGTGAAATTCAGGGTTGAATTTTTCATCGACGGGATTGATTTCAGTGATATTGTTTTTTTCAAACGTCTGAGACAGTTGCTTTAACGTTAAATCCGAGCCTTCAAGAAATTGCTGAATGTCAGCACCCTCTGCGCGTGCTGCCTCGATACCCATTTCAAGGCTGTCTTTCACGTCCAGCAACTGCTTTGCAATTGATTCAACGCCGAACAATCTTGCTTTCTGTACCTGTTGCTCGCTGCGTTTACGCTGGTTCTCCATTTCAGCGTGCATTCGCAGGATTTCGTCCTTGTGCTCGGATTCGCTGGTGGCAATTTGCGCCTGTAGCTGCTCGATCATTTGCGCAGGGTCAATATCGGCGGCCATTTCCTCAGCACTGGCTGCCGAAGCACTCGCAGGTGTATCGAGATCAGGCGGCTGGACATCGCCCTCTTCGGGCATCTTCTCGGGCAAGCCATCTGTCGGGCTGGCCATATCCGCAGCGTCGTCAGGGTTCCCCTGTTGCTGTGCTGATTCAACTGCGTCTCTGACTGCTTGCTCCAGAGGATCTGTCGAACCGTTAGATGACGGGTTTGGCTCTTGCCCGGTTTGGTCTTTTGTCACTGTGTACCTGCAATTACTTTAATCTGGGAATCTGCATAATGGCCGCCATGCCCCGCAAAAAACCCTGCAGCAGGGCCTGGAGTGACCGATGCAGCTGCGAAACAGCAAGGAACGGTTTGACGGACGGGGAAATGTAGGGGCTATTTTTTTGAATTCAAGGCCGCACTCAGTAGTTTAGAGGTAATATCTACAATCGGTATCACCTTGTCGTAGGCCATACGCTTGGGGCCGACCACCCCCATGACACCAACAATCGAGCCATCCACTTCATAGGAGGAAGTAATCAGACTGCAGTCCTGCAGCACATCAAACCCCGCCTCTTTGCCAATAAAAATCTGCACACCCTCCGCAGATATACACTGCTCCAACAAGTGATAGATGTCGCGCTTTTGCTGGAACGCCTCAAACAGCTCGCGCAACATGGAAACATCTGACAGATCTTTATGAGCCATTAAATTGGTTTCGCCAGCAACCAGCAGATCGTCGTTAGCTTCTTGTTTACCCTCGTGCAGCACTTCACCGGCCAGTTCAATCATCAGTTTCATGCGCTGGCTCATGTCGTCACGCACCTTGTGCAGCTCGTTCTGCAATTCACTACGCACCTCCGACAAAGGGCGGCCCAGGTATTCCTGATTGAGGAAACGAGCGAACTCTTCCAGCTCAGCCTTTGAATAATCCCGATCCATCTTGATGACACGATTGTCTATTTCATCATTACCATGGATCAGAATGGCAAGCACCCGCTGCTCGGACATGGGCAGGAACTCTATCTGCTTGACAGCTACCTGCTCACGTTTGGGAACAGTGATCATGCCTGCCATCTCAGTCATACCTGAAAGGTAATTTGAGGCCACCTTAATGAGTTGTTGGTCACTCAGCGAAGGATCGAGTGCGGATTTTATTTTAGCAATGGCGCCATGCTCAAGCTCCCTGTACTCAAGCATACTGTCGACAAAAATGCGGTAGGCTGCGGAGGTGGGCACACGCCCGGCTGAGGTATGAGGCGATTTCAACAACCCCATTTCTTCCAGATCACCCATCACATTTCTGACGGACGCAGCGCTGATGCCGACACCGGGTAATTTCGAGAGCGTACGCGACCCGACCGGCTGGCCGTCGTTTATGTAGTGGTCAACTAACATCCGCAGGATATTGCGTTCACGCTCGGACACATCGAGCTCGCGGCTATCGTTTGAGTTTTCTGCACTCATAAGCTGATTTTACTCCAGCATTCCTGACTTGCAACGTGCTGGGTCAACGTCCCGGTGACAATGTGCCTTGCAAGCGGGCAATTACCGCTCACAGACATACCTTTGTCTGTGCCGCGCAATAACGCAAGCTTGTCAAATTTAAATATAGTGACCACACACTACATATTACCGCCTTACTGCAGGAAAATTGTGCTTTGCTGCGGTAGAATCCTGTCAGTGACAGCAAATTGTGCACCTGTATCGTCGAATGATATGGCGTGCCCGGCAGTAAAACAATGCTGATCGACATGCTGGCAATATCCCGTGCAAGCTCCCCAGGGCAGATACCGGCCATGAACCAACCCGAAAAGGCAACTACTTTGGACTCACCTTCCCATTCCACTACTCTAGCGTCCAGCTATCCTCGTCGACAAAAACAGGTGGTCCACATTGGTAATGTGGCAATGGGTGGAGAACACCCGATCGTGGTGCAATCAATGACCAACACAGACACGGAAGATGTTGTCAGAACCACCAATCAGGTAGCTGACTTGTCACGCGCCGGTTCTGAACTGGTGCGCATCACTGTCAATACGGAAGCAGCAGCACGCGCAGTGCCCGAAATCAAGGAACGCCTGCTGGCCATGGATTGCGATGTCCCACTAGTGGGTGATTTCCATTTTAACGGCCACAAACTGCTTGCCGATGTACCCGCCTGCGCTGAAGCGCTGGATAAATATCGAATCAATCCCGGTAACGTCGGGCGTGGCAAAAAACGCGACAGCCAGTTCTCAACCATGATCGAAATTGCCTGCAAGCATGACAAGCCGGTTCGTATCGGTGCCAATTGGGGTAGCCTCGATCAGGAACTATTGGCTGAGATGCTGGATGAAAATGCGCGTCAGGCCAACCCACTTCCACTCGAACAAATAAACCGCGATGCAGTCATTACATCAGCACTGGCCAGTGCCGCACGTGCAGAAGAACTCGGCATGGCAAAAAACAAAATTATTATTTCCTGCAAAATGAGCCGGGTACAGGATTTGATCAATGTATACCAACGGCTAGGCAATGAATCCGAATACGCATTGCACCTGGGTCTAACCGAAGCTGGCATGGGAAGCAAAGGCATCGTTGCATCAACCGCAGCTCTGGCTGTTTTGCTACAACAAGGCATCGGCGATACCATCCGGATTTCACTGACGCCTGAACCCGGTGGCGATCGCACACGTGAGGTGGTAGTCGGGCAAGAGATATTGCAAACCATGGGGTTGCGTTCGTTCACGCCTATGGTTAGCGCCTGCCCCGGCTGTGGCCGAACCAGCAGCACTTACTTTCAGGAACTGGCTGACAGTATCCAGAGCTATCTACGCGGCAGCATGCCGCAGTGGAAGAGCGAATTTCCAGGCGTTGCCGATATGTCAGTTGCCGTCATGGGTTGTGTGGTTAACGGCCCCGGGGAAAGCAAACACGCCAATATTGGAATCAGCCTACCGGGCACCGGTGAAAGACCTGTCGCGCCCGTGTATATCGATGGAGAGAAGGCAGTCACACTAAAGGGTGACAATATAGCGTCCGAATTCAAACAGATTGTTGAAGACTACGTTCACCGAAACTACGATGCCAACTAGCCACGACTGAAATTCAGCGCATCGGCGACAGCTTGCCTGAACCTGCTGCGGCGGATATGCACAACGGGTATGCGAAACCGATATGCACACACCACCGTGGTTTACCCTACCGACTTCTGAAAAACAGGTTCCAACCACCGCAATTGTTATAGGTGCGGGCCTTGCTGGCAGCAGTACCGCTCGCAGACTGGCACAACAGGGCTGGAAGGTAACCGTACTGGAACGGGGCGGTGAGGCTGCTGCAGGTGCATCAGGAAACCGCTGCGCACTACTTCGCCCGCATGCCAGTCGCGACTCATCTGTTACCCAGCAGTTTTTTACTGACGCATTTAATCAAGCGTTGAATTTATTGAAGAGCCTTGGTAACGAATCAAGCCATAGTTCCTTATATCGACAAACAGGTGCATTGCAACTAACGCGTAATTCCAATAGTTATCATGAATCGGCACAGGTAAGACCGCTTGCACAGAATGATGCAAGCAAGTTGTGCGGCGTCGATTTGCCTTCAGGCGGATTATTTTTCCCGAGCGCTTGTACTGTTGATATTGCAGCTGTTTGCAAGACGCTGCTTGAACATCCGGGCATTAGTACGAACTATTCATTTGAGGTGACAAAGTTATCATTGCTAGACCAAGAATGGCTTGTTTCGAATAACAAACAAACACTCAGCGCACCACTTGTTGTCCTTGCGAACGGTGCATCTTTAAGCAATTTCCCAAGCACACAGGAACTCAGCATCACGCCAGCCCGTGGCCAAACAACAGAGATCGAAGTTGGCAATCGCCTGAGTCCCGCCATTCCCCTTTGTGGTCATCACTATTTGATACCACAACGAAACTCACACTTGCAGCCGAGCAAATCATCACCCACAAAATGCAGACAACAGCATTGGCAAATTGGAGCCAGCTTTGATCGAAACAATGATAAAGCGACGATACTGGAAACGGATGACGACGAGAATATTCTGGGCATCTACCAGTTGCTCGGTGATCAGTTGGCCGAGCGTCCATCACCCGACAACATCAATACCATCAACCATTGGGTTGGAGTCAGAGCAACAACACCCGACAGGCTCCCTGTAACAGGTGCCTTGCCAGACTGTCAGTTTTTCAGCCAGGAGTACGCTGACCTGCATCACGGCCGTGCTGTATCCAACTATGCGCCAGCTCAATATCTGCCGGGCTTTTTTGTTAATGGTGGCTTTGGCTCCAGGGGACTGTGCGTTGCAGCTATCTGCGCTGAATTGCTGGTAGCTCAAATCACTGCAAACACCAAACTGGATAAAAAGTGCGCAAGCTACCTGCAATTGCTGCACCCAGCACGGTTTCATATAAGACGGCTAAAAAGAGGCTGATAAAAAATGGGCCTAGCTTGCTGCAAGCTGCCATTAACCCGCTGGCAAGGCGTTAAAAGGCCTTGTGGTCAGCGCTACAGATAGCGGCTAAAATATCAGCTGTAACCAATCCTGCGGAAAAAATACCGGCATGTCGAAAATGCTATTTGACCTGACTGAGACGTTTGCTGGCAATTCCCGCGAAGCCTGGGAGGCATTGCTGATCGACAGCAAGGGCTCTCCAACTGAACCCCGGGCAGTTGCAAACGCTCTGGCGAAAATCACCAAAACCACGCTCGACGGAATCGAAATCGAGCCCCTCTACTCGCGTAGCAGCAACGCCACCGAGTATGCTCCGGCATTGGCCAGACGCAATGCGGAAAGCGCAACTCCATGGGACATCAGGCAGATAATTCGCACACCTGATCCTGCGGTGGCTAACGAGGCGATTCTGCAGGAATTGCAAAGCGGCGCTACCTCCATTCATTTGCTGCCACAGCGAACAACATCAAATTACGGGATTGCGCTGCGTACAGCACAGGATATTGAAACATTACTCGATAGCGTTTACCTGGATTTAATCAGTGTTGGTTTTGAACCCGGCGCTACGCCAGCCGAAGCGCTTGAATGGCTTGTGAATTTGGCCAGTAACCGTGGTATCGATGCTGCCAAGCTCTCTGTAGCCTGCAATATTGACCCACTGGTTGATAGCGTAGTTTCCGGTTTACACGATATAACTGACGTGGCTGACGCGACGGCAGAACTGGTCAGGCTAAGCAACCGTTTCGCCACTGATTACCCTCAGATCAGGACGGCAGCCGCAGACACCCGGCCTTGGCACAATCTGGGTGCGAACACGGTACAGGAGCTCGGCATTGCCTGCGCCACCGGTGTACACCACTTGAAAGCCTTACTGTCAGCCGGAATGGATTTGACTACTGCACGAAAACAGATCGTTTTTCACTTTGCCGTTGATACTGAGTTCTTCACAGGTGTTGCCAAGCTGCGTGCCATGCGGGAACTGTGGGCATACATCTGCCAGCAATTCACAAACGATGAAGGGCACAACTTGCCCGGCAATGGCAACGACCATGAGCATGCCTACATACACGCACACACATCACAACGTATGTTGTCGCGGCTCGATGCTGACAACAACCAGCTACGCAACACACTGGCTTGCAGTGCTGCTGCCATAGGAGGGGCAGATTGCATCTCCGTTGAAGCACACCATTCATCAATGCTGCAGGACTACCCCTTACAGCAACCTGATGAATTCGCACGCAGAGTTGCACGTAACATACAAATGGTATTACTCGAAGAATCCAATTTGCATCGTGTAGCTGACCCATTGGGTGGCTCACCCTATATGGAATCACTGACGTCGGAACTTGTGGCCACAGGCTGGCAAATATTCCAGCAAATCGAGCAGGAAGGAGGTATGCCCGCAGCCATACAGTCTGGCTCCATCGCACAGCGTATTAGTGATACCGGACAGAAGCGACTACACCAACTGGCCACGCGCCAATCCCCGATTGTAGGTGTCAGCGAGTTTGCTTCACTCGAGCAGCAAGCCTTTGAACAAGGCAGCGACGAATCGTCGCTATGGCGCACGAGCACAGCTTTCGAAAAACTGCGTATTGCCAGCTGGCAATACGAAAAACAAAACGAGCAAAAACCTGCCGTGCTGATATTGAACCTGGGAGCAGGCAGCGACTATCGCGGCCGTGCCGGTTTCAGCAGCAATCTATTCGCAGCAGCGGGCATCAGCTGCATTGAATCGGGGCTTGCCCAGCCAGATCAAATTGATTCAGTTTTTTTAGAAAAGCTTAAAGCCGATTTGATATCAGCAAGCTCTGGTGTTGTAACGGTTTGCTCAAGTGATAAAAACTATGAACAACTTGACGCCAGTTTTTTCGCCCATCTACGCGCCGCCGGCGCGACTCGCATTGTACTGGCAGGCCGCAGCAAAACGTTAGTTGAAAAAGATCTGTGCGATGATGAGATTTATCTGGGTTGCAATGCGCTTGAGAAGTTATCCGCAATTCAGGCAAGCCTGGGAATTGCTCCGGCAAGCAATCACGCGGTGACTGGGGAAAATTCAGCTGGTAAAAACGGGAGCAGATCATGAGCAAAACGGATTTCCCCGATTTCACGACAATCGCCGCTCCGGCTATAGATACGGATACGGATACGGCTTCCTCTAACGCAGCACGTACCCATCAATTCGCATCGAGCGCCACAAACGCTACTGCAGGCCATCCATGGGAAACGCTGGAGGGCATTGATATCAAGTCTGCCTACACTGCCAGCGATACTGAAGGCCTAGGATTTATTGATACTTTTCCCGGTATCGCACCTTTTGTTCGCGGCCCCTACCCCACCATGTATGTATCGCGGCCCTGGACCATCCGGCAATACGCGGGATTTTCCACAGCAAAAGAAAGTAACGCTTTCTACCGGGCCAATCTGGCAGCCGGGCAGAAAGGATTATCCATTGCCTTCGATCTGGCTACACACCGGGGTTACGATTCCGATCACCCGCGAGTGGCCGGAGACGTCGGTATGGCTGGCGTTGCCATCGATTCCATTCTTGATATGCGCACTTTGTTCGATGGCATCCCCCTGGACAAGATGAGCGTTTCAATGACAATGAACGGAGCGGTTCTGCCAATTCTGGCGCTCTTTATTGTGGCTGGTGAAGAGCAAGGTGTGAAGCCTGAACAACTCACAGGTACAATTCAGAACGATATTCTGAAAGAGTTTATGGTGCGAAACACCTATATCTATCCACCAGCACCCTCGATGCGCATCATCTCGGATATATTCGCCTATACAGCGGCAAACATGCCCAAGTTCAACAGCATATCCATTTCCGGCTACCACATGCAGGAAGCCGGAGCTACTGCTGATCTGGAACTTGCCTACACCCTGGCCGATGGCGTTGAATATTTACGTCGTGGTATCGATGCTGGCATGGATATCGACAGTTTTGCGCCACGCCTGTCTTTTTTCTGGGCAATTGGCATGAACTACTATATGGAGATTGCCAAAATGCGTGCAGCACGACTGTTATGGTCAAAGCTGGTCTCGCAATTCAACCCGCAAAATCCGAAATCAAGCAGCTTACGCACGCATTGCCAGACATCCGGCTGGAGCCTGACGGCGCAGGACATCTACAACAATGTAACCCGCACCTGCATTGAAGCAATGGCTGCAACTCAGGGCCATACACAATCGCTACATACCAATGCGCTGGATGAAGCACTGGCCCTGCCCTCTGACCATGCTGCGCGCATTGCGCGTAATACCCAATTGCTTTTACAAATGGAGAGCGGCACCTGCCACCCGGCTGACCCCTGGGGAGGCAGTTACTTTATGGAGAAACTGACTGCTGATCTGGCTCAACGCGCCTGGCAACATATAGAGGAAGTAGAAAAGGCTGGCGGCATGGCGAAAGCCATTGAGCGCGGTATACCGAAACTCAGAATCGAACAGGCTGCAGCGCAAACGCAGGCACGTATAGATAGCGGGCAACAAACCGTCGTGGGTGTTAACAAGTACACGCCACCGACGCAGGATACGATCAACGTGCGCCAGGTTGATAATTCGGCTGTACGTGAGCAACAGATACAACAACTAAAGGAATTACGCGCCGGGCGTGATGCTGTAGCACACAAACGAGCCCTTCAGGCACTGCAGGATGCAGCGGCTAATACACCGTCAGGTGCTGCGGATTCGGACAACAATCTGCTGGCACTGATGGTTGACGCAGCCCGTGCACAAGCCACGGTGGGCGAGATGTCAGACGCGCTCGAGAATAGCTTTGGCCGGCATGTTGCAGAAATCAGATCCATACAAGGTGTTTACCGCCGCGAACTCGGTAACAAACAACCCGGAGGCAGCGTGGAAAAGCTCGACGCCATGATTACGGCATTTGAACAGAACGAAGGCCGCAGACCACGAATCCTGGTGGCAAAAATGGGTCAGGACGGCCATGACCGTGGGCAAAAAGTTATCGCCAGTGCGTTCTCTGATCTGGGCTTCGATGTTGATATAGGCCCGCTGTTTCAGACACCTGAGGAAGTCGCCAAACAAGCGGTTGAAAATGATGTGCATATTATCGGTGCGAGCTCACTGGCAGCAGCTCACCTGACTCTCGTACCCGAACTGCGCAAACATCTCGAAGCACTGGGCCGTGACGATATTCTGGTAACCGTTGGTGGTGTCATTCCGCAACAGGATTTCGACGCGTTGCATGAGGCCGGAGCAGCAGCGATATTTCCACCGGGCACTGTAATAAGTGAAGCTGCGATTGATTTATTGCAAAAGTTGAACACCGCACTTGGCTACACGAACGCAGCATGATGAAACACCTTCCATGAACGAATCGCCCGTCAGGCCACGCCGCATATTGTCAGAAGACGATTTTGTGCTGGGCATTCAGGAGGCCAACCGGGCAACATTGGCGCGTGCAATCACGCTGATTGAATCAAGCCGGCCCGATGATCGTAAAAAAGCAAACCAGCTGCTTGATCGCCTGATACCCATGACCGGTAACGCCATGCGCATTGGCATAAGCGGTGTGCCGGGAGTCGGAAAAAGCACATTTATCGAGGCATTAGGCCTGTATCTGATCAAGCAGGGATTAAAAGTAGCCGTGCTGGCAATTGACCCCACCAGTTCTCGAAGTGGCGGCAGCATACTGGGTGACAAGACCCGAATGCAGCGACTTAGCATGATGGACGACGCTTATATCCGCCCTTCCCCAACCAGCGGTGCGCTGGGCGGTGTTACCCGCATGACGCGCGAAACGCTGTTGTTGTGTGAGGCAGCAGGCTTTGATGTCATCATCGTTGAAACCGTGGGCGTAGGCCAATCGGAAATAACCGTTGCATCAATGGTTGATTTTTTCATGGCGCTGATGCTACCCGGCGCAGGTGATGAACTGCAGGGCATAAAAAAAGGCATCATCGAAATTGCCGATATGCTGGTCATCAACAAATGCGACCCCGATGACCCGGACAGACAACGTGCCGCCAGTGAAGCAGCTTCTGCTTACCAGCGAGCTTTACAGATCATGCAGCCACAGAGCCAGACATGGTCACCTCCGGTGATGACTTGCAGTGCATTACACAGCCACGGAGTCGACAATGTCTGGCAGCAGGTCACGAGTTTTCGCACAAAACTCACAGCGAGCGGGGAATTCGATTCACGCCGCCAACAGCAGCAACGTCAATGGATGTGGTCACTGATCGAACAACAGTTACTGGCAGATATTCACTCGCATCCGCAAATTATAGAAATTCTGCCAGACATACTGGAATCTCTGGACCAAGGGGAATTAAATGCCGGCTCTGCGGCTAATCGTTTGTTGAGTGTATATAACGAAAAAGCTGACAACAAACACTGACAGCCAAGGTGAGCTGCTCACACTGAGTAGCAATTCCTACCCCAAAGCAACGTATTGCGATTGTACCCTTACGCTTCAGCTTCTGTGCCTAGCTCTGGGTAAAAAACAGCCCTTAAGCGTTGCGCTCGGTCTGAAACACCTCTTTTCGCTCATCGGACTCTTCAACAGTGACCCATAGAATCAGTTTACAGTCATTCTACTTAGCACTCACATGTCCGAAACTTTTCCCTGAGATATAAGTCGAATTCATTAGAAGTATTCACAACAATAACAAATCTAACAGCCAGATCACGGCACCCGGCAATTGTCAAAAGTCATGCAGCCCCCTGTACTTGCATTAGCAGATGTAACCGTCGCGTACGCTTCAGGAGTAGTGGCCCTTCAAAACGTAGACTTACAACTAAATTCGAACGCCGTCACAGTCTTGCTCGGGCCATCAGGTGCTGGGAAATCCACCTTGTTGCGAACGCTGAATCTGCTGGTCACACCAACCACCGGAGACGTCAAATCGCAAACCTTCGATCGATTAGATAATCAGGTCTGTATCCGTCAGCATCGGCGACGCTGTGCCATGATTTTTCAGCAGCATCAACTTATCGGTCGCTGGAGTGCATTGCAAAATGTGCTGACTGCAAGGCTTGGCCATCACCACTCGTGGCGCACCTTGTTACCGTTTACCAGACGCGAACGTGAGTTGGCACTGCGTTGCCTGGATCGCGTCGGGTTGTTTGATAAAGCGCTGGTGCGATGTGACCAGTTATCTGGCGGCCAGCAACAGCGAGTGGGTATTGCACGGGCACTGGCACAGGAACCAGAGATGATTTTGGCTGATGAGCCAGTAGCATCACTTGACCCTGAAACATCATTGCAAGTACTGACACACCTCACAAAAATTTGCCGGCAGGATGACACTTCCATTGTTATCAGTCTGCATCAGCTGGAATACGCACGTCAGTTTGCAGATCGAATTATCGGCTTATCTAATGGTAAAATCGTGTTTGACGGCACAGCTGATCAATTAGATGCGAACAGCGTGAACAGAATCTACCAAAAAACCTAATCTATATTACTTGGAACTACATTGATGTTACGTCGACTATTTCTTCAATCCACCTTGTTACTCCCGCTACTGGCCTCTGGGGCCGCTTCTGCAGGTGACTACGATCCTGATGTACTGAAAGTGGCATTGCTGCCGGATGAAAATGCTGCAACCATTATTCAAGACAACAAGCCACTTGCTTCCTATTTGGAAAAGCAGCTCGGTAAAGAAGTTGAACTAGTAGTGACTACTGACTACTCATCAATGATTGAAGCCGTTCGCTTTGGGCGAATTGACATAGCTTATTTCGGGCCGGCATCCTACACCATCGCAAAAGACAAGATGCAGGGTGGCGACATCGATATCGAGCCGTTTGCTGCCAGGGTAAAAGACGGCTCTACCACTTATCAGTCCGTGCTGATCTCGAACGCAGAAAACGGGCCGAGCAAACTTGATGAAATAAAAGGCAGTGGAATTGATATTGCCTTTGGCGATCCCGCATCAACCTCTTCACACTTTGCGCCCAAGTACACTTTGTCAAAGGTTGGTGTGAATGATAAAACAGATTACAAGTCAAACTATGTCGGCTCCCACGATGCTGTGGCAATCAATGTTCAGCGCGGCAATGCAACGGTTGGCGGGCTTAGCCGTCCAATCTTCGAGCGCCTTATAGAAAACAACAGTATCGACTCCAGCAAAATCACCGTCCTTGGTTATTCGGACGAAATCCCCCAATACCCATGGGTGGTAAGAACCGACCTGTCCGCCGCTTTACGTGACGCCATCAAGCAATCTTTCTACGAATTAAAACCGGGCACTCCAGAGGGCGACGCTGTGCTAAAGCCATTCAAGGCAGATGGCTTCGCCAGCATTGTTGATTCCGACTACAACATTATTCGCGCTATTCGTAAAACTGTTGTGCAATAGCATTACCCATGGGTCATCTTGCTCAACAATTTTCGGGACGGCCCATTAGCTATCTTACAAGGCGTGTTTCGACCGCGCCCTGCACCTTTGGTTTAATAGAAAACTAATGCAGGCAGGGCAAGAGAATGATGCGAGCGGTAATGTACTTCAAAACGACGCAATCCTAAACAAGGTACTTCTAAACGAAAAACGAGCACGTCAAAAACGTTATGTCACCGTTGCATTGATCCTGTTCGTTGCTTTGGCATCGCTGTGGTTTACCGGTGCGCTGGATGCAGACCGGATAGCACAGGGCATCCCGGCCATCGGCACATTGTTTACCGAGATGCTGCCACCTGACTTTTCCCGGTGGCGAGACTGGATAAAACCTCTCATCGACACTATTGCCATGTCAGTGGCCGGCACCACTATCGCAGTTGTACTGTCGGTACCATTAGCTTTACTCGCAGCACCAAAAACGTCATCTAACCGGTACGTGCGGTGGTTTGCACGCACCATCTTGAATACTCTGCGGGCAATCCCTGAACTCATCCTCGGAATTGTATTTGTAGCCGCCGTTGGCTTTGGAATGATCTCCGGTGTTCTAGCACTTGGATTGCATTCAATAGGCATGGTAGGGAAATTTTTTGCAGAGGCCATCGAGCACAGTAATCAGGGACCCATCGAAGCTGCCCGTTCCACTGGTGCGTCAAAGGCGCAGGTGATCACACATGCTGTGCTACCGCAGGTCCTGCCGCAATTTGCAGACATCACCATGTATCGTTGGGAGTATAACTTTCGCGCCTCGACAGTCATGGGCATGGTTGGCGCCGGTGGTATTGGCACAGAGTTGATAGGTTCCCTGCGAATCCTCGACTATGCACAAGTGGGTGCTCTGTTGTTGATCATCCTTGTGGCAGTAGCAATAGTTGATAGCTTAAGTCACGTGCTGCGCAGGTACTTGACCTAGCGCGCGTTGACAGAACAGACTGTTCACTTGTAGAGAACAGTCTAATATTTCATACTTGCAAGGGGAAAACTTCCAATAGCCACAAACCCTCGCTCTGCAAATTTCACAAATTCCAGAATCAAGTAACACACAAAGGATTGAAGTAAACTACAGGTGCCTGGTTCTTGTGGTTATCAACTGATTAGCAGCAAGCAAATTTGCAAAATAAAAAGCTATTATTTTTTACTCAAAAATAAGCGTGAGTGTGAGAATTAGCCGAAGTTATCCGCAATGATAGAAAAACTTAAAAGTCTTGCTATTTTTGCCAGTGTGGTAGACAGAGGTTCATTTCGTGCAGCTGCACTTCATCTTGATCTTGCCCCGTCACGCGTTAGCCAAATAGTAGCTGATCTGGAGAAAGATCTGGGCGTTACCCTACTTTATCGCTCTACAAGGCGAATATCTCTGACGAGTGAAGGAGAGGTGCTCTACCCAAAAGTTACCCAAATGCTGCATGAGGCAGAAGCAGGTCTTGATGCATTGAATTTTGTATCGGAAGAGCCTACTGGTGAACTTCGCGTCACAGCCCCGGCATTTCTTACTCAGACGGAAATGATGACAACCCTGTCGGAGTTTTCAAATAGCTACAAAAGAATATCGCTTAAACTCAATTTTTCTGACCACCCACAGGATCTGATAAAGGAAGGCTTTGATGTCGGAATTCGGGCCGGATGGTTGAAAGACAGTGAACTGATGTCACGTAAAATCGGGCACGCAAAACGCCTGTTGGTCGCAAGTCCCGATTATGTAAACTCAAAGCCCCAACCACTTTCACCTCTGGATCTTGAAAGTTGGGATTGGGTTCATTTCTCCATGCGCGGAGAGCGAGCCGAGTTTGTATCTGAAAACGGGCAAACAGAGAGTGTGCTGTGTAAACACAATCTTGAAGTAGACTCGGCTTATGCTCTGTACGAGTTCGCAATACGCCACCAGGGCTTGACCATGATTCCTGAAAGTCTGGCCAGCCGCGGCATTGCGCACGGGGATTTAGTGCATGTATTGCCAGACTGGTCAACCAAGCCTTTGTCGTTACAAGCAGTCTGGCCGGATCGATCAAGACGAGAAAGTTTAGCCTTACTATTTGTTCGCTTTCTAGCCGACAATAGCACCAGCGGATAAATAGAAGCACAGTATATCCGTCCTTCGTCAATACCTATCGATTGTTCTCTACAGCAGAACAATCAATTAAGTTTTTCACCTCTTATTCTTATCCATATTGACGATTATGCTTCGTGGTGTGTTGTAACGACTGTCGCTGAATATCATTTCCGTAGAAGTCGTATACACAGACTGACTCTACTATTTAGCCTGCTAAAAGGAATGGATATGATAAAAATATTTGCCGTAATAACTATGGTGTTGTCTTCAATCAGCACTCATGCTATCGCTGAAAGCTCAACCATAAAGCGCGAAACTGGTGCAACTGTCACCGTTAATGATCTAGGTGATATAAAGGTCCACAGCTATCTCTCGCCCCAGCAAGTCTTCGCTAACAACACCCACATTATAGAGCTTGCCAATCAGCTCGTACTGATCGACACGCAATTTATACTACCAATGGCAAAAGACTACCGGGCTTATGCTGACAGCTTGGGTAAGCCGATAGAACGGTTGGTAATAACACATGAGCACCCTGATCATTTTCTGGGTAGTGAAGCATTCAACGATATCAATGTCTATGCACTGGAATCAGTAGCAAAAAAAATCAAGGCACAAGGCCAAACAGAGATTGATGAAAAAAAAGCGCAGTTTGGTGATGCTATCGCAAGCACATTTGTCGTCCCGACAGCACTGCTCCCCGGCCCGACTACAATTGACGGTATCAACTTTCTGTTTGAATCCGTCAAGAATGCAGAAGCTGAAGAACAGCTAGTAACCAAATTGCCTGACTTCGGTGTCGTATCAGTTGGAGATATAGTCTACAGCGGCGTACACATGATACTCGCCGGTCAGCCACCCAGCTGGATTAAAGCACTGAACGACCTAAAGGCAGTTGGTGCTGACTACCCGATTGTTTTATCTGGTCACGGAACAACAACGGACTCAGCTGTTTATGACACTAATATCGCGTGGCTTAGCAAGGCAGGAGAATTATTAGAAACGGCCAAAACCGGAAAGGACTTTAAAAGCGGCTTGACTGAGGCATTTCCAAAGCTTGGTATGGATGCAGCTATCGACTTTGTTTTACCGTTCATATACCCGGAAGAAGCAAAGTAGCTCTTTTCGATAGAGCTCTATTCGATGGTATACGATCAAGCATGGCAAGCCACCCTTCTTACAAGGGTGGCTTCAAGCCAGGATAGAAAAAAAGGCAATACCTCGAATTTTATGGGCTCAATGCCTACAGCTTACAGCGTTCCAACCTGCCATTGTGTATTGCTTATACTGTACAAAACGTGCTCGGACAACGGGTGATCAGCAGGAACATCAGGGTATTTAAAATTCCTTCCAGTATTTTTCATACCCAGTCGTTCCATAACTCGCCTTGATTTAACGTTTGATTGAGTGGTGAACGATACAACTTCATTCAGTTCAAGTTGCTCAAAAGCGTAGGCCAGTGAGATTTTCCCCGCTTCGGTGGCGTACCCGTTTCCCCAGTATTTTCGGTGCAAACGCCAGCCAACCTCTACACAGGGCGAGAAAGGCAAATCGGCAGGAGCAGCATTAAGCCCTACAAACCCTATAAATTCACCACTCTTTTTCAGCTCAGCCGCCCAAAAACCCCAACCGGTCTTATTGATTCCCGCCGAGACTACAGAAACCATGTCTCTGGTTTGTTGTTCAGTTCGGGTTTCAGGAAAGTAACGCATGACTTCGCTATCGGCGTTCAATTCCGCAAAAACCGGAATATCGGAATCTTTCCATTGGCGAAGAATAATTCGATCGGATTCCAGTGTTTTTCTTTTTTTCATTACATCATACCGGCATCATTAAATAGGCATTATGAAAGACAATCAGTGCTTACATAGAATCGGGTCTGCCAGAACTATCGAAGCAATGAACGAAGACTTGGTACGATCACAACACCTCTTGCCAACATGACTTCAATAAAAACTTGCAGCTCTTGCTGCAA
The DNA here is from genome assembly GCA_938005265.1 of uncultured Granulosicoccaceae bacterium. Classification (GTDB taxonomy): domain Bacteria; phylum Pseudomonadota; class Gammaproteobacteria; order Granulosicoccales; family Granulosicoccaceae; genus CALFCE01. The sequence goes on from CALLOA010000100.1 coordinate 35,818, forward strand.
CCAGAGACGTTCTGCGTTGCTCAGCCGCATCAGGCTGTCGTTTGGTACTGATTGCTCTCTGGCGGTGGCTTTCGCTGCAACCAAGGCACGTGAGGCAAGTTGATCAATGCTATCGACGGAACCAGTTTCATTTTGTTCCAGCCGGTCAGCAAAAAGCAACAGTAGATCTGGCCAATAAGATAGATGACGAAATACACTTGGCTGTAATCCAACATATTTGGACGGCACCCAGGTTAGTGATGCTCTCGCAACCAGCGCCTGCATATCTTCCGGTAGCGCATCCAATCGCGGCAGATTCGGTATATCGGCGAACACCGCATCGGATGTTTGCTCGGCAGTTTGAATAGCATCCAAACGTAAATTTGACCGCTCATGGTCACCAAAAACCCGGTCCTCACCCCGATTAACCAGAGACTCAGGCACCAAAGATTCAAGCGCTTCCTGCAATAGACAAAGCGCTATCAGATTCTGCGCGTTACCGCGTTCATAGGTTCTCAGCACATCATCAATTACTGCAGCGTCTTTTAGCTCCGATTTCAAGTTTTCGCTTTCCGGGCTGATAATTGGGCCCAAAGAGAGCAGCTTCAACTCCTGCCTTAACTTCCAGGCTTCATCAATTATTGCCCCATCCTGGTAATAAGGTTTCAGAGTTTGCCATGAAACTTCTAATACAGCAGGTATAACTGCGAAGCGCCGCCATACCTGATTTACTAGCGCAACACCCATGGTAGATTTGATATCTTCGAATACAACGCAGGTTTTCTCATCAGCGTCTGCTTCGTTGACGGATTCAAAGTTGCTCGTTTTTATTGTCATATTCGAATCCAAACGCCGCGGGTCTTATCACCACAGGTTAAGCTGTTATCAAGTATGCACCTATGCTATACAGAGTTGCGCTTCGACTACAGGTCTGATTAAACATATGATTTACGAATTCGACAGGGAAACAGAATCCAGGCAAATTTCAGAGAATCACTGGCAACTCAAGCTGGCACCTCATTGGAATATCGGTACGAATCCCAATGGTGGCTATTTGCTCGCCTGCTTGTTGAGAGCAATGGCTAAAATGGTGCCCGAAACCCCGCACGCCATTGCGACAACAACTCACTATCTTCGTCCCGGGTTGCCAGACACCCCGGCTGATCTCAAAGTGAGTATCGTGCGGCTCGGCAGACGCACCGCAACGCTTACAGGCACTATGGAGCAGGATGGCAAGCCCAGAATCACATGCACTGCCACATTCGGCACTATAGATGGTAACGAAGAGGATGATGTTGCGGGCAATGCCCGAAACATCGCACTATCGCCCCCAGATTTACCAGCACCGGACCAGTGCACATCACGACTGGAATTGGCTCAAGCGGTTGAGCTACCGATAATGGATCGCCTGGATATCCGCGTAGACCCGCAATACGCTGAATCCGGAAACCAGGATAAGGCCATTATGACAGGCTGGGTAAGGTTTAAAGATGAACGCCCAGCAGATTTAATGGCGCTACAGCTTTTCTGCGATGCCTTTCCGCCTTCGATATTTACACTTTACGGGCAAATCGGCTGGGTTCCCACATTGGAACTATCGGTACATGTTCGCAGACTACCGGAATCCGAATGGATAAAAGGTGCGTTTACCGTTGATGACCTGCACGGTGATCTTTTTATCGAAGACGGCGCTCTTTGGGATGAAAGTGATCAACTGGTTGCACGATCCCGGCAATTACAAATGATTTTGAGTTAGGCTAATCCGCGCAGCTATCTGCCGATTCGACCTGACTGAGCGGTTTCACAGCTACACTGGTAAGCTACTAACTAACCCGATCAACTCGTCAAACTCGTTGCTCTTCCAAAGAATACCGTAATGAATGCGGACAGAGTTTCCGCATTCGGACCCTGCTATGCGAATGCCTGTCTATTTTATCTTTATAACCGTAGTTCTCGATTCCATGGGAATCGGAATCATCATGCCGGTCATGCCCGACCTGATACAGGAGGTTGGTAATTTTGATTTAAGCCAGGCTGCCCTGTGGGGCGGCATGTTGACTGTCGTTTACGCCATCAATCAGTTTGTGTTTTCACCTACTGTAGGTGGACTGTCCGATGCCTACGGTCGCCGACCTGTACTTCTGATTGCTCTGTTTATCATGTCGCTGGATTACCTGGTTATGGCATTAGCGCAATCAATGTGGCTGCTCTTTTTAGGGCGATTCATCGGAGGTATTACCGCTGCAACTCAATCAACCGCGGCAGCTTATATGGCGGATATCTCCACCGGTAAAGACAAAGCTAAAAACTTCGGACTGCTTGGAGCCGCCTTTGGTGTTGGTTTCATCCTCGGGCCACTTCTGGGTGGGCTGTTGGCGGAATACGGCTCCCGGGCACCCTTCTATGCGGCTGCAGCATTAGCCTTCGCCAATATGCTCTTTGGTTATTTTGTATTGCCCGAGTCAGTTGACAAGAAAAACAGACGTTCATTTGACTGGCGGCGTGCTAATCCTTTCGGTGCGTTTATGCAAATGAAGAAATTACCGGGACTAATGCCTATGCTGATGGTTTATTTGCTACTCAGTATTGCCTTCTTCGTTTATCCGGCTATCTGGGCATTTTTCGGGCGCGCACAATTTGGTTGGGATGCTCGTATGGTCGGGATTTCACTGGCAGCATACGGTTTCGGTATTGTGATTGTGCAAGGCGGGCTAATCGGCACTATTCTGAAACGTTTTGGAGAAAAAATCACTGCTATCTTCGGTATGTGCATGCATCTGCTGACCTTCCTGGTTTACCCCTGGATGACGGAAACTTGGCATGTTTTCGCCTTTATGCCAATCAGTGTGTTCAGCGCAGTCGCAATGCCAGCACTACAGGGACTGCTGAGTAATAGTGTTGCTGATAACACACAGGGTGAATTACAAGGTGCCTTGAGTTCACTGACTGCGATCGCGACCATTATCAGCCCGTTTGTGATGACCCGCGTGTTTAGCTATTTCACGCAAGCGCAAACGCCTGTGTATCTCCCTTCAGCACCGTTTTTACTCTCAGCCGTCTC